>PKEU01000044.1 GCA_002919195.1 bacterium
GGGGCGTCTTCCGTGGATCTCGTCCGGTTTGGCAAAAACCTCCTCTTCGCCGTGGTGTTGTTTCTCATCCTCGCCTCGATCCACCAGGTCGACTGGCCGGTGACCCAGAGGTTTGAAGAGTACGTCGCCTTTGTCCTCACCACGGAGTACGCCTACGACCCCCTCGTCCAGCTGACGCGGCGCTTCGCCGTTTGGGAAGGGAGCGGGGGCGTGAGAGGCTGGCTGGAGCGGTGGCGGGGGTTGGGGGAGACGGCTGTTCCCGCCGGAGGTCCCGCCGATCCGGGAGCGTTAGGGCTGCCGAGCAGCGGGGGCTGATCCCAGCCGGTGACGATCGGTCGTCTCTTTGGCGTCAGGATCACCCTCAACGCCTCTTTTCTCGCGCTGCTCGCCCTCTCGAGCCTTGTTGGCCTCTTTTGGCGGGCGGTGCTCTTTTTTGCCCTTGTCTTCCTTCACGAGATGGCCCACGTCGCCGCCGCAAGGCGTTATGGGCTCCGGGTGAGCGCGGTGGAGCTCCTTCCTTTTGGAGGCGTTGCCCGGATCGACGACTTGCTGGAGGCCGACCCGTCCGTCGAAGCCAAAGTGGCCCTCTGCGGCCCGCTGGCCAACGGGCTGCTGATCGCTTTCGTCCTCCTTGGCGCCCGGCTCGGCCTGGTGCCGCAAGAGTTCACGCCGCTTTTCGTCCAAGCCAACGCGGTCATCGGGGGGTTCAACCTCGTTCCGGCTTTCCCCCTGGACGGCGGCCGGGTGTACAGGGCCGTGCTGGCCCAGCGCATCGGTTTTCGCCCAGCGACCCAACGGGCCGCCGCGGTGGGGCGCGCCCTCGCCGCCATGATGGTCGTCTTGGGGGCCATTTTGCTTTCGGAAACCGTTGCGAGCGCGACGTGGATCGTGGTAGGAGTCTTCGTCTACTTGGCGGCGGGACGGGAGGAAGAGCAGGCAGGGTTTGTCCTCATGCGTTACCTTGCCCGGCGGCGAAACCAGCTCCGGGCAGGGGGAAGGTGGCGGGCGCGCCAGTTGGTGGTCAGCGAGGAGACACCGGTGAAAGAGCTGGTGGGCCGCATGGTGCCCCAGCGGTACCACATCGTCTGGGTGCTCGACCGCGAGGGGCGGCTTTCGGGCGTCGCCACTGAGCTCGACCTGATCGACGCTCTTTTCCACCAGGGCAGCGACACGGCTGTCGGCGCACTGGCCCGCCCGGTCGGGGCGCGCGACCCAGGCGCATGAGGCGCCTCGCGGCGGTGCGAAGGAAGGGCCGCCGAGCAGCGGGAAGCCCCTTGCCATGGGGTTTATCATTGACAGGTGCGAGCGGCGTATGTTATGGTAAACCCATACAGGTGTTCGAAAAAAGCGGCTGAGTATGCCGTCTTGGGCGGGCAGCCATACTAGCGATAAGCGGCCTGGAATGGCGAAAGTTTCATGCAGGGGGGCGGAGGCCTGCGGTCAGGCTTGCAGGGGGTCGGGCCAGCGCGCCGGGCGATGCGTATTCCCTCATGTTTGGCGAAAGTTTTGCACGATTTCGACGGATGACATGTCGCGGCGGTACGAGGTTGCCAGTGCGTGCCCGTAGCACACGGGCCGGGTACAGAGCGTCTAGGTCGCAAGCGCCAGCGTGGGCGCACAAGCAGGGAGGCTCCGCCGCGAACTCTGCCATTGGATGACAAGTTTAACCAACGGTATGGGGCTGGCTTTCGTCCGCGGCCGGACGGGGGTGCCCGTGAGGGGCACGGGAGCGCCTCCTTCAGCGCGGGGCGGCCGCTGGGAGCCACCCGGGTTGGGAGTGATTAGGAGTGACATTTCATGAAAAAGGAGATTGTCGTCAACGCCGGTTTGGGCGAGACGCGCGCCGCGCTGCTCGAAGACCGGCGGTTGGTCGAGCTTTTTGTTGAGCGCCAAGAGGACCAGCGCGTCGTAGGCAACATCTACAAGGGCCGAGTGGAAAACGTCCTGCCTGGCATGCAAGCCGCTTTCGTCAACATCGGTCTCGAACGCAACGCCTTCCTCTACGTCGACGACGCGCTCGCTTATAAAAACGGCAGCGAAAACGGCGACGGCCACCACGTCCACTCGATCAAAGACATCTTGAAGGAAGGACAACACATCATCGTCCAGGTGACGAAAGAACCCATCGGCACCAAAGGAGCCCGGGTGGTCACGCACCTGACGATCCCCGGACGCTACCTCGTCCTCATGCCCACCGTGGATTACATCGGCGTCTCCCGCCGCATCGTCAATGAGAGGGAGCGCAACCGCCTCAAGGCCATCGCGAAAAGGATCCGGCCCAAGGGAATGGGCCTCATCGTCCGCACCGTGGCCGAGGGAAAGTCCGAGGAAGATCTGGTGCAGGACTGCCGCTTCCTCCTAGGGATCTGGGAAAAGATCCAGCAGCGCGCCCGCAGGGCCTCGCCGCCTGCCCTTTTATACAAAGATTACGACCTGATTTACCGCCTCGTGCGGGACGTGTTTACCTCCGACATCGACAAGTTTGTCGTCGACAGCGAAGTCGAATACCAAAAGACCCTGGAGCTCTTAGATCACATTTCGCCCCACTTGAAAAACCGGGTGTACCTCTATCACGAAGGGCCGCCCATTTTCGACTCCTACGGCATCGAACAAGAGATCGAGCGGGCCTTGCAGCGCAAAGTTTGGCTCGAGTGCGGCGGGTATCTTGTCATCGATCACACCGAAGCCCTCACCAGCATCGACGTCAACACCGGACGCTTTATCGGCACGACCAATTTGGCTGACACCGTCCTCAAGACCAACCTTGAGGCTGCCACGGAGATCGCCCGCCAGTTGAGGTTGAGGGATATCGGCGGCATCATCATCGTCGACTTCATCGACATGGAGTCCAAAGAGCACGAAAAGATGGTGCTCGAGCGGCTTGAGCGCGAGATCCGCCGGGACAAGACCCGCACCCACGTCTTAGGCTTCACCAGCTTGGGCCTGGTAGAGATCACCCGGAAAAAGGTCAAGCAGGACATCGGCGATTTTCTCCACAAGACCTGCCCCGTGTGCGAAGGCTCGGGGAAAGTTCTCTCTGAAGCGACGGTGGCCCACCGGACCCAGCGGCAGATCAAAAAGCTCGCTCGGGAGACCGACGCTGAGGCGATCTTGGTGGCGGTCAACCCGGCGGTCGCGGCGATCATTATCGGCGCCGGGGGTTCGAGCCTCAGGGCGCTGGAGGAACTGACGGGCAAGACGATTTACATCAAGGGCCAAGAGGACTATGCCATCGATCAGGTCAACGTCCTTGCCGTCGGCACCAAGGAGGAAGTGGAGGCCAAGGCGCTGCCGGTGCGGCAGGGCCAGGTGCTCGACATGGAAGTGGAGGAGCCGCACGTCTCAAACCCGCGGGACGGGATCGCCCGGGTCCACGGGTACGTGATCGATATCGAGGGCGCGGGCCGCATGGTGGGGCAAAAGCTGAAGGTGGAGATCACCAAAGTGTTTCGCACCTACGCCAAAGGAAGGGTGCGCTCGCGGGCCTAGTGCCGGCCGGGAGCGCGTCGCCTTGAGGGCTGGCGTCCGGGCGTTGGCATCGTGCGCGCGGGCGCGCGCCCTGAACGCGTGGCAAGCCCCGGCAAGGCGCACCGACGCACTGTTAGTCTTTGGAGCTTGCCGAAGGTTGAAAGGCTCGGAAACGACGTTTTTGACAGCCTGCCTGGGCTTGTGTTAAAATGCAACAGTGGCTCTTTGGGCCCTGCCGCGAACTCACCGGCAGAGGCGCCGGAGCTTTTGCCGCTCGGGTGAGGCGCCCAATTGCATCGATCGATGCAGCCTCTCGCCGGCGAGCCTAAAGCCAAAAGGAGCAGGAAACGATGTACGCCATCGTGGAGACGGGTGGCAAGCAGTACCGGGTAGCCGAGGGCGACGTGATTACGGTCGAGCGGCTTCCCGCGAGTGAAGGCGACGAGGTGACCTTGGACCGCGTTTTGATGATCGCGGGCAACGGCGAGGTGAAGGTGGGCACCCCGTTGGTCGCGGGAGCCAAGGTGACGGCGACCGTGGTTGAAGTGGGCAAGCATCCCAAGATCCTCGTCTTTAAGTACAAGCCCAAAAAGAATTACCGGCGCCGCAAGGGGCATCGCCAGCCCTACACTCGCCTCAAGATCACTAAGATTGAAGGGTAAGCGCTAAAAAGGGGCGGGTGGATTGGTTAGGGTCAGGCTGTACCGCCGCATGCCCCAAGGAGATTTGACGGGGTTTGACGCAGCAGGGCACAGCGGCTATGCCGAGAAGGGTTCAGATATCGTCTGCGCGGCCGTCTCGGTCCTGACGACCGTGACGGTGCTGGGGCTCCAGGCCCGGTTGGGCCTCGACCCCGAGGTCGATGTCGACGATGAAGAAGGATGGCTCCTTTGCCAGCTCGACCCGGAGGCGGTCGATCCCGCCCTCTGGGAGCGGGCGCAAGACCTCTTGGAGACGCTGGCCCTGGGATTGCGTGAGATTGCACGGGATTACGCTGGATACATTGCTGTGGAGGAGGTGGCGCGATGATTCGCATCAACTTGCAGCTCTTCGCCTCCAAGAAGGGAATGGGCAGCACCCGCAACGGCCGCGACAGCGAGTCCAAGCGCCTGGGCGTCAAGGCCTACGGGGGCCAGCTGGTTACCGCGGGCAGCATCCTCGTCCGGCAGCGGGGCACTCGTTTTCATCCCGGCCGCAACGTCGGGCTGGGCAAAGACGACACCCTCTTTGCCAAGATCGACGGGTACGTGAAATTTGAGCGCATCGGGAAAAACAAAAAGCGTGTGAGCGTTTACGCGGAGCCGGCCGTATCGTAAGCGCCGGTTGCGACGCTGGTTTTCAATCACCACCGGCCCGGGGCGAAGCTCCGGGTCTTTTTGCTCTTGGGTGGGGCAGCTTCCGCCGGAGGTGATGACCGGATGTTTATTGACGAGGCGCGCATCTACGTCAAAGCCGGGGACGGGGGCAACGGCTGCGTGAGCTTTCGCCGGGAAAAGTACGTCCCCGCGGGAGGTCCCGACGGCGGCGACGGAGGCCGGGGCGGCGACGTGGTCTTTGAGGTCGACGAGGGGCTTTCGACCCTGATCGACTTCACGCGCCGCATCCACTTTAAGGCCGAGCGGGGCGAGCACGGGCAGGGCTCCAACCGCCACGGCAAGAGCGGCAAGGACCTGGTGATCCGGGTGCCTCCGGGAACGCAAGTAAAGGACGACCAAGGCCGCCTCCTCGTCGACTTGGTCCGGCCCGGCCAGCGGTGGATCGCCGCCCGCGGCGGCCGGGGGGGACGGGGCAACGCCCGGTTTAAGACCCCGACGCGCCAGGCGCCGGCGTTTTACGAAAAGGGCGAACCCGGCGAGGAGATGTGGCTCCGGTTGGAGCTCAAGCTCCTCGCGGACGTGGCGTTGGTCGGCTATCCCAACGCCGGCAAGTCCACGTTGATTGCGGCTGTCTCCAAGGCCCGGCCCAAGATCGCCGACTACCCCTTTACGACGCTCGTGCCCAATCTGGGGGTCGTGTCGTTGGGCCCGGGAGAAAGCTTTGTCATCGCCGACATTCCCGGGTTGATCGAAGGGGCGCACCAGGGCGTGGGCCTTGGGCACGAGTTTTTGCGCCACATCGAGCGCACCCGGGTGCTCCTTTACGTCATCGACGCCTCGGGCCTTGAGGGGCGCTCGCCCGTGCGCGACCTCGAGGTGCTGCGAAAAGAGCTCGCGCTGTACCGGCCCGAACTTGCGGAAAGGCCCAGCGTCGTCTTTGCCAACAAGATGGATCTTGCCGAAGCCCGTGCGCACGTCGCCGCTCTCGAGGAGGCGGCAAAAGCGATGGGGGCCGCCTTTTACTCGGGCTCGGCCGCCACGCGCGAGGGATTGCAGGACGTCATCTACGCGCTGTGGCAGAAGCTCCAGGAAACGCCCCGTTCCCAGTGGGAAATCGAACCCGGTGCGTCCCAAGAGGTCGTCATCCGCCCCGACTTTGAGCGGCACCGGCGACGCCGGCGCCTCAACCTGCGGGATTTCACCGTCTCCAGGGACGAGGAGGGCTTTGTCGTCCACGGGGAGGACCTGTCTCGCCTCATGCTCCGCCTCGACCTCGAAAGCGAGGCGGGGATGCGCTATTTCTTGCAACTTCTGGCCGACATCGGGGTGTATGACGCCTTGCGGGAGGCCGGCGCCTCCGACGGGGACACGGTGCGGGTCGGCGACCTGGAGTTTGAGTACGTCGAGTGAGCGCCCTGGTGGAGGGCAAGGAAGGCCGGGAAAGGGAGCGAGCAGCAGGCGTGTCATCCGGGTCAAACGCCCGCCTACCCCCCGGCCCAAGGCCCGGGCGGTGGCTTGACGGCAGGGATCGCCACCTGCCGCGAGAAATGCTAAAGCGACGTCGACACCGTATGGGGGTCCGCTTTTTGTGAGTCGCACGCTTTCAGGATGCCATTTGGATACGTGGGACAGCGAGTCGGCTGGCGCTTCTCCTTGGGCGCCTTACGCGTCGCACCTTCAGAGCGCCAAGCGGATCGTGGTCAAGATTGGCACGAGCACGCTCACGTACCCCAACGGCCGGCTCAACCTCTCCCGCATGGAAAGCCTTGTCCGGCAGCTGGTCGATGTGGCCAACGAAGGGCGCGAGGTCGTCCTGGTCACATCGGGCGCGATCGGCGCGGGGATGAGCCGTTTGGGGATGAACCACCGCCCACGTTCGATCCCGGAAAAGCAAGCCGTGGCGGCCGTGGGCCAAAGCCTCTTGATGCAGATGTACGAGAAGCTTTTTGGGGAGTACGGCTACATCGTCGGCCAGCTGCTGCTCACGCGGGAAGACCTCACCCACCGCAAGCGGCACCTCAACTGCCGCAACACGATCCAGAGCCTTTGGCGGCTTAAGGCGATCCCGGTCGTCAACGAAAACGACACGGTCGCCGTGGACGAGATCAAGTTTGGCGACAACGACACCCTGGCCGCGCTGGTGGCGGGGTTGATCGCTGCCGATTTGCTCATCATCCTTTCCGACGTCGACGGCGTCTACGACGAAAACCCGCAAGTCAATCCCGACGCCACGCTGTTGCCTGTGATCCACGAGATCACCCCCGAGCTCGTCGAAGCCGCCGGCGGCCCCGGGAGCCTCTACGGCAGCGGAGGCATGGGCACCAAGTTGCAAGCTGCGAAAATGTCGATGGCCGGGGGCACGGCCGTCGTGATCGCCAACGGATCGAGGCCTGGCGTCATCCGGGCCATCCTCGATCAAAAGGGGCCTGGCACGCTGTTTGTGCCCCGCGGTGAAAAGATGGCCGGGCGCAAGCGGTGGATCGCCTTTTACCTGCCGGCCGAAGGTCAGGTGAAAGTCGACCAGGGCGCGGGCCAGGCGCTGGTGCAGGGAGGAAAGAGCCTGCTGCCTGCGGGCGTGATCGACGTCGTGGGCGACTTTCAGGAGGGCGACGTCGTGCAAGTGGTCGATGAGACGGGCAAGGAGCTGGCCCGGGGGCTGGTCAACTACGGGGCCAGCGAGCTGCGCAAGATCCAGGGCCGCTCGACCCACGAGATTCCTGTGATCTTGGGCTACAAGTATTTCGACGAAGTGATCCATCGAGACAATCTCGTCATCTCCTCGTGACGAGGGACTGGAGGGAATGGCCTGATGACTGCAGAGGCGAGCCGCATCGGACATGAGGTGGCGGTGGAAAACGGCGCCGGGAGCGAGGTGCGAAAGAAGGCCCGCCTCGCCAAAGCGGCGGCGCGCACGCTGGCCAAGCTTTCCACGCAAGAAAAGGACGCCGCGCTCCTTCTGATGGCCGAGAAATTGGAAGCGGGCGCCGAGGCCATCGTCGAGGCCAATCAAAAGGATCTGGCATATGCCAAAGAGCGGGGGATGAGCAGCGCGCTCATCGATCGCCTGACCTTGACGGTGGAGCGCGTCCGGCAAATTGCCAAAGGGGTGCGGGAGGTCGTCGACCTGCCCGATCCTGTGGGTGAGACGGTCCGGGCTTACCGCAGGCCCAACGGCCTCGAGATCGCCCAAGTGCGGGTGCCTTTAGGCGTCGTCGGCATCATCTACGAAGCCCGGCCCAACGTGACAGCCGATGCGGCCGCCCTGTGCCTCAAGTCGGGGAACGCGGCCCTTCTGCGGGGCAGCTCGGACGCCTTGCATTCCAATGTGGCGATCACGGAGCGCATCCAGGAGGCCCTGGTCGAGGCGGGGCTTCCCCGGGAGGCGGTGCAGCTCATCGAGGACACGGATCGGGCCGCTGCCCAGGAGATGATGCGGCTCAACGGCCTCATCGACGTGCTGATTCCCCGGGGCGGCGCCGGTCTGATCAAGGCGGTCGTCGAAAACGCCACGGTGCCCGTGATCGAGACGGGAATCGGCGTCTGCCACATCTACGTCGACGCGGACGCCGATTTCGACAAAGCTGAGGCGATCGTCATCAACGCCAAGACGCGCCGGTGCTCGGTGTGCAACGCTGTGGAAACCCTGCTGGTGCACGAGAAAATCGCGGCGGAGTTTCTCCCCCGGATCGGGGAGGCGCTCAAGAGCGCGGGGGTGGAAATCCGAGCCTGTGAAAAGACGCTCCGGTGGATTCCTAGCGCCAAGCCTGCCGTCGAGGAGGATTGGTACGCGGAGTACCTCGACTTGGTGCTGGCGGTCAAGGTGGTGGGCAGCCTCGACGAGGCGATCGACCACATCGAAACCTACGGCTCGCACCATTCCGACGCCATTGTGACGGAAAACTACTCGGCGGCCCGCAGGTTTACCCGCGAGGTGGACTCGGCCGCGGTGTACGTCAACGCCTCCACCTACTTCACCGACGGCAACCAGTTTGGCTTCGGCGCCGAAATCGGCATCAGCACCCAAAAGCTGCACGCTCGCGGGCCTATGGGGTTGCCTGAGCTCACGTCGACCAAGTACGTGATCTTAGGCGACGGCCACATCCGCGTGTGACGGAAAGGTGGATCAGGGCGTGAGCGGCCAGCGGAAAATCGGCCTTTTGGGTGGGACGTTTGATCCCATCCACATCGGGCATTTGATCGCCGCCGAGTACGCCCGGGAGGCGGCGGGCCTCGACGAGGTGCTCTTTATCCCGGCGGGCGAGCCGCCTCATAAAGAGAGCCAGCTGGTGACGCCGGTCAAGCACCGGTACATGATGACGCTCCTGGCTACGGTGACTAACCCCCACTTCAACGTCAGCCGGGTGGAGATCGAACGGAAAGGCAAGAGCTTTACCGTCGACACGGTCCTCGCCCTCAAGGAGCAGTACGGCGCTTCGGCAGAGCTCTATTTCATCCTTGGCTCGGACTCCATGGCCGACGTGCCCAACTGGCACCAGCCCGAGCGCCTGCTCTCGCTGTGTCACTTTCTCGTCGCAGGCCGCCCAGGGTGGGATCGAGACAAGGTGAAAGAGAGCCTCGGCCCGCTCTACGCTCCCAACAGCGAACGGATCCACATGATCGAGATCCCGGCGGTGGACATCTCGAGCAGCGAGATCCGGGCGCGGGTGCGGGAGGGCCGTTCGATCCGCTACATGGTGCCTGATTTGGTGCTGAGTTACATCGAAGAGCGCGGCCTTTACCGGCAAGGCGTAGCAGGAGCGACCGGCGACAATGCGCAGCGTGAGAGGGAGATCTCAGGTGAGGGCCAAGCCCTTGAGCCCCGAGTGGTTTCACCAGGCGGCCCGTGAGGTCGAGGCGCGGCTTGACGCTTCCCGCTTCCAGCACACGCTGGGGGTGGTGGAGTGCGCCGTGCAACTAGCCCGGACCTACGGCGCCGACGAGGCGAAAGCCCGGGCGGCAGCGCTCTTGCACGATGTAGCCAAAGGGTACGACAAGGAGCGCCTGTTGAAAGAGGCTGAGGAGTTTGGTATAGTTTTGTCTGATATCGAACGCCGGGCGTTCGCCCTGCTCCACGCCCCTGTGGGGGCCGAAGTGGCCCGGCGGGAGTTTGGCGTCGACGACCCCGACATCTTGGCGGCCATCCGGTATCACACCACAGGGCGAGCCGGGATGTCGCTTCTGGAGCGGGTTGTGTTTCTCGCCGATTACATCGAGCCAGGACGCAATCACCCCGGGGTGGAGCGAGTGAGGGTGACAGCCCAGGCCGATCTCGATCGGGCGGTGTTGCTCGCGCTGGACCAGACCATCGTCTATCTGGTCGAGCGGCAGGCGTTGATCGATCCCAACGCGCTAGCCGCGCGCAATGAGTTATTGACACGTCTTTCGCCGAACTGAGCCTGTTAGGGTCGTTCGGCGTTTTTTTCGCTAAAGGCCGGTGACACCAAAGTGACCCCAGAAGAGCTGGCGCTGAAACGGAAAGAGATCGAGGAAAAACGCCGCCTTCGTCGCGAGATGCGTCGCAAGCGGATGCTCTTTTACATCTTTTGCATCGTTCTCGGTTTGATTTTGCTCGCGGGCACGGCTTACTGGAGCTACTACCATTCGCTCCCTCTCGGGCTGGGCACGAGCCGCGCCGAAGGCCCCATCGTCAACATCTTGCTGCTAGGAGTCGATTCGGGCATCGACCAGGCGACCCGCTCGGACACGATGATTCTTTTTAGCCTGGACAAGCGCGACGGCAGCATCAGCGCGCTCTCCATTCCGCGTGATACCCGCGTCACCATCCCCGGGCGGCGGGGAACGTACCGGGTCAACGCGGCCCACGCGCTCGGCGGGCCGATGCTCGCGGTGCGCACGACCGAGCAGCTCTTGGGCGTGGAGATACCCTACTACGTCCGCATCGACTATGAGGGTTTCAAGGCGATCGTCGACACCCTCGGGGGCGTCGTGATCGACGTCGAGCGGCGGATGTACTACGAAGACCGGGCCCAGGGGTTAAAGATCGATCTCCAGCGGGGGCTCCAGCGGCTCAACGGCGACCAGGCGCTGCAGTACGTCCGCTACCGTTCGGACGGCATGGGCGATGTGAGCCTGGTCGACCCGGCCCAAGGAGCCTACGCCGGCAGGGTGGAGCGGCAGCTCAAGTTTGTGCGGGCGCTGGTCAAGCAGTCGCTTTCGGCGCGCCATCTCGTCAACGCGCCGGAGCTCATCAGCCAGCTTTTCGACGCCGTGGACACCAACATACCGCCGGACGTGGCGCTCCGCCTGCTGATGCTGGTGAAAGACGCCTCTCCGCAAGACATCGCGACGGCGGTCTTACCGGGTGAGGGGGCCACGGTGGGCGGTGCGAGCTACTGGGTCGTCAACCGGCCCAAGGCCCAAGAGGTGATCAACAAGCTGATTATCCGGCGGGGCGACATGGTGCGTGTCGAGGTGCTCAACGGCAACGGGATCGACGGCACTGCTTCCCGGGTGGCGGACCTTCTCAGGCAGCAGGGGTTTGAAGTGGTGGCCGTCAGCAACGCGGACCGCTTTGACTATGCGACCACGGCGGTGATCCCGCGGCAGGTGGATTTGATCCCAGCGGCGGAGCAGGTGGCGGGCGTCATTGGAGGGCAGGTGCTGTCCGCGAGCCCTGCGGCCCGGAACATCCGCCGTTCAGCCGATGCCGATGTGACCGTAATTCTCGGAAAGGACTTCTCGATCTGACGTGGGCATACCCCGTTAGGGAAAGGAAGGTGCTAGGCCAACTGAAGCTCACAGGGGAACAGATCGCGCTGACCGCGGCGCGAGCGGCCGATGACAAGCGGGGATCTGGAATCGTCGTCCTCGACCTGCGGGACATCAGCCTCATGACCGACTACTTTGTGATTGTCGACGCGAGCTCCGAAGCCCAGGTGCGGGCGATTACCGAAGGGATTCAGGAGGCGCTGCAAGCCGAGGGGGTTGTAGCCTACCGGCGGGAGGGTTGGGAAGACGCCCGCTGGGTCCTCCTCGACTACGGCGATGCAGTGGTTCACATTTTCCGCACCGAAGACCGGGAGTACTACGACCTCGAACGGCTGTGGGGCGATGCCCCCCGGCTCATCTTAAACGAGACGCAAGAAGCTCTGGTTCTCGAAACACGCTAAGCGGTAGCAAAGAGCGATGGGAAGTTTCCTGGAAAATGCGAGTTACCGG
The DNA here is from genome assembly GCA_002919195.1 of bacterium. GTDB lineage: Bacteria > Bacillota > Limnochordia > DTU080 > RSA5 > RSA7. The sequence goes on from PKEU01000044.1 coordinate 11,964, forward strand.
CCGCTAGCGGCTTACTACGACCAGCTCATGGCCCACGTGGATTACGAAGCGTGGGTGGATTACGCGCTCAGGCGCCTCAATCTCCCGCTCCGGGCACCTCGGCGAGGTGGGGAGCCTCCGCTGATCCTGGATCTTGCGTGCGGCACAGGGACCATCTCCGTGGCGCTGGCCCGGCGGGGGTACCGGGTGATCGGCGTCGACCGCTCTCCGGAGATGCTGGCGGTGGCCGAAGAGAAGGCCCGCCGCGCGGGAGTGGGGATCTTTTTTACCTGCCAAGACTTGCGGGAGTTTGAGCTCGCCGAGCCGGGCGATGCGGCCATCTGTCTTTTTGACAGCCTCAATTACCTCACGGGTGACGGCGACCTGGAAAAGGCGTTTCGGCAGGCGGCGGCCTCCCTCGCGCCGCGCGCCCTCTTGCTCTTTGATCTTCACACCGAGTACCGTTTGCGGGAATATGGGGAGACTACCTTCGCCGACGGAGGCGAGGACGTCGCCTACATCTGGGAGAGCGCGTACGATCCCGAGCGGCGCCTTTGCACCATGTATCTCTCGCTGTTTGCCCGGCAGGGGGACGGCCGTTACGTCCGTTACGACGAGGTGCATGAGGAGCGGGCGTTTACCCGTGACGAAGTGCTCGATGCGCTGGCTGCGACGGGATGGACCCTTGTGGGCGAGTTTGGCGAGTTGAGTGACGAGCGCCCGCGCTCTGACGAAGGACGGATCTTTTACCTGGCGCGGCGGGACTGACGGGGCAGAGCCGCCTCGCAACGGGAGGCTGGCCGACCAGGGAGGGCTCGAGAGATGGCAGAGGCCAAAAACACCTCGTTTCTCGACAGCGTCAACTTGATCTTTGATCGCGCGGCGGCGACCCTTGACCTACCGCCAGGCTTGGCGAATTACATCAAAGAGTGCAACTCCGTCTTTCAGGTGCGGTTTCCCGTCAAGATCAGGGGCGAGTACCGGACCTTCATCGGGTGGCGGGCGACCCACAGCGAGCACCGCCTCCCGGCCAAGGGCGGTATCCGGTATTCCCCCAAGTGCAACCAGTCCGACATCGAAGCGATGGCGGCTTTGATGACCTACAAGTGCGCCATCGTCGACGTGCCCTTTGGCGGTTCCAAAGGGGGCCTCTGCATCGATCCCAGCGAATACACCGAAGACGAGCTGGAGCAGATCACCCGCCGCTTTGCCAGGGAGCTGGCGTATAAGGGGTACATCAGCCCAGCTCAAAACGTTCCTGGGCCTGATCTTGGCACAGGGCCTCGGGAAATGGCGTGGATCATGGATACCTACCGGTCCCTGTTTCCCAACGACATCAACGCCGTCGCCTGCGTCACGGGGAAACCGGTGACGCTGGGGGGCATCGTCGGCAGGGTTGAAGCGACCGGGCGGGGTGTGGTTTACGCCATTCGCGAGTTTTTCCGCCATCCCGAAGACGTGAAAAGGGCTGGGCTTTCTGGGACCTTGGGCGGAAAGCGCGTCATCATCCAGGGGCTTGGGAACGTCGGCTACCACGCGGCGAAGTTCCTTCAAGAAGAAGACGACGCTAAGATCATCGCGATCATCGAGCGTGACGGGGCGCTTGTCGATGAAAACGGCCTCAAGGTGGAAGAGGTGACAGAGTACTTCCGGGAGACAGGCTCGGTGCGGGGCTTTCCGGGCGCGCACTTCGTCGAAAACGGCCGGAGCATCCTTGAGGAAGAGTGCGACATCCTCATTCCTGCCGCAGTTGAAAACCAGATCACAATCGACAACGCGCCCCGGATCAAGGCGAAACTCATCGTTGAGGCGGCCAACGGCCCCACCACGTATGAGGCCGATAATCACCTGCGGGAGCGGGGCGTTACGATCATCCCTGATGTCTACGCCAACGCGGGAGGTGTGACGGTCTCGTACTTTGAGTGGATCAAGAACCTCTCGCACATCCGCTTTGGCCGGCTCGAGCGGCGCCTGGACGAGATGAGGGGCGAGGCCGTGATTCAGGCGATCGAGAGCACGGTGGGACGCCCGGTAGCGCCGGAGCTCAAAACCCACTTGCGGGGAGCCGACGAGCTGGACTTGGTCCGCTCGGGGCTTGACGACACCATGCGGCTGGCCTATAACCAGATCCGGGAGATCTACTTGAGCCGGTCCAACGTCCCCGACTTGCGGACGGCCGCCTACGTCTTGGCGCTGGAAAAGATCGTCCGCTCCTACAGAGAGACGGGTGTGTAGGAGGCTCTCAGCCCTCGCGGGGCGCCGCGCGGCACGCCACGAGCGCGAGGGCAACTCCTCCCCAGCGCATGCGGTTAGGAAGGATTGACACGGAGCTGGGGACGCGCTATACTAGGAAGTGCGTTTGGGTACAACCTGCATTGCGGCGTGGGGCCGTAGCTCAGCTGGGAGAGCGCGTGAATGGCATTCACGAGGTCGGCGGTTCGATCCCGCTCGGCTCCACCAGTGGAAATGCCCTGGGAAAACTGTTTTTCCCAGG
>PKEU01000127.1 GCA_002919195.1 bacterium
GGATCATCCGCGAGGGCAAGGAAGGCATTCTCGAGACCCGGGTTCTCCTCACCTATGAAAACGGGGAGCTGGCCCACCGGCAGGTGATCGCCACCGAAGTCGTCGAAGAGCCTGTTGCCCAGATCATCGGCGAAGGGACCCGCGAAGCCGCGCGGGTACTCGAGACGGCCACAGGCTCCTACCGATACGTCGACGTGCTGGAGATGGAGGCGACGGCCTACTACCCCGGTCCGGAGAGCACGGGGCAATGGGCGGACGGGTACACGTATACGGGCCTGCGGGCCGGCAAGGGCGTTGTCGCCGTCGACCCATCGGTCATCCCCTTGGGCACCCGGTTGTACGTGCCCGGCTACGGCGAGGCCATTGCGGCCGATATCGGCGGCGCTATCAAAGGCTATCGGATCGACCTGGGATTTGACACCTACGAAGAGGCCATTCAGTTTGGCCGGAAAAAAGTACAGGTGTATATCCTGGCCCCGTAACCCACACGATGCATGAGGGGGGCCTTCGGCCGCGCTCTTTGGCGCGCGAAAGGCAGGATGCCCGTTTGCAACCGCTCTACAGCCCTGCTGTCATCCGCGAGCTCCTCGAGCGCCATGGACTTCGTCCCAATAAAGCCCTTGGGCAAAACTTCCTGGCGGATCGTAACATCCTCCGGCGGATTGTGGCCGCAAGCGAGATCGCGCCGGGCGACGTGGTCTTGGAGATCGGCGCGGGCCTGGGAAGCCTCACCCAGGCTTTGTTGGAAGCGGGCGCCCGGGTGATCGCCATCGAAAAGGACAGCGGCCTCGCCAAGGTGCTGGCGGAGCTCTTTGCCTCCTGCGAAAACGTGGTCGTCGTCCATGGGGACGCCCTGCGGCTCGACTTGGCAGAGCTGGTCAATGCCCACGGGCCGCTTCTCTTGCAAGACACAGCCACGGCTCCGCCTCGCACCGTCCCTTGCAAAGTCGTCGCCAACCTGCCTTACTACATCACCTCTCCTCTGCTCATGCACCTGCTCGAAGGCGGTCTTCATTGGGAGCGCGCGGTGGTCATGGTCCAGCGCGAAGTGGCGCAGCGGTTGGTCGCGGCCCCGGGAAGCAAAGAGTACGGGGCTTTAACCGTTGGCGTGCAGTACCGTGCCTGCGTCGAACGGCTCGGGCCGGTGCCTCCCACCGTCTTTGTGCCGCCGCCGGCGGTGGTCTCTGAGATCGTCCGCCTCAAGCCCAAGCCAGAGCTTCCCCTGGTCGGACAAAGCTTTCCCTCTTTAGTCAAAGCGGCCTTTGGCCAGCGGCGAAAGACCCTGCGCAACGCCTTGCGGCAGCTGGCGCTCTCTCCAGCCCAGATCGAAGAGGCTTTGACGCGGGCCGGCATTTCCGGAGAGCGGCGGGGGGAGACGCTGTCGGTGGAAGAGTTTGTTATTCTGAGTAAGGCCATCGATGAGCTTGTGGTATGATATAATGAGCTTAATGAGCAGGAGTTACTCGATCCCGAGGTGATCTGGCACAAGAGGAGACGTTGACAAGTGTTACCGTCGTCCTTGATCTTTAACAGTCCCACCCGGGGCCGGCTCGATTTCGACGCGCTCTTTGCCGACATCGTCGCCTACATGCAGGAGTCGCCCGACAGCCGCTACCGGGTGATCATCGGCACAGATTCTCAATTTGCAGAAGAGACTTGCTTTGTCACCGCGATCATCGTCCACCGCGAGGGGAAGGGCGCGCGCTATTACTATACCCGCGAGAAAGAGCACATCGGTCGTTCCCTTCGTCAACGCATCTACTACGAAACCGCCCGATCGCTGGGCGTGGCAAGCCTGCTCGCGTCAAAGCTTGCGGAAAATGGCTACGCCGACCTCAATGTGGAGATTCATCTCGACGTGGGGGAAAATGGCCAAACCCGAGATCTCATTCGGGAAGTGGTCGGCATGGTGGTCGGGTCGGGGTTTAACGCCCGCATCAAACCCTACTCTTACGGCGCCTCCAAAGTGGCGGACAAATATACCAAATGACCTTCGCCTTCAGCAAACGACCAGCTCAACTCGGGACAATTTGCGCTTGACATCGGTTTTGGACCTTTGGTATACTGTTTGGATCGTTGACGAAATGGCCAAGCTGTGATACAATAAGCATCACAAGCCGTACAGGAAGGTGATGCTGGTGGCAGCTAATCGCAACGCCCTCGAGCAGATCAGGCGGGATATCGAGGCCTACGTGGGTAAGCCGGTACGGCTCAGGGCAAATCGGGGCCGCCGCAAGGTGATCGAGGCCGAGGGTGTGATCGAGCAGACTTACCCCAAGGTCTTCGTCATCAAGCTGAGCAACAACAGCGCGATCAAGCGCATGTCATACACCTACGCGGACGTGTTGACTGAGACGGTCGAGCTGATCGTCGACGATACGCGCGTTGGGGTCGTCAACCTCTAACTGGCCACCACGGCTCACGATCGGGTTTCGCGTTTCGCCTGGAAGTTGCCGGCTTCCAGGCTTTTTCTTTTACTCCTGTCCATTTCTTCCCCGTAAGTGTGCGCTTTCATGAGGACGCCTTCATGAAACAGCCCTTCCCATTCATGCCAAGCGATCGCCGGCGCATATCCATGGATCGTCGTGGAGAAGGGAGGCGTGGGCCGTGCCTCCGTGGATCAACTTCAGCCTGGGAAGACGCCGGCTTCGCCGGGGGGACAAGGGAGAGGACGTCCGCCGGCTGCAAGAGCGGCTCGCCTCTTTGGGGTACGACGTGGGCGAGATCGACGGGCGCTTTGGCTACTTGACCGAAGACGCCTTGATCGAATTTCAGCGGGATCACCGGCTCCGGGTCGACAAGATCGCCGGCCCCCGGGTGATGGCCGCCCTGGCCGCGGCAGCTCCTCAAAGGCGCATCGTCCACGAAGTCCGGCCGGGAGAGCGCTTGTCGGATCTCGCCCAAAAGTACGGGCTCGCCGTCGACGCCATCCGTTGGATGAACCACCTTCCTTCCCGGCCCAGGCTCGTCGCCGGCCAGCGCCTCGTCTTGCGCTCCTCCCTCGTTTTGGCAGGGCTTCCCCGCAACGCCGGGCCTCAGGCCGAGCGCACGCTCGTGGCCCAGCGGCGCACCTTGAGCGGCGTCGCGTTGGGAGGCCTTGTCACAGGTCCCGGCGGCGAGCTGGAAGGATCATTGGATCCGGCCTTGGCCGAGCTGGCTAAGAGGCAACGCTGGCGCCTCACCGCGCTCGTGATGCACGGGGAGAAAGAGGACGAAAGCGACCTTGCCGGCGCGCTTGCCCGGAGAAAGGCGCGGCGCCGCTTTTTCGCTGGCCTCAAAGAACGCTGGGAGCAAAAAGAGTTTGGCGCCCTCCTCCTCGACGTGGGCACCCTGGCGCCCGGCTGGGGAAGGCCTCTGAGAGAGGGATTGATCCAGCTCAAGAGGGAGTTTCCCCAGCTACCCGTCACCGTTGCTCTCGGGCCCCTCGGGGAGGGCTGGCGCGGGTGGCTGGCCGATCTCGACGACGCTCGGGTGGCCGAGTGCGCGGATCATTTCTTGCTCGCGCTTCATCGCTGGGAGTGCCTCTTGGGAAAAGGGGGTGAGACGCCGGGGCGCGACCGGATGGAAAAGTGGGTGGCGCGAGCGACGCGCCTCATCCCGCCGTGGAAAGTGATCCTCGGAATCCCCATGGGAGCCTGCCGGGTGAGCGACCGGCCCCAAGAGGTGGGGTACCGGGCTGCGGTCACAGCCGCCCTCTCTTGCCGGGTGCGACCTAAAGCCGACGCCAACGGCTTTCTCCGCTTCCGCCTGGACGAGGGCGACGAGCGGGGCGAGTACGTGCTGATGGGCCGGGAGCCTTTCGCCCGCATGCTCGCCCTCGCCTACCGCTATCGCTTGGCCGGCGTCTACCTCTGGCCCGCCGGGCTCGAAGATCGCCGCTTTTGGGATATGGTGGTCCGCCGCCTGTGGGCCGAGCGAGGATGAGTCCTAAGAAGATCCCTCTCTACATATAGATCCAACAGCCCCATGTCCCAACCTCATTGCGACAACTCCCTTTGAAAAGGAGGCGCTGCTTCATGGGCCTTGAGCTCGTATACGAACGGTTGGCGCTCGAGCGGATCACGGCGGAAAATGCCGGGGAGACCGTAGTGGAAGGAACGGTCGCGCTGCCCGAGCGGGCTGGGGAGATCGGGCGGGCGCTCAAGCTTGATGCGACGCCGGTGCTGAGCGAGATCCAGGTAAAAGAGGACAAGGTGGTCTTTGAAGGCGCCCTGGACCTCACCCTTCTCTACGTCTCTTTTCACGAGCGCCGCGGCGCAAGGAGGGTGCGGGACGACCCGGACGGCGAGGAGCTGGACGAGCAAGACTGGTCCCAGGAAGAGGAGCCGGCGGTCGAGGAGGTGCTGGAGACGGTCGCGTGGCGGCAGGAATTGCCCTTTGTCTACCTGCTCGATCTAGCTGGAGTCCAAGAAGGGGACGACGTCGAGACGGCGGTGGAAGTCCGCTCGACCGCCTTCGAAGTCCGCTCGGACCGGGTGAGTGTCGACGTCGACGTCGTGTTGGCTTTCTCAGCCCGCGCAGCCGTCTCCCACGAGATCAGCGTCGCGAAAGGGGTGCGCGGCGAAAGCTCCGTCGAGGTCGAACGGAGGAGCGTCCGGGTGGCCAGCTTGCTGGGCCGGGAAAAAGGGACGGCGGAGGCGAGGGGAGAACTCAGCTTTGGGGGCCGGCCGGCGCCCGAAAGGCTCCTTGAGGTGCGCGCGGAGCCCGTCGTCACCGAGGCAGCGGCCGAGGAGGGCCGGGCGCGCGTGCGAGGGCACGTCAATTATGCGATCCTGTACGTGGGCGAAGGCGGAGCTCCCCACCACCACCAGTGGATCCGCGGCGCGACCTTCGAACTGGAGGCGGAAATCCCAGAAAGCGTGCGCGGCGCGGCATGCCACGTCGACATCCGCGCGGGGAAAACCGAGAGCCGGCTCGTCGACGGCGATGGCGAACAGGTCCTCAGCGTGCGGACACCGTTAGAGCTCGACGTCCAGGTCCGGGAGGTCAAGGAAGTGCCGGTCGTGACGGGGCTGCAAGCGAAGGAGGCGGAGATCGCCCAACGCCGGCAGCTCTTGCGCATCCTCGAGGCCGTGGGCGAAGGGAGGCTCAGCCACGAGGAAGAGGGCGCGCTGGACTTGCCGTCGGGGTACCCCGGCATCGAGCGGATCCTCTCGGCTCAAGCGAAGGCGGCGGTCGACGAGGTCCACGTGCTGGGCGACAAAGTAGCAGTGGAGCTTTACGTCGACGTCGACCTGCTTTACGTGGGCCGCGCCCAAGGCGACGGCGGCGTGCAAACGGTCTCGTGGCCCCGGGCTTTCGAGCTTGATCTGGAGATCCCCTTGCGGGGGGCGGAGCCGGGCCTCGAAAGAAGCGTGACGGCCAAGGTGCGGCAGGTCCAGTGGGATCTCGTAAGCCGCGAGAGCATCGACGTCCGCGTCCTGCTAGAGGTGGAAGCGCGGGTGAGCCGGGAACTTGAGATCGACGCCGTGGTCGAGGCCGTCGAAGTGCCTCCCCAAGAAGAAGCTCCGCCCACTTATACGTACGTCGTCGTCCGGCCCGGAGACACGGTGTGGAAGCTCGCCGCCTATTACCGGTCGCATCCAGAAATCATCGTCGCGGCCAACGGCTGGCTCGAATCAGAGGAGAGCCCGCTGCCCGTCGGGAAGAAAGTGTGCGTTCCGCGCAAAGGGGTGTCCGTTGGGTAAACTTAATGCCGCGGGACTGAAGGGTAGAGGTTGAGTGCGAAACAGCGCGGCCAGCGGCGCTCCTGGCCGCGCTTCGCTTCTTTGGACCCTTTTCTGCCACGTCAGTTGCAACTCGACCGTCATTTCTTATACTGTGAGGAGAGAATCGACGAAGCATGGGGCGCGCGTCGTCCCGAGGCGCCAGCCGGCCCTAGAGGAGCCCGGGAAAGGAGTTTGCGGCGCGCGTCGGGAATCCAATGACTCGCGTTCACATACACTCATCGAATGGATTGGACTTTGAGACCGGGGAGGCCCGGCATTTCCATGGCTAAGTTTCGCGAGATCTTTCGAGGAAAATCCAAGTACGTCACAGTAAGAGCCGACAGCGAAGAGGCCTCGGCCAAGAAAGAGGTGCCCGACGGCCTCTGGACCAAGTGCGACCAATGCGGCGCAATGCTCTATCAAAAAGACTTAGAGCGAAACCTCTACGTGTGTGACAAATGCGGGTACCACTTCCGCATCGGCGCGCGGGTCCGCATCGCACAGTTGGTCGACGACGCGGACGCTTTCGTCGAGTTTGATAAGGACTTGATCTCGACGAACCCCCTCGACTTCCCTGACTATCCCCAAAAGCTCAATGCCACCAGCGAAAAGACCGGCCTGCGCGACGCCGTCATCACAGGCATCGGCCGGATCCACGGCATCGAGACCGTCCTTGCGGTCATGGACTTTTACTTTATGGGCGGCAGCATGGGTTCGGTCGTCGGCGAGAGGGTGACCCGGGCCTTTGAGCGGGCGGGCGAGCTTGGCCTGCCCATCGTCACCGTCGCGGCGTCGGGCGGTGCCCGGATGCAAGAGGGAATCCTCTCCCTCATGCAGATGGAAAAGACCTGCGCAGCGGTGGAGAAGTTTAGCCGGAAGGGGCTCTTGTTTATCTCGGTCCTCGCCGACCCCACCACCGCGGGTGTGTTTGGCAGCTTTGCCTCGCTGGGCGACATCAACATCGCCGAGCCCGGCGCGACCATCGGTTTCGCCGGCCAGCGGGTGATCGAAGAGACCATTCGCAAGCCCGTGCCGCCTTCGCTCCAAAAGGCGGAGACCGTCTTTAACAACGGCTTTATCGACATGATCGTGCCGAGGAGCGAGCTCAAGCGGGAGATCGGCCGCCTCCTCTTGTGGCACACGGCCAAAGGGCCGATCAAATCCGAGAAAGAGGCGCCTTCCAAAGGTGGAGAGCGGGAAAACGATCAAGGCGGCAATCCCCAAGGGGAAGCCGGCGCGCAAGCTAACCCGGAGGCGTCGAACCCTCAAGGGCAAGCCGGAAGCCGGGAAAGCGGCGCTGCCCAAAAGGCCGCGGCGAGCGGCGGGGATCTGAGGATGGGCGTCATGGCAGGCTCGATGGAAAGCCATCTCACGGTGAGCGGGTCGGCCAACGGCACTACCAATGGACCGTTGAAGGGCGGGCGGGCGGATCACACGCCTGCGTAAAAGCGTATTGACCCTGTCATGTGGGTTAAGGAGGCCGACGTGCTTGAACGGGCGAGGCTACATTTATTCCGTCGTCGCAGCAGCGCTGGTTGTCGTGCTGCTTTTCTCATGGAGCGCCGCGGGACAAGCCCAGGTCTTTGACGTTGCGGCCCGGGCCGCGATCTTGATCGACGCCGAGACCGGGCAAGTCCTGTTTGAAAAAAACGCTGATCAACCTTATGAACCGGCGAGCCTGGTCAAGATCATGACCCTCTTGGTGGCGATGGACGCCGTCAAGGCGGGCAGGGTGAGCCTCACGGATCCCGTGCGCACCAGCCAGAGAGCGGCTGCGGTGGGCGGTTCTCAAGTGTATCTGGCGGTGGGCGAGACTCACCCCCTGGAAAAGATGCTCAAGGCTGTCGCCATCGCCTCGGGCAACGACGCGAGCATGGCGGTGGCGGAGTTTATCGCCGGCACGGAAGACGCCTTTGTCCAGCTCATGAACGAACGGGCAAGGCAAATCGGCATGAAGCAAAGCCGCTTTACCAACGCGGACGGCCTGCCGCCCGAGCCGGGCGAAGAGCCTAGCCTGGCTTCGGCGCGCGATATCGCCCTCGCCTCGCGGACGTTGATCCTCGAGCATCCCAAAGTGCTCGAGTGGACGTCCACCGCGATGGAGACCTTCCGCGAAAATCCGCTGTTTATCCTGTACAACACCAACGGGCTGGTGGGTAAGTACGAAGGCCTCGACGGGCTCAAGACGGGCCACACGACCGCGGCGGGCTGGTGCTTGGCCGCCACCGCTGTCCGGGGCAACGTCCGCCTGATCTCGGTCATCATGGGCGCCGAAAGCCGCGCCGCCCGCGAGGAACAGACGCGGGCGCTTCTGGACTACGGGTTTAACCGTTTTGCTCCTGTCTTGGCCGGCGAGGGCGAAGTGGGCGCCGCCAAAGTGGTGACGGGCATCCCTGAACAGGTGCCGGTGAGGGTCGAGCGCCCCGTCTGGGCCCACGTTCCCCGCGGTCAAAACGTCGAGCTCGTCACCGAGATCGTCACCCGCCCCGACCTTGTCGCCCCCATCGCCCAAGGGGAGCAGGTGGGTGAATACGTGGTCTATCTCGGCGGCCAGGAGGCCTTTCGCGTGCCGGTCTACGCCGCCGTCGACGTGGAGCGGGCAAGTGTATTCGTCCGGGCCTGGCGCGCGGTGAGAGATTTCGTCTTGGATTTGGTCGGCCGCGGGGCTTAGGGTGCATCGCGGCGGCACAAAAAGCGAAGGTTATATCGCAGGAAAAGGGCGAACGTTCGGGGAACGTACCATTGATGGCCGTTGAATGGATCGAGACCGCCCGGGCGAAAGTCAATTTAGCCCTCCACGTGGGAGGGCTCCGGGACGACGGGTACCATCCCGTCGCCACGGTCATGCAAAGGCTCGCTCTCCACGACGAGCTGGTGATCCGCGTGGAGCCTCGCTCGAGCGGAGATCTCACGATCCGCATCAGCGCGGACCGGCCGGGCGTGCCCACAGGGCCGGAAAACCTCGTCTGGCGGGCGGTGGAGCTCCTCAAGGCTCAGCTGGAAGCAGCCGGATACGGCAGGGCAAGCGTCTCGATCCACATCCGCAAGCGGATCCCCGTGGCAGCAGGGCTCGGCGGGGGAAGCGCCGACGCCGCGGCGGTCTTGGCCGGTTTCAACCGGCGACTCGGCCTCGGCATCAGCCTGGAGGCTCTGCTGGAAAAGGCGGCGGCGTTGGGCTCCGATGTACCCGCCTGTTTGATCGACGGCGCGACGCTTTGCACAGGGCGAGGGGAAAAGGTGCGTCCCATCGCGTCGCCCATGCTGTGGTGGGTGCTGGCTCATCCTGGCGGCCGCCTTTCGACCGCGGACGTTTACAAGACGTTTGACGCTTTGCGTGAAGCTGGCACCTGGGAGTCCGAGAGCGATTTGGAAGAAGCGATCGCGCCGCTTGTGAGCGCTTTGGCTTGTCAAGGGGTAGCGCAGGTGGCACGCTGTCTCTATAATGACTTGCAAGAGGCTGCAAGCCGGCTTCACAACGGGATCGCACCGCTCCTCGCCGAGATGCGCGCCCAAGGGGCGATCAACGCCCTGGTGTCGGGAAGCGGCCCGACGGTGGCTGCGATGATGCCTGATGCGCGCACGGCGCGCCGTGCGGCGGAGGCGTTGCAAGGGAAGGGCTTTTGGGTCTGGTGGGGCTTTAGTCACGCGTCGTGAGGGAGTGAGTCGACCCCGGATTTTCGGGGAGGATGGTACGGCATGCCGCGACTTCAACCCATCCAGTTACATTCGTACAAGCCCCTGCGAGAGCTGGTCTTTGAAGCGATCCGGGAGGCGATCCTCGACGGGAGACTTGCGCCCGGCGAGCGCCTGATGGAAGCGCAGCTAGCCGAAGATCTGGGTGTGAGCCGCACACCGGTGCGGGAAGCCATCCGCCAGCTGGAGCTGGCCGGGTTTGTGGTGATGATCCCCCGTCGGGGCGCGTACGTCGCCGACATCTCGCTCAAAGACGTGGCCGACGTCTTTGAAATCCGCGGCGCGCTTGAAGCGCTGGCGGCCTCGCTGGCGGCCGAGCGGGCGTCTGACGAGGAGATCGAAGAGATGGAGCGCCTCTTGGTCGAGATCGGAAAGGCCGTCGAGGAGCGGAACGTCGAGCGCATGATCGAGCTTGACACCCGTTTTCACGACCATTTGTACCGGTCGAGCCGCAACGAGCGGCTGGGCCAGATCTTGAGCACGCTGCGCGAGCAAATTCAGCGGTTTCGCACCCAAACCCTTTCCAATCCGGCGCGCATGCGGGTGGCGCTGGATGAGCACAGGGCGTTGGTGGAGGCGCTCGCCGCCCGCGACGCGGAAGCCGCGGCCCGGGCTGCGGCGCAGCACATCGAGAGCGCAGAAAACAGCTTGATGCAGCTCAATTACGAAGAGCGGCAAGCTCGCGCCGCATCCTCAAAGGGCGACAAAGAGAGGAACGATCCCACCTGATGAAGGTCGAGGCCGTCGTACTGGCTGGCGCGTCAAACAGCGGCAAGCTCAAGAGTGTGAGCGATGTTGTCCACGAGGCCCTCATCCCGGTCGTAGGCCGCCCGATGATCCACTACGTTGTCGAGGCGCTAAAGGCCTCTGCTGCCGTGGAGCGCATTGTCGTGGTGGGACCTCGAGAAGCCTTGCAGGCGTCAGGGCTCCCAAGTGACGTCGATGTCGCCGACGCGGGCGACTCGATGGTCGACAACCTGCGGATCGGCCTCGCCAAGGTGCGACAGGATCGCCTCGCGTTGGTCGCCACCGGCGACATCCCGTTGCTGACGCCCGAGGCCGTCGACGATTTCCTTTCCCGCTGCCAAGGGGTTTCGGCGGACATTTATTACTCGATCGTCTCCAAAGAAGCCAACGAGGCCGCGTATCCGGGAGTCAAAAGGACCTACGTCCGCCTCAAAGACGGCACGTTCACCGGCGGCAACATCGCGCTGGTCAAGCCTGAGGTCGTCGAGGCGTGCGAGCCGATGATCGCCCAGGCTGTGGCAATGCGCAAAAACCCGGTCAAGCTCAGCCGCCTCTTGGGGTTGAAGTTTATCATCAAACTGCTCTTTAACCGGCTCTCTCTTGCCGAGATCGAACAGAGGGTCCAAACGATCCTCGGGTTTAAGGGCGTCGCGATCGTTTCGCCCTATCCCGAGGTCGGCATCGACGTCGATAAGCCCGATGATCTCGCGCTCGTCGAGGCGAGCTTGAGAGCCCGTCCATCACCGCGTTGAGTTGGGGGGACCGCGATGCGCCGTAGCGCTCGGTTGGCGGCCATGACCAAAATCCTGGTGGACAGGCCCAATCGGATCGTCTCACTCTCAGAGTTTGTCGAGCGGTTTGGCGCGGCCAAGTCCACGGTCAGCGAAGACCTGGCCATCATCCGCGACGTCTTTGCCAAAGAGGGCCTCGGCCGCATTGAGACGCTGACGGGCGCCGCCGGAGGCGTGCGGTACGTCCCCCTGCCCACCGCTCAAGAGATCGCCGCGGTGGTCGAGGAACTGTGCGCCGAACTCGCGTCGCCCGAGCGGATCTTGCCCGGGGGATTCCTCTACATTTCGGATCTGGTCTCATCGCCTTGGCTGACGTATCGAGTGGGCGAGATCTTCGCCGCCCATTTCCACGCCAAAGCCCCCGACGCGGTGGTTACCTTGGAGACCCGGGGCATTCCCATCGCGCTCATGACCGCACGAGCTTTGGACGTGCCGCTGGCGATCGTCCGGCGTGTCAACCGCGTGACCGAAGGGACAGTGGTCACCACCAACTACGTGTCAGGCTCCGCCAAGCGGATCGAGACGATGTCTCTTTCCCGGCGCGCTCTTTCGCCAGGTATGAAAGTGGTGATCATCGACGACTTTATGAAGGCGGGAGGCTCGGCCCGGGGGCTCGTCGATCTGGTGGGCGAATTTGGCGCCGAAGTGGCGGGGATCGGGGTGTTGGTGGAGACGGCGGAGCCCCGGCAGAAATTGGTCGGCGAGTACGTGTCGCTCGCCGTCCTCGAGACCGTCGACGTGGAGAGGCGTTGCGTCAAGGTGAGGCCCAGCCATTGGGTGACCCAGCGCGTTTGACCCAAGGGCGAAACCGTGGTATACTAGCAACTGCATTGGGGCGTCGTCTAACGGTAGGACCCGAGATTTTGGATCTCGTTGTCCAGGTTCGAATCCTGGCGCCCCAGCCATCTGCTTTCGCTGGGCATCCCTACTAGATAGGTGGGGATGCCTTTTTTGCACGCTCGCTCGGGAGCGGCGGGGCGGCGACTTGGCCGGATAAGGGCCGGGGAGCGGTTTTCTTCGCCTTGTCGATCTGGTATGATCGAAACGGAACGAACGACCACGAGGCAAAAGGGGATGACTCGTGAAAGCGGCTGCCGCGGTCATCTTGGCCGCCGGGATGGGAACCCGCATGCGCTCCCGGCTGGCGAAAGTCCTCCATCCGGTGGCGGGCCGTCCCATGCTGGAGCATGTGATCCAAGCCGTGCAAGCGGCCGGCATCTCGCGCACGGTCGTCGTCGTAGGACACCAAGCCGATCGTGTGCGGGCCGAGATCAAAGCCGACGTCGAGTACGTCATCCAGCGGGAGCAGCTTGGCACCGGTCATGCTGTGATGCAGGCGGCAGAGGCGCTCTCAGGGTACGAGGGACCGCTTCTCGTCACGTATGGTGATACACCGCTTTACCGGGCCGAAACGTACCGCCAGCTGATCGAGGAGCACACCGCCAGCGAAGCGGCGGCGACGCTCCTTTCTACGTTGGTGGACGATCCCACTGGATACGGGCGGGTGCTGCGCGACTCCGGCGGCGAGTTTCTCGCCGTCGTCGAAGAGCGCGACATCGAGACCCAGGCGGTCCGGGCCATCAAGGAGATCAACACCGGAAGCTACTGCTTCGACGCTCCCCTCCTCTTTGACATGCTCTCCCTCGTAAAAAACGACAACCAGCAAGGTGAATACTACCTGCCCGACGTCTTGGGGCTCTTGAAACAACGGGGAATGCGGGTAGGCATTTCTGTCTTGGCCGATGCCACGGAGGCGCTGGGCATCAACGACCGGCGCCAGCTCGCGATGGCCGAAGCGGTCATCCGCCGGCGGGTCAACGAGCGGTGGATGGAGGCAGGAGTAACGATTGTCGATCCCGAGACGACCTACATCCATCCCGAGGTCGAAATCGGTCGCGACACCACCATTTATCCGTTTACGATGATCGAGGGGAAGACCGTCATCGGGGAGGCGTGCAGGATCGGGCCCCATGCCCGCATCAGAGATTGTGTCATCCAGGACGGAGCTGTCGTCGAGTCTGCGGTGGCCATCGACAGCCACATAGGCCAAGGGGCCATCGTCGAGCCGTACACTGTCTTGAGCCCGGGCTCCAAGGTGGCTCCGGGAGAACGCGTGCGAGCTTTTGAAACCAGGAAGGACTGAGCGAAGCGCATGGTGCGATGTGAACCTCACAAAAAGATCAGCATTTTTACAGGCACGTCCAATCCCGAGCTGGCCCACGAGATCGCGGCCTACCTTGGGTTGCCCATGGGCAAAGCCACGGTCAGCCGGTTTCGGGACGGCGAGATCAACCTTCAAGTGGGAGAGACGGTGCGAGGGGCGGAGTGCTTTGTCATCCAGCCCACTTGCCCGCCGGTCGACTCCAACCTGATGGAGCTCTTGGTGATGATCGACGCTCTCAAGCGGGCGTCGGCCAAGTCGATCGCCGCGGTGATCCCGTACTACGGGTACGCCCGGCAAGACCGGAAAAACAAACCCAGGGACCCGATCTGCGCGAAGTTGGTGGCCAACCTGCTCCAGGCGGCCGGGGCTAACCGGGTGTTGACCATGGATCTGCACGCGGGCCAGATCCAGGGTTTTTTTGACATCCCCGTGGACAACCTAAAAGCGATGCCGATCCTGGCTGATTACTTTCTCAAAAAGCAGCTCCAGGATGTGGTCGTCGTCTCGCCCGACGTGGGCGGCGTCGCCCGGGCCCGGGAACTGTCGGAGCGGCTGCACGCTCCTTTGGCCATCCTCGACAAGCGCCGGCCCCGGGCCAACGAGGCCGAAGTGCACCACGTGATTGGCGATGTCAAAGGCAAGACTGCCATCATTATCGACGACCTGATCGACACGGCCGGCACCATCACCAAAGGGGCCCATGCCCTGCTGGAGGCGGGCGCGACCAAGGTGTACGCTTGCTGCACGCACCCCGTCTTTTCCCACCCCGCGATCGAACGATTGGCCGAGGCGCCCATCGAAGAGGTGATCGTCACCAACACGATCCCCATCGATCCCGAAAACCGGCCGGAAAAGATCAAAGTGTTGTCGGTGGCGCCTCTTTTCGGCGAAGCGATCCGCCGCATTTTTGAAGAGATGTCCGTCAGCCTCCTCTTTGATTAAAGGATCCGCAAGGCCAAAGG
>PKEU01000034.1 GCA_002919195.1 bacterium
TTTGGAGCTTCGCCTCCGCCTTTGTGTCCAAGGGCGAAAGCTCGACCAGCTCCAGGTTGGCGCGGCGCTCCACGTCCCCCGTTTCATCCAGGACGTAAAGCTCTCCCCCGGTCATGCCCGCCGCGAGGTTGTGCCCCGTGGGCCCCAAGATGACGACGGTGCCGCCCGTCATGTATTCGCAGGCGTGGTCGCCGGTCCCCTCCACCACGGCCACGCAGCCGCTGTTGCGCACGGCGAAGCGCTCGCCCGCGCGACCGGCTGCAAAGAGCGCGCCGCCCGTGGCGCCGTAGAGGACCGTGTTGCCCATGATGACGTGCTCATGAGGTACGCCGATGGTCCCCTCAAAGGGCCGGACGGCGATCTCTCCTCCCGCGAGCCCCTTGCCCAGGTAATCGTTGGCTTCGCCGATCAACGTAAACCTCACCCCGGGCGGCAGAAACGCCCCAAACGATTGCCCCGCCGACCCGCGAAAAACGGCGTGAAGGCTGCCCTGGGGAAGGCCCCCGTCGCCAAAGCGGCGGGCGATCGTGTAGGCCAGCGTCGCTCCCACGGCCCGATCCGTGTTGGCAATCGGTAGCTCCACCCTCACGTGCTCGCCCCGGGAGATCACCGCCTCGGCGTGGGCGAGCAGATCGGCCTCGACGCTCGAGGGCGCAAGCCGCACGTTCCGCCGGCTGAGGCGGCGGCGGGGACGGTTTTCCCAACCTGCCGGCACGCCCAGAAGCGGGGTGAGATCCAGCCGCGCGAAGGCGGGATGGCCCTTTGACACCTGGCGCAGGAGCTCCGTGCGGCCGATCACTTCGTCCAGGCTCCGGTAGCCGAGCTGGGCGAGGATCTCGCGCACCTCTTGGGCAACGTACAGCATGAAAGCCATCACGTTTTCCGGCGTCCCGCGAAACTTCCTGCGGAGCGCAGGATCCTGCGTCGCGACGCCGACCGGGCAGTTGTTGGTGTGGCACACCCGGGCCATGATGCAGCCTTCGGCGATCATGGCCGCCGTGCCAAAGGAGTACTCGTCGGCCCCCAAGAGGGCGGCGATGACAACGTCGCGCCCTGTTTTGAGCCCGCCGTCAACGCGCAAGCCCACCCGATGCCGCAGGTTGTTGGCGAGCAGCGCCTGCTGCGTCTCGGCAAGGCCAATCTCCCACGGCAGCCCGGCGTTTTTGATGGAGCTCAGGGGTGACGATCCCGTACCCCCGGCATGACCGCTGATGACGATCACGTCCGCGCCCCCTTTAGCCACGCCTGCCGCGATGGTGCCGACGCCCGTCTGGGCCACGAGTTTCACGGAAATCTCTGCTTCCGGATTGGCCGCCTTGAGGTCGTAGATCAACTGGGCCAGGTCCTCGATGGAGTAGATGTCGTGGTGTGGCGGCGGCGAGATCAGGGCGACGCCCGGCACCGTGTGGCGAAGCTTTGCGATGAGCGGTGTGACCTTTTCTCCGGGAATCTGGCCGCCTTCGCCGGGCTTGGAGCCTTGCGCCATCTTGATCTGGATCTCGGCCGCCGAGGCAAGATATGCCGGCGTGACGCCAAAGCGGCCTGACGCCACCTGTTTCACGGCGCTGTTTCGCTCGGTGCCAAACCGCGCCGGATCTTCCCCGCCTTCGCCCGAGCCGGAACGCGCGCCCAAGCGGTTCATGGCGATGGCCAGCACTTCGTGGGCTTCCGGCGAAAGGGCGCCGAGCGACATTTGGGCCGTGGAAAAGCGCTTGACGATGGCCTCCACCGGCTCCACGTCGTCCAGCGGAAGGGGCGAGCGGTCGCTTTGAAACTCCAGAGCGGACCGGAGCTGGCTGGGCTCGGCGTCGACCATCCGGGTCCACTGCTGGTAAGCGTCCCGGCGCTGGCCCGGCGCCGCGCCCTTTTCTCCCAGCATCACGGCCTCATGAAGCTTCCTTGCGCTCTCGGGCGTGAAGTCGTGGTGCTCGCCGCCTTTGCGGGGCTTGTAAAACCCGTACGTATCGAGCTTCCCGGCTACGGGAAACGCCTTGCTGTGCCAGGACAAGACCACCTCGGCGATGTGGCGAAAGCCATTTCCCTGGACCACCGAAGGCGTGCCGGGAAAGCACGTGCGAATCACTTCGCCGGCCAGCCCCACCGCCTCAAAGATCTGGGCCCCGATGTAACCGTCGAGCGTGGAGATGCCCATCTTGGCCATCACTTTGAGCAAGCCGTCCTCGACCGCCTGGCGATAGCGCTCCTGGGCTACGAGAGGGGTAAGGCCCTCCTCCCTGTAGCGCAAGGCAGCCACCGAATCCAGCGCGAGATAAGGGTACACCGCCGAAGCTCCGTAGCCGAGGAGGGTGGCGAAGTGGTGCACCTCTCGAGGCTCGCCGCTTTCGACGATGATCGACGCCTTCATCCGCTTGCCGGCGCGGATGAGGTGGTGGTGCACAGCCCCCACGGCCATCAAGGCCGGAATGGGCGCGTGGGCCGCGTCGACGCCGCGGTCCGAAAGGACCAAGAGGCGGGCGCCCTGGTCCACGCTGGCCTCCGCGGCTCGTTGAAGGCGCTCCAACGCCTTGGCGAGCTCCCCGGGACCTTCCGCCACCGGAAAGACCGCATTCAACCGAACCAGCCTATACCGTTCATCCCGCAGGGAAAGCTCTTGGAGCGCTCGCATCTCATGGCCCAGCAGGATGGGGCCGGGGAGCTCGATCAGCGCTGCGGCCTCGGGCCGCTCTTCCAAAAGGTTGCCGCGGGCGCCGAGCAGCGTGCGAAGCGAAAAGACCAAGCGTTCCCGGAGGTGGTCGATGGGAGGGTTGGTCACCTCGGCGAAGCGCTGTTTGAAGTAGTGGTAGAGGGGCCGGGGCTGCGAGGAGAGGACCGCAAGCGCCGTATCATCGCCCATGGAGCCCACCGGCTCCTTCGCGTCCTCGGCCATGGGGCGCAGGATGACGGTCAGCTCTTCCGAGGTGTACCCGAAGGCAAGCTGCTGCTGGGTCAGGCGGGTTTCGTCGCTCGTGCCCGGAGAGCTGGGATGAGAAGGCGCGCCGGGAGAGCTGGAAGCGCCGGCTGCGTCGGTGTCTCTGGAGCCAGCGGGATTGCCGGGGCCGCCGGGACCGCTGGGGCGGCTGGGGCTGCCCGTGCCTCCAGAGCCAACGGGATCAACAGGGACGCTCGGGTCGCTGGGACCACCGGAGTCCCCAGGACCGCCGGGTCCATCGAGGCGCTGATCGCGGGGATGAAAGCGTGACCAGCTTTCCCTCGTAAGCGTGACCATGTGCCGGCGCGTCCACTCGCCGTAGGGCTGCCGGCCGCTCAGCTCGGCTTTGATCTCATGATTTCTGAGAAAACGCCCGTTCTCCACATCGACGGCGATCATCTGGCCGGGCCCCAGCCTCCCCCGCTCGATCACGCGGTGGGCGTCGACGGGCACGATCCCCGCCTCCGACCCGGCGACGACGAGACCGTCGTCCGTGAGGAGGTACCTGAGCGGCCGCAGGCCGTTGCGGTCGAGCGCCGCACCGACCCACCGCCCATCGGTGAAGGCGACCGCGGCGGGCCCGTCCCACGGCTCGGTCAAGGCGGAGTGGAAGCGATAGAAGTCCTTGAGGGCGTCGGCTTTCCCGCTTACACCTTCCCACGCTTCGGGGATGACCATCGCCATGACGTGGCGCACGTCGCGCCCCGCCAAGGTGAGGAGTTCCACGGCGTTGTCGAGCATCCCCGAGTCGCTGTTTCCTTCCTCGAGGACTGGGCGAAAATCAAATTCCCCGAAGGCCTCGGACCGCAGCGCGGCCTCCCGCGCGGCCATCCAATTGGCGTTTCCCCGTATCGTGTTGATCTCGCCGTTGTGCGCGAGGAAGCGGAAAGGCTGCACGCGCCTCCACGTGGGGGTCGTGTTGGTGCTGTAACGCTGGTGAAAAATCGCGAAAGCCGTCTGGAATTCGGGGTCGGTTAGATCCGGGAAAAAGGCGTCGAGCTGCCCCGCCATGAGCAACCCCTTGTAGACGATCGTCCTCCCGGACATCGAGACGACGTACCCGTCGAGCCCCTCTTTCGCCATCGATCGGCCGACGAGCTTGCGGAAGCGGTATAACCGTCGCTCAAAGGCCGTTCCATCATCGCCCGCCGGGCGGCGGATCAAGAGCTGGCTGATATGAGGGCGCGTCCTCGCCGCATGCTCCCCCAGCGCCTCCGGGCGAACGGGGACCTCTCGCCACCCCAAGACCTCCAATCCTTCCAGGGGGGCTGCTTGCGCCACGATCTCCTGAAGCCCGGCGTACGCCCCCTTTTCATTGGGCACAAAGAAGACGCCGACACCCAGCTCGCCCTGGGACAGCGTCCCGGCAAGCCCTAGTTCCTGCAGCCGGCGCATGAAAAAGCGGTGGGGAATCTGGGTCATGACCCCGGCTCCGTCGCCGGTCGCCTGGTCGGCTGCCACGCCGCCCCGGTGCGCCAGGCGTTTGAGCGCCTCGAGGGCCATGGGCAAGACCCGGGACGTGTCACCTCGCGTTGCGGCGATAAACCCGACGCCACAGGCGTCTCGTTCGCCTTGCTCTGCGTCGTACAGCAAGCTCCTCGGCTCCGATACGCGCGGCACAGCGACCACTCCTCCCAAACCTTGTGGGAGCATTGTAGATGGTCGTCCCTCTCGCCGCAACCGGGCTCGCGCATGTATACTGAATACTTATTCATCTCCCCTTGCATGGAAAACCACTGTGGAATTATCATGAACCGTAAATTTCCAGGTGGGTAAGGAGCGTGGCGTCATGACGACCATGAGTCGAGAAGAGATCCTCAAGATCGCGGCGGAGCGCAACGTCAAGTTTATCCGCCTGCAATTCACCGATATCCTGGGCGTGTTGAAAAACGTGGCGATTCCCATCGGGCAGCTCGAAAAGGCGCTGGACGGCGAGATCATGTTTGACGGCTCGTCGATCGAGGGTTTCACCCGCATCGAGGAGTCTGATATGTACTTGAAACCCGATTACAGCACGTTTGCCGTCTTCCCCTGGCGGACCCGGGAGGATGGGACGACCGCCAGGCTGATCTGCGACGTCTACAAGCCCAACGGCGAGCCCTTTGAGGGCGATCCCCGTTACGTGCTGAAGCGGGTGCTGGCGCAGGCAGCCGAGATGGGCTACGCGGTCAACGTCGGCCCCGAAGCCGAGTTTTTCCTCTTTCGCCGCGACGCCGACGGGCGGGCGACGACGATCACGCACGATGCGGGCGGCTACTTTGATCTCAGCCCCATCGAGCGCGGCGAAGACGTGCGGCGGGCCATCGTGACCGCCTTGGACGAGATGGGATTTAGGATCGAGGCGTCGCACCACGAGGTCGCCATGGGCCAGCACGAGATCGACTTCCAATACGACGACGCGCTCCGTACCGCCGACCGCGTGACCACGTTTAAATTTGTCACGCGCGCCATCGCCCACTTGCACAACCTCCACGCCACGTTTATGCCGAAGCCCGTCTTTGGCATCAACGGCTCGGGGATGCACACCCACATGAGCTTGACGAAAGACGGGAGAAACGCGTTCGCCGACCCCAGCGACGAGCAAGGGCTCAGCCCGACGGCCTACCAGTTTATCGCTGGCCTCTTGGAGCACGCCCGGGGCTTTACGGCGATCACCAACCCGCTGGTCAACTCGTATAAGCGCCTCGTGCCCGGGTACGAAGCGCCGGTCTATGTGGCCTGGTCCGCCAAAAACCGCAGCGCCCTCATCCGGGTGCCCGCGGCCGGCGGTGAAGGCAGCCGCGTCGAACTGCGCTCGCCCGACCCATCGTGCAACCCCTATCTCGCCTTTGCTGCGATCATCGCGGCCGGGCTCGACGGCATCAAGAGAGGTCTTACGCCCCCGCCGCCCACGCCGCAAAACATCTACCACATGACGCCCGAAGAGCGCGAGGAGCGAGGCATTTCGAGCCTGCCGGGAAGCCTTGAAGAGGCGCTTTCCAGTCTTCTGCAAGATCGGGTCATCACCGAAGCCCTGGGGCCCCACATCGTCAAGAGCTTCGTTCAGGCCAAACTGGCGGAGTGGGACGCCTACCGCACGCAGGTCCATCAATGGGAGATCGATTCGTACCTGAGCAAGTACTGACGGCGACGTTCCCACGTGGATGCGGGCCGGCGCAGCGAGGCCGGGCTCTGTAGACCTAGCCTGCGGGCTTCCGCCGTGTATGAGGGCCGGCCAGCCCAGAAAAATTACCGGCGCCGCAAGGGGCGGCCTTCCCCCGTGTATGGGGCCGGCCGCTGCGCCGCCCCCTGACGTGGGCGAGCCGCGCGACGAGTTCCGGGGGACTTGGGGGGTTGACGCTTGCGCTTTGCCAAACTGCACGGGCTGGGCAACAGTTACATCTTCATCGACCTGGTGCGCCAGGAGGCGCCGGATGTCGACTGGCCAGAGCTTGCCCGCCGCATCAGCGATCCGGCCTTTGGCGTCGGGTCGGACGGCCTCATCTTGATCTTGCCCCCCACCCGCTCCGGCCTCGCAGACCTAAGGATGCGGATGTTTAACGCCGACGGCAGCGAAAGCGAGATGTGCGGCAACGGCATCCGGTGCCTCGCCCGCTACGCGGCGGACACTGGATTGATCTGCGGCGACCGCCTCAGCGTCGAGACCGCCGCCGGCGTGTTAAACTTGGAGCTCTTCCGGAGAAACGGCAATGTAGCCGCTGTGCGGGTGGATATGGGCGAGCCGAGGCTCAAGCGTTCCGACATCCCGATGGCTTGCCCCTCTGACGACAGCCCTGCCGACGGCGACGATCCCGCCGAGAGGCGCGACGATTGCGCCGCGGAGCGGCCCGTCATCAACGAGCCGCTGCGGGTCGGCGCACAGGTGTACAACGTGACGGTCCTTTCGATGGGCAATCCCCACTGCGTCGTGCTCGTAGACGACATTGACCAGGCGCCGGTGCCGACGCTCGGCCCTCTCATCGAAACCCACGCCGCCTTTCCTAACCGCACCAACGTCGAGTTCGTCCAGGTCGTCGACCAGGAAAACGTGCGCATGCGCGTCTGGGAGCGCGGCAGCGGCGAGACGTACGCCTGCGGCACAGGAGCCTGCGCCGCCGTGGTGGCGACGTCGCTGATGAACCTCACAGGGCGCCGGGTCACCGTCCACCTCTTGGGCGGGCGCCTCGAGATCGAGTGGGCCTCCGACGGCCATGTCTCCATGCTGGGCCCGTGCGAGGCCGTTTGCACGGGCGAGTTAAGCGACGAATGGCTCCGGGCGTGACCGCAAGCTCCCTCCGTTTCCACCGAGAACCCGGGCGGCTCTTGTCCGAGCCGCTCGCATCCCAGCAGTTCGCATCCTAGCGGTTCGCACTTGCGAGGTTCGCGTTCGCGAGGTTCCCAACGTCTTCACGATCGCTCGACGTTTATGAAAGGAGCGGCGGAACTTGAAATGACCGGCCTGTTGGTAAGGCGGCTCCTGGCCCACCGGATCGGCGGGCCTCAATTTGGGATCGACAGCGGTTCGTACAAATTTGCCAAGATCAAAGCGGCTGTCGAAGCCGCCAAGCGATCCCGTCCCGGCGTTGAGCTCATCGACATGGGCGTAGGCGAGCCGGACCAGATGGCGGATCCGGCCGTGGTGGCGGAGCTCGCGGCGCAGGCGGCGCGCCCGGAAAACCGCTTTTACGCGGACAACGGCATTTTTCCCTTTCGCGAGGCGGCCTGCCGGTACATGGCCGAAACGTACGGCGTGGATTGGCTCGATCCTGCAAAGCACCTTTGCCCGAGCATCGGTTCAAAGCCGGCCTTGGCCATGATCCCGCTGGCCTTCATCAACCCGGGCGACATCACCATCACGACCACGCCCGGGTATCCAGTGCTCGCCACGCACACCAAGTACCTCGGCGGCGAGGTGGTCGAACTCCCGCTCGTTCCCGAAAACAGCTTCCTCCCCGACCTAGAACGGCTCACGCCGGAGGAGCGGCGACGGGCCAAACTCCTCTACCTCAACTACCCCAACAATCCCACCGGCGCTGTGGCGAGCCGGGAGTTTTTCGCCCAAGTCGTCGACTTCGCCCGCCGACATCAGATCCTCGTCGTCCACGACGCCGCCTACGGCGCCCTGGTTTTTGACGGCGAAAAGCCGCTGAGCATCCTGACGATCCCCGGCGCGGACGAGGTGTGCCTCGAGGTTCATTCGCTCTCCAAAGCGTTCAACATGACCGGTTGGCGGTTGGGCTGGGTATGCGGAAATGAACTCGCCGTCCGCGCTTTCGCCGAAGTGAAAGACAACACCGATTCCGGCCAGTTCCGGGCGATCCAATGGGCCGGCATCCAAGCGATGGCCCGTCCTGAGATCACCCGGGCGGCCTGCGAGCGTTACAGCAGGCGGTTTGACCTGCTCACCGCCGCCCTGCGGGCCGCCGGTTTCCCCGTGACCAAACCCCGGGGAAGCTTTTACCTCTATGCGCCCGCTCCGGTCGCAACCGCAGACGGCCGGCGGTTTGCCAGCGCCGAGGAGTTTTCCCAGTGGCTCATATCAGAAAAACTCATCGCTACGGTTCCCTGGGACGAAGCGGGAGCTTACGTGCGCTTTTCCGTCACCTTTGAAGCAGCGGACGAAGCCGACGAGCAGCGCATCATCGCCGAGGTGCAACGGCGGCTCACGTCCACAGGGCTGGTGTTTCGCGCTGGCTAACCTCGCTTGGGTTGTAACCTTAAGCGCGACCGCATCGAGAGCAGCCCGCCACGTCGCGAAGCGCCTTTTTCCAGCGCGCTTTGAACTCCGCTCTGCAAGCTCGCATAAAAGACTACCGTGCTTGGTTGGGGGTGCATCGAGCTCATGTGTGGGATTGCCGGTTGGATTGACCAAAGGCGCGACGTCCGGAGGATGACGCGTACCGCCGAGGCGATGGGGCAGGCGTTGGCCTGCCGCGGGCCCGACGCCTCCGGGGCGTACATGTCCCGCTCCGCTGCACTGGTCCACCGCCGGTTGGCGGTCGTCGATCCTGAGGGTGGCGCCCAGCCCATGGAGCGCCGCGTCGATGGGAAAGTTTTCGTCATCACCTACAACGGCGAGCTCTACAACACCGGTGAAGTGCGCGCCGAGCTCGAGCGCCGGGGATGGCGGTTTGCGACGCGTTCCGACACCGAAGTGCTGTTGGTTTCGTACATCCAGTGGGGACCCGCATGCCTTGAACGCCTCAACGGCATCTTCGCTTTCGGCATCTGGAACGAGGCGGAGCGGACCTTATTTTTGGCCCGGGACCGCCTCGGCGTGAAACCCCTCTTTTACGCAGACCTTGACGGCTGCTTCATCTTTGGCTCGGAGCCCAAGGCGCTGCTTGTCCACCCACGCGTGAGCACTGCCGTCGACGCCGAAGGGCTGGCCGAGATCTTTGCCCTGGGCCCGGCCCGCACCCCCGGCCATGCCATCTACCGGGACCTCGGCGAAGTCAAGCCCGGCCACTTCGTCACCGTGACGCCCCAAGGCGTCTCCCACCGCCAGTACTGGCGCCTCGAGAGCCGGCCTCACACCGACGACCTCGACACGACGGTCGAACGGGTCAAGGAGCTCCTCCGCGATGCCGTCCGCCGGCAGCTCGTCGCCGACGTGCCCGTCTGCACCCTCCTTTCGGGCGGCCTCGACTCCAGCGCCATCACCGCCTACGCCGCCCACGCCCTAGCTGAGGCAGGAAAAGGACCGCTTCACACTTACTCCGTGGACTATACGGGCAACGCCGAACACTTTAAACCCAACGCCTTTCAACCTGACTCCGACAGCCGTTACATCCAAATCGTCTCCGACCACCTCGGCACCGTCCACCACCAAGTGCTTATCGACAGCGGTCAACTTGCCGCCGCCCTCGATGTCGCGGTGCGCGCCCGGGATCTCCCCGGCATGGCCGACATCGAC
The DNA here is from genome assembly GCA_002919195.1 of bacterium. Lineage (GTDB taxonomy): Bacteria > Bacillota > Limnochordia > DTU080 > RSA5 > RSA7. Next base: position 9,825 of record PKEU01000034.1, read on the forward strand.
GCTTCCCTCTATCTTTTTTGCTCGGAAATCAAGAAGGGCGCGACCGTCGCGCTCTCGGGCGAGTGCGCCGACGAGATCTTTGGAGGCTATCCCTGGTTTCACCGCGAGGAGTTTCTCAGCGCTGATACCTTCCCGTGGTCCCGCTCGACCCACCTGCGCGCCTCGTGGCTTTCTCCGTGGCTGCGGGAGGTCATCCGCCCCGAAGAGTACGTGGCCCAGCGCTACCGCGAAAGCCTGGACGAAGTGCCCCATTTGCCCGGAGAATCGCCGCGTGAGCGGCGCATGCGGGAGATTTCTTATCTAAACCTCACGTGGTTTATGGTCACGCTGCTCAACCGCAAGGACCGCATGAGCATGGCCACCGGCCTGGAAGTGCGCGTGCCCTTTGCGGACCACCGGCTCGTCGAGTACCTGTGGAATGTGCCGTGGGAGATGAAAGCGTGCGACGGCCGTGAGAAAGGCCTCCTGCGCAGGGCGTTGAGAGGCGTGCTGCCCGATGAAGTGCTCTACCGGCGGAAAAGCCCGTACCCCAAGAGCCACCAGCCCGAGTATGCCGAAGCCGTTCGCCGGCGCCTCCTCGAGATCTTGGACGACCCGGCCTCCCCCCTAGTGCCCCTGATCGATGAGAAAAAGGTGCGCGCGATGGCCCTGTCAGGCGCCGGCTTCGACGAACCTTGGTTTGGCCAGCTGATGACGGGTCCCCAATTCTTCGCCTATCTGATCGAGATCGATCTTTGGCTGCGCGCCTACCGGGTCGAGCTGCGACTGTAAAGACGGCACCTTGCGCTTAGACCCAGATCCCGCGGATCACTGATCCATCGCGACGGCGTGCGACGGGTCTCGCGTTCCCCTTCCAGGCTTCCAATGTCGGAGTGTTCCCATGACCGCAAAAATTCGCCTCGAGAAAAGAGGTAATTACGGGATAATAGCGAAAATAACGGCACGTAACCGTTTACGAGATCACGATCCGAATGGGAGGGGGAAACGGTGACCAATCATTTTCGCCGTGGATGGATCGTTGCGCTGTTGATGATGATGCTGGTTTTCGGAGTTGCCAACGCTCAAACCAACGTGACGCTGACGTTTTGGACGTTTGTCTCCGACCACGCTGATTTTTACGAAAGCATGGTCGAAGCGTTCAACGAATCCCAGACGGAGTACAAAATCACGCTCCAAACGACAACCATGCCCGTGGATCAAATGCACGACAACTTGCTGATTAGCCTCTTGGCGGGTGTCGGCGCTCCCGACATCGTGGACGTCAACATCCAGTGGGCCGGTCTCTTTTTCAAGCAAAATCCTGAGTATTTCGTAGACCTCACGTCGCTGGTCGAGCCCTATCGGGACGTCATGAATCCCGAGAGGATCAAAGTGTATACCGACACCAACGGACGGATCCTCGGCTTGCCGACTCACCTTGGAGCGGGACTCGCCTACTACTACAAGCCGCCCTTTGACGATGCCGGCATCAACATCGACGACATCGTTTATTACGACGACTGGGTTGAGGCCGGGAAAAAGGTGACCCGGCCGGATCAAAACGTCTACATGACCTCCGTCCAAAACAGGCTCGCCCGAGAGTTCCTGCTGTTCACCATGCAAAAAGGCGGTTATATGGTCGACCCTGAGGGAAACGTCACGGTGGACGGTCCCCAAGCGGTCGAGGCGCTGCAGTTCATTTACGACTTGGTGCACACCCACAAGATCGCCATGATCGCTCCGGGTGGCACGTTTAACGAACCCCCATTTTATGACGCCGTCAACAGGGGACAGATTCTTTCGCTTCCCTACGCGCAGTGGTATACGATTCGCTACAAGAGCTTTATGCCCGATTTGGCTGGTGACGTTTACATCAGGCCGTTGCCCCTCTGGGAGCCTGGCGGCTTTACCTCTGCCACCATGGGCGGCACCGGAACGGCCATCGTTGCAGGAACACAAAACGTCGACGCTGCGATGAAGTTCCTCGAGTTTGCGAAACTCACGTACGAAGGAAACGTCAAGATCTGGACTGACCTCGGATTTGACCCGCCTCGAATGGACGTGTACGACGATCCCCGGCTGCTCGAGCCTGATCCGTACTTTGGCAATGAACCCATCATGCCGGTCGTCAAAAAGGCGGCCGAACGCATCGTCGCCAAGCCCGTGTCCCCGGTGTCGAGCGAAATCATGAACATCCTCAACCGGGACACCATCTTCAACGTCCTCGAGGGACGACAGACGCCCCAAGAGGCTTTGGAAGCGCTCGCGCGGCAGTTTCGGTAAACAGCCAACTTGAGCGCAAGAGTCGAACGCACCATCGGGATGCCGGCGATTTAACCGCATAGGCGGCGGAAGTCGCCGGCATCCCCGCCACACCGGTTGGTGGGGGGACCGTCCGTGCCTGCGTTACGGCGTGTTGCAGCGCCACCCAGCGCCGCGACGTTAACGCATCTCATTAGCAAACAGCGAGCACCCTACGTCTTTATTGCACCGTTTTTCATTCTCTTTGCCGTCTTCATGGTGTGGCCCATCCTCTACTCTGTCTGGTTAAGCCTTCACGAAGTGCGGCAGCTGACTCGCTTCACGTACATCGGTCTTGGCAACTATCTCAATCTTTTCAAGGACGCCCGCTTTCATCATGCATTGGTGAACACCACCTACTTTGCTGTCGCGATGGGCCTCCTCAACGTCGTGCTGGGTTTCACGTTCAGTTTGATGGTCACCGCACGCAACGTTCGATGGTCCCACGGAGCCCGGTTAAGCCTCTTCCTGCCCACCTTGGTTTCCACGGTGATCGCGGGGGCGGTGTTCCGCCTGATGCTCCTCGACACTCCCGGAGGCCTTCTCAACCACCTTGTCGGCTACCTAGGGGTTCCTCCCCAAAACTGGCTCGACGACTCTCGATGGGCCCTAAAATCGGTGATCGCCCTGGCCTTTTGGCGCCACATCGGGTTAAGTACGATCTACTTCATCGGTGGGCTGCAGGCGCTCCCAACAGACTTGTACGAGGCTGCCCGCATCGACGGCGCTGGCCCGTGGCAACAGCTTCGTTTCCTAACGATCCCGCTCATGAGGCCCATGATTGCCTTTGTTTCGACAATCACCTTAATTGAGTCGTACCTGGTGTTCACCGAGGTCTACGTCATGAGTCCAGGCGGCGTCGCCCGGGACAACGTAGTTACTCTGGGTTACTTCCTGTGGGAGTCGGCATTCCGGTTTTTCCGGCTGGGATACGGGGCCGCAGTGGGATTTGTGATGACGCTCATCATCGTCGTTTTGTCGGTCGTGCAGCTGAAGTTATTGGGTGTATTTAGGTCCGACGATTAAGTCCGTGCCTGTTACACCAGCTAACAAGGGAAACTCTGCTGCATGCGCGGGAACTTGTGCGAGGGATCTTTGATGGCAACCAGCAGATTTTCCATTCCCGTGATCACGCTGATCCTCATCGTCGTCTCCGTCGTCATGCTCTTTCCGTTTTACTGGATGGTGACCTCGTCCTTCAAACCCATGGGCCAGCTATTTACCGTCCCGTTGGAGCTGTTTCCCACAACCTTTACGCTTTCGAGCTACGAGAAGTTACTTTCCAATACACCTTTCATCCGCTGGTATTTCAATAGCCTCATCGTGACAGCCCTCTACACCGGGCTCGCCATTTTCTTTAGCACGTTAGCCGGGTTTGGTTTCTCAAAATACGACTTTAAAGGGCGCAACGTCTTGCTCGTGATCGTGTTGGCATCGATGATGATCCCGCTTCATTCCGTCGCGATACCCCTCTTCATGCTCCTGGTGCGTATCGAATGGGTCAACACGTATCAGGGGGTGGTGATTCCCTTTTCAGCCAGCGCCTTTGGGATCTTCTACATGACGCAGTACATGCGAAGCATTCCGTCCGAGTTGCTCGACGCTGGACGGATCGACGGTTGTTCGGAGCTGGGATTGTACGGAAGGATCATGCTCCCGCTCCTGAAGCCCGCGATCGGTGTGCTCACCATCTACTTTTCCATGGTGAGTTGGAACTGGTTTTTGTGGCCCCTGGTGGTGATGCGGGATCAATCCATGTTTACGCTCAACGTGGGGCTCGCCACGCTGATTTCCGACTATCGCCAGCGGTACGACGAGTTGATGGCGGGATCCGTGCTGAGCTCCATCCCAATTATCCTCCTCTTTCTCTTTATGCAGAGGAGCTTCATCTCTGGCTTGACCGCAGGCGCGGTGAAGCAGTAAGCCCCTTGAGCGCGTCCAT
>PKEU01000022.1 GCA_002919195.1 bacterium
CGATCACCCCATTGAGGGACAAGACGTGCTGGTGATCGAAGATATCGTCGACAGTGGGCGGACGCTCAATTACCTCTTGCAAGGGCTCAAACAGCGCAATCCCGCATCGCTTTCGCTGTGCGTGCTGCTGGATAAGCCCGATCGCCGGGTGGTCGACGTCCACCCCGAGTTTGTCGGTTTTGAAATTCCCGATGAGTTTGTGGTCGGCTACGGGCTCGACTACGCCGAGTTGTACCGCAATCTTCCCTACATTGGTGTTTTGAAACCCGAGTTGTACAAAGATTAGCGTTTCATCTCTGCGTCCCTAAGGCGCGGGAGCGGGAGGTCCTGGTCAGGTGGCGACGCGTGAAATCCAGGCGACCGATGCCGGAGGCCACGACATCGTCGTGGTCGTTGATTTTGGCGCACAGACGAGTCAGTTGATCGCACGCCGCATCCGCGAGTGCCAGGTGTATTGCGAGCTCTGGCCGCACACCGCTCCTGTGGAAGCGTTTCGCCGGAGGAGCGTCAAAGGCGTGGTCCTGGCGGGCGGTCCTGCTCTGGCCCAAGCCCTCGAGGCCGCGAGGGGATCCGGCGGGGCGCCGGCGGCCCTGGCCGCCTTTTTGGAGCTCGGCGTGCCGCTCCTTGCCGTCGGCCCGGCGACGGCGGCGCTGGTCGAGAGCCTCGGCGGCGAGGTGCGCCGCACCCGCCCGGCCCAGAGTAAAGCCCAGCTCAATGTCTTGAGTGAGGTTGACCTTTTCAAAGGGATTGAAGGGCGCGGGAGCGCGAAAAGCGATCCGGAAGGCGAAAGCGGTGCGCTCGAAGCCTGGATGGGCGGCGGCGACGAGATCGTCGCGCTTCCTAAGGGTTTTGAGGCGATCGCTCGCACCTTAGAAGGGGGCGTCGCCGCCCTGCGGTCGGCCGAGCGCCGGCTTTACGGGGTGACGTTTCACCCCGAAGTCGCGCAAACGCCGTGGGGGAAAGAGCTGCTGCGCAACTTCGCGATCGAGATTTCCGGCTGCCGGCCCACGTGGACCATGGGCAACTACCTGGACGAGGCGGTGGCCGAGATCCGGCGGAAGGTCGGCCGCGAGCGGGTGGTGTGCGCTCTTTCGGGCGGCGTCGACTCGTCGGTGGCGGCTGCGCTCGTGTACAAGGCCATCGGGGACCAGCTCACTTCGATCTTTGTCGACCACGGCCTCTTGCGCCTGGGCGAGGCGGAGCAGGTCGTGGAAACCTTCCGCGGCCGCTTTGGATCGGGGTTTGTGCACGTCGATGCCCGGGAGCGGTTTTTGGCGCGGCTTGCCGGCGTCAGGGACCCCGAGACCAAGCGCAAGCTCATCGGCGAAGAGTTTATCCGGGTCTTTGAAGAGGAGGCCGCAAAGCTCGGCGACGTCCGCTTCCTGGTCCAGGGGACGGTGTACCCCGATGTGATTGAAAGCGGTTTCGGCGCCTCGGCGACGATCAAGAGCCACCACAATGTGGGCGGGCTTCCCGAAAAGATGAATTTACAGCTCCTCGAGCCTCTCCGCTTCCTGTTTAAAGACGAGGTGCGGGCTCTCGGCCTCGAACTTGGGCTCCCGGAGCGGATCGTCTGGCGCCAGCCCTTCCCGGGCCCGGGCCTTGCGGTCCGGGTCATCGGCGAGGTCACCCGGGAGCGGCTCGAGATCGAACGCCGGGCCGACGCCATCGTCGTGGAGGAGATCGAGCGGGCGGGGCTTGCCGGGGAGCTGTTCCAGTACTTCGCGGTCCTGTCGGAGACGCGCACGGTGGGGGTGACGGCCGACCAGCGGACCTACGGATACATGGCAGCCGTGCGGGCGGTCAAGGGCGTCGACGGGATGACCGCCGAGTGGGCCCGCATCCCCCACGAGGTGCTCGAGCGCATCGCGAGCCGCATCATGCGAGAAGTGCCCGAGATCAACCGGGTAGTGTACGATATCAGTTCCAAACCGCCGGCCACCATCGAGTGGGAGTGAACGGTGTGAAGCATACCATCGTGCAAACCCCCCGGGGGGCCAAGGACATTCTCCCCAAAGAGGCCTATTTCAAGAGCCGCTTGGAGCAGCGGGCCGGCGAGTTGATCGAAGCGTGGGGATACTCCCGGGTCTACACGCCCACCTTTGAGTTTTACGACGCCCTGGCGCAGGCCGACGGGCACGTGCTGGCCGACATCCTGTACCGGTTTGTCGACCGCGAGGGGGCGACGCTCGCCTTGCGGCCGGAGATGACGATCCCCATCGCCCGGATGGTCGCGACGCGCTATCATCGCGACGATATGCCCCTGCGCCTCTATTACATTGGAAACGTCTTTCGCTACGCCGAGCCGCAGGCCGGCCGGTACCGGGAGTTTACCCAGGTGGGCATTGAGCTCGTCGGAGCGGCGGGCCCCCGGGCCGACGCCGAGGTGGTTTCGGTGGCGGCGGCCGTCCTCGAAGGGCTGGGATTGACCTCTTTTCGCCTCGATCTGGGCCACATCGGATTTTTCCGGGGCCTGGTGGAGGCAGTCAGCGACAACCGCGCCGCCGGCGCGCTAAACGAAGCCCTGCTGGCCCAGGATTACGTGCGCTACGAAGCGGTGGTCAGGGAGAGCGACCTCCCGGAGGAGCGAAAGCAGGCGCTGCTCGCGCTTCCCACCTTGAGGGGCGATGGCTCCGTGCTGGAGGAGGCTCGCCGCTTAGCGCAAGGGAGCGACGGAGCCCTGCGGGCCGTTGACAACCTGGCGGCCATCTACCAGCTGGTGAAGGCTGCGGGCCTTGGCGAACGGGTCGGGATCGACCTAGGCATCACCAAAGACCTCGACTATTACTCTGGCTTTTTGATCGAGGGATACACGCCTGAGCTGGGCTTCACCCTCGCGAGCGGGGGGCGCTACGACGCTCTCATCGGCCGGTTTGGCCAGGACTTCCCGGCCACGGGGTTTGCTTTCAGCATCGAACGAGCGATGCTCGCGCTCGACCGCCAGGGGTGGCGGGAGCCTCCGCCACCCCCGCCGGCGATTTTCCTCATCGCAGACGAAGGGGACCAGGCCCGCCTGTTTGAATTTGCAGCTTTCTTGCGCCGGAGGGGCTTGCGGGTCGAGGTGGACGTGAGCGGCATGGCGCCCGGCGAGGCGCTCGCCTATGCTGTCAAGAAGCAGATTGACAAGGTGATTCGCGTGGCCGGCGAGCGGGACGGGCGGCCCCAGATCGAGGAGATCCTGCCGGACGGGGCGCGGCGCCAAGGCAGCATCGACGACGTCCTCGGCAGTTGACCGCCCGCTTGCGCCGCGGGGAGCCGGTCGGGGAGTGCATCGCCCAAGCGCTTGTAGAGCTGGGATTTTCCGGGAGCTTGGGCGAAGGTTTTGATTTAGGGTGTCTTGGTTTTTGAGGAGGCGAGGAGTTGGGACTTCGGTGCGCGATCCCCAAGGGGAGGCCGATGGAGGATCTGCTCCCGTATTTTGAGGCGCTCGGAGGCGCAAGAGCCTGGCGCGACGTCTCGCGCAAGCTGATTTTGGTCGACGAGGAGCTCGATATCACGTTTTTCCTCGCCAAGTCGATGGACGTGCCGACCTACGTCGAGTACGGGGCGGCTGACATCGGGATCGCGGGAAAGGACGTCTTGCTCGAGCACGACAAGCGCGTGGTCGAACTGCTGGACCTTCGCCTTTCCCAATGCGAGTTGATCGTGGCGGTCCCCGACGACTCCGGCGTGCAAAAGGTGACGGATCTCCACTTCAACTCGCGGGTGGCAACCAAGTATCCCCGGGTGGCCGAGGAGTTTTTCAACAGCAAAGGGATTCAAGTCGAGATCATCCCCATGAACGGGTCGATTGAGCTGGCTCCCTTGGTGGGCCTGGCTGACGCCATCCTCGATGTGACGCAGACGGGGAGGACTTTGCGGGAAAACGGTCTTCGCATCGTGGGCAGCGTCGCGAAAAGCAGCCTGCGGCTGATCGCCAACCCCGTCAGCTACAAGGTGGAGTTTGCCCGGATCCGGGAGCTGGTCGACAAGATGCGCCGGCTGGTCGAGGCGGAGGTGCAGGTGTCGTGAGGCGGATCGAGACGGCCTCCTTTAACCCCGAGGAGCTGCGGCTGCTTTTGAAGCGGGCCTCTTTGGACGAGGTGGCGGTGAGTGAAGCGGTCGCTCAAAGGACCGCCCAAATTTTCGGGAAACCCCTGACGCCCGCCCAAGTGGTGCAGGAGATCATCGCCGCGGTCGAAACCCACGGGGACGCTGCGGTCATCGATTTCACCGAGCGGATCGACGGCGTGAAACTGACCCAGGAACGCCTCTTCGTCGACCGAGAGGAGATCGACAAGGCTTATGACGCGATCGGCGAGGAGGCGCTGGCCGCGATCCGGACCGCGTGCGAGCGGATACGGCGCTACCACGAAGCGCAAAAGGAGCGGTCGTGGTGGATCGAGGGGCCCGACGGCGAGCTTTTGGGCCAGCGGGTCCTGCCCCTGGAGCGGGTCGCGTGCTACGTGCCGGCGGGCCGGGCGCCGCTCCTTTCGTCGGCGATCATGACCGTTGTGCCGGCCAAGGTCGCAGGAGTCCTCGAAGTGATCCTCGCGACGCCCTGCCGGCCCGACGGCGAAGTGGATCCCTACGTCCTCGTCGCAGCGGCGGAAGCGGGAGCCGACAGGATCTTGCGGGTGGGCGGCGCCCAGGCCATTGCGGCGCTGGCCTACGGGACCACCTGGATCCCTAAAGTGGACAAGATTGTCGGGCCGGGAAACATCTTCGTCACGTTGGCCAAAAAGGCCGTCTTTGGCCGCGTGGCGATCGACGGCCTCAACGGGCCGAGCGAAGTGGTCGTCGTCGCCGACGACAGCGTCGATCCGGCCTGGATTGCGGTGGACCTCCTTTCCCAAGCGGAGCACGATCCTGAGGCGGCGGCTCTGCTCTTTACGGCCGACGGCGGCGTGGCCGACCGGGTGCTCGCGGAAGTGGAGCGGCAGCTCGAGTCGATGGCCCGGCGCGACGTGGCCCGGGAGTCGCTCGAGCGGTGGGGCATGGTGGTCGTCTGCCGCTCCTTGGATGAGGCGATCGAGTGGGTCAATGTTGTCGCCCCCGAGCACCTGGAGCTATTGGTGCGCGATCCGTGGTCGGTGCTGGACAAGGTGCGCCATGCGGGCGCGGTGTTCCTCGGGCCGTGGTCGACGGTGCCTTTGGGCGATTACCTCGCCGGCCCCAACCACGTGCTGCCCACCAACGGGACGGCCCGCTTTTCGTCGCCGCTGGGCGTGTACGATTTCGTCCGGCGTTCGAGCGTCGTCGCGATGAGCCCCGCGTCGGTCCGGGCCATCGGCGAAGTGGGGAAGGCCCTTGCGAGACTGGAGGGGCTTCCCGCCCACGCGGACGCCATCGACAAGCGGCTCCAAAGCGGCGCCGCCACGCCGTAGACGAATCGAGGATGGGAGTGGATGCGTTGAACGAGCAGCGAATTGTCACCCGGGAACGGGCGACCCAGGAGACCCAGATCCGTCTCACGCTCAACCTCGACGGGGAAGGAGCGGCCCGGCTCAAGACGGGCATTGGTTTTTTCGACCACATGCTGACCGCCTTCAGCCGCCACGGGCTTTTTGACCTGGAGGTGACCGTCCAAGGCGACCTCGAGGTCGACGGCCACCATACGGTGGAGGACACGGGGCTGGTGCTGGGCGCGGCGTTTCGCGAGGCCTTGGGAGACAAATCCGGCATCCAGCGCTTCGGCTCGTCCTACGTGCCGATGGACGAGTCGCTGGTCCTCGCTGTCGTCGATTTGAGCGGCCGGCCCTATCTCGCTTTCGAGGGCTTTCACTTTGACGTGCCGATGCTCGGCGCGTTTGACGTCACGCTGACGCACGAGTTTTTCCGCGCTTTTGCCAACGAATGTGGATGCAATCTTCACTTGCGGGCGCTGGCTTGCGGCAACGCCCACCATGTCATCGAGGCCGCGTTTAAGGCCACGGGCAGGGCGCTGCGGGAAGCCGTCGCCCGGGACGCCCGCATCAAGGGCGTGTTGTCGACCAAGGGGATGCTGGCATGATCGTCATACCCGCGATTGACCTCAAAGATGGCCGCTGCGTGCGACTTGTCCAGGGGCGGAAAGACCAGGTGACGGTCTACGACGACGATCCCGTCGCCGTTGCCCGCCGCTTTCAAGGAGAGGGCGCCGAGCGCATCCACGTGGTCGATCTCGACGGCGCTTTCGAAGGAAGGCCGCGCAACTGGGAGCACCTGCGGGCGATCGTTGAAGCGGTGGATGTCCCGGTGCAGACGGGCGGGGGCATCCGCAGCCTCGAGGCCATCGAGCACCTGCTTGAGATCGGCGTCGACCGGATCATTTTAGGCACCGTCGCTTTGAAACAGCCCGAGCTGGTCAAGGAGGCCTGCCGCGCCTTTGGTCCGGAAAAGGTGCTGGTGGGCATCGACGCCCGGAACGGCAGGGTGGCGGTGGAAGGGTGGGTCGAGGAATCCGGTGTTCCGGCGGCCCGCCTTGCCGAGGCGATGCTCGAAAGCGGGGTCAGGGAAATCGTCTTCACCGACATCGCCCGAGACGGGATGCTCCAAGGTCCCAACCTCGAAAGCCTCGAAGAGATGGTGGCGACGGGCGTGAAGGTGATCGCCTCGGGCGGGGTGTCGTCCATCGACGACTTGCTCGCCATCGCCCGCCTGGCGGAGCGGGGCGTCACCGGCGCCATCGTGGGCAAGGCGATCTATGCCGGCAAAGTCGACCTGGCGGAGGCCATCGTCGCCGTCCGCCGCTTTCTAGATGGGAGGAACTAGATGCAGGCAAAGCGCGTGATTCCATGTCTTGACATCCGGGATGGCCGGGTCGTCAAGGGAGTGCGGTTTGAGTCGATCAGGGACGCGGGCGATCCGGTGGAGTTCGCCCAGCACTACGAGCGCGACGGCGCGGACGAGCTCGCGCTGTTTGACATCACGGCGTCGGCGGAGGGCCGGGCGACGACGGTCGAGGTGGTCCGCCAGGTCGCAGAGCGCATCACCATCCCGCTGACGGTGGGCGGGGGCGTTTCCGACCTCGAGGTGATCGAAAAGCTGCTTGAAGCCGGGGCGAGCAAGGTGTCCATCAACACGGCGGCGGTGGACCGGCCCGAGTTCCTCAAAGAGGCGGCCGAGCGCTTTGGAACGGAGCGTATTGTCCTCGCGATCGACGCCCGGAGGCAGTGGCGGCAAGACGGCGCCCTCTGGTGGGAAGTGACGACGCACGGGGGGCGGCGGTTTACCGGAATGGACGTCGTCGAGTGGGCCAAGCGGGCGGTGGAGCTGGGCGCCAGCGAGCTGGTGCTCAACAGCATCGATGCCGACGGCACCCGCGACGGGTACGATAACGAGCTCAACCGGACGGTGGCCGAAGCGGTCGATGTGCCTGTGATCGCCTCAGGCGGCGTCGGCAACCTGCAGCACCTGGTCGACGGCATCCTCATCGGCAAAGCCGATGGCGTCCTGGCCGCGTCGATCTTTCACTTTGGCGAATACAGCGTCTCCGAAGCCAAGGCGTATCTGCGAGCCCACGGCATCCCTGTGCGGATGTAGGACGGGCGGTTGGCAGCCCTCCGTTTTCGTCGCAGCCGGCTTGCGTCCGGCGGTTTTCCGGCCGCCGGCCAAGCCGCTGTTGGCTTTTGGCGAGAGGTGATTTTGTGACGCAGGAGTCGACGGCAAAAGAGTCCATTCCAAAGGAATCCGTCTCGAAGGAGTCCGTTGCAAAGGAGTCCCGGGCGACGGAATGGATCGAGCGCATCCGGTTTGATGAAAAAGGCCTTGTGCCCGCCGTGGTCCAGGAGAGCCGCACCGGCGAGGTGCTCATGGTCGCTTACATGAATCGAGAGGCGCTCGAGCGGACGCTTGAGACGGGGCTCACGTGGTTTTACAGCCGCAGCCGGCAGAAGTTGTGGCAAAAGGGCGAGACGTCGGGCAACGTGCAGCGCGTGAAGCGGGTGGTCGCTGACTGCGATTTCGACACGCTCTTAGTCGAAGTGGAACAGGCTGGCACGGGCGCTTGTCACACCGGTGAACGGACGTGCTTTCACAACGTGGTGCGGAGCGGTGACACCTCCACCGAGCCCGGTGCGGGGCATGGGACGAGACCCGACCTGATTGACGAGCTCTACAGCGTGATCCTTGGGCGGAAGCACAATCCGGTGGCCGGATCGTACACGTCGTACCTTTTTGAACAAGGGATCGACAAGATCCTGAAAAAGGTCGGCGAGGAGACCACCGAGGTGCTGATTGCCGCCAAAAACCAAGATCCACGCGAGTTTGTGGCGGAAAGCGCCGACTTGATCTATCACCTGCTCGTCGCCATGGCCGAACTCGGGATCGAACCTGGCGCGGTCTGGGCGGAGCTGGGCAAACGCCGGGGTGGCGGCGGATCGGAGGACACGCCTCCCGGTAAGTAGGAAGCGTGGGCGTGCCGATGGGACGCGTGAAGCGGGCGTTTCCCTCATAACCTTGAGACGGAGGAGCTCCGGCGCTCGAGGGAAGAGGGGATGGTCCCGTGCGATGGGGCTGGACACGAGGCGACCGCACAGGCCGGCGGGCGGCGCGTCGTCGCGACGACGTGAAAAGCCGCCGCGTCCTGGCGGGTCGCGGCTTTTCAAGAGGAGATCGTATTAGGGGAACGGAGCGGGCTACCCACCGGTTTTCCTCGAAGGTCGCGAGGGGGCTTCGAGGAGGCTGCTTCGTCGCCGCTGCGGCTGTTGTCGCCGCGCTCTTTGTTTTGGGCGATTCAGGCGGATTTTTTGCCCGGTTTCCGGAGGGATTCACCAGCCACCGCCTGATCTCGCTGCGAACGGCGCCGGGCCAGGGCGGCCCATCGTCGTCGCAGCAACTGGGTGCGCTTCCGGCCGTACCGGCTGCCAATGGAGAAGCACCGCGACCCCAGGAGGAAAGGGCGCTCCACGCTCCGGTGGAGACGCCGAAGGCTCCGGGAGCAACGCCGAACCTATCGGGAGAAGCGTCGAATCCTCCGGCGGAAGCGCCGAGCCTTCCGAAGGAAGAGCCAGGGCCACAGGAGGGACCGTCGAGGCTTGAGGAGCAGGCGCCGAACCCTCCGGGGGGGCCCAACCCTCAAGAGGAAGCGCCGTCACCGGAGGCTCCAAACACTCCACAGGACGGCGGCAGCGCGTATGTCCCTCCGCCCCCGGCATTGCAGGCGGCCGCGGCGGTGTTGCTCGATCGCGACACCGGCCAGCTCTTGTATACCAAGAGCGCGCATGAGCGGCGGCCTCCCGGGGGTCTGACAAAGATCGTCACCGCCCTGGTGGCCCTCGAGCGGGCGAGCCTCGAAGAGCCTGTCCGCATCGGCAGGCACGCGGTCCAGGCGCCAGGATACAAGCTGCGCCTGGAGGAAGGGGACGAGCTCCCCTTACGGGATCTGGTGCTTGCGATGCTCTTTCATCCCGGAAACGACGGGGCGATCGCCATCGCCGAACACGTCGCCGGCTCGGTCTCGGCCTTTGCCAAGCAGATGGAGTCGACCGCCCGGCGAGCAGGAGCGGAGCACAGCGCCTTCCGCAATCCCCACGGCCTTGACGAAGAGGGCCATCGTTCGAGCGCTTACGACCTCGCGCTCATCGCCCGGGAAGCCCTCCGCAATCCCGACTTCGCCGCGCTGGTAGAGGCGCGGCGGGCGCCGTTTCCCTGGCAGGAAAGGGCGCGGGAACTTCGCAACTTCAACTCGTTTCTCTGGCGCTACCCCGGAGCCGTCGGGGTGCAAAGCGCCTACACGCCGGCAAGCGGGCACTCGATCGTGGCCGCCGCCCGCAGGGAAAGCCGAAGCCTGATCGCAGTGGTTCTCGGGGCTCCTTCCGCCGAAGCCCGCTGGCTTGACGTCGCCAGCCTCTTGGACTGGGGTTTTGCAAATTACCAATCCCTTTCCCAGCTGCCTTGGGTCGACAAAATGCCTTACGAGGTGCAAGCGGGAGACACTTTGACCAGCCTCTCCCGGCGGTTTGCGGTGCCGATTTCGGCGATCCGCAGCCTCAACGGGATCGAAGACCCCGACCGGCTGGCGGTGGGCTCGCTCCTTTGGATACCCCGGTGAAAAGGGACGTGCCGGCAAACACGACGGCGCCCGCAAAGAAGGGCGCGTCCGCCGCATGTCTAAGATTGGACGGGGAGGTTTCGTCCTTTGGACTGGTTAGCGCATCTCAACGAACGTCAACGGGCGGCCGTCACGCATACGGACGGGCCGCTCTTGGTCATCGCGGGGGCGGGCAGCGGCAAGACCCGGGTCTTGACCTACCGGATCGCGTACTTGTTGGAGTCGGGCAAGGCGCTGCCGTCGCAGATCCTCGCCGTCACCTTCACCAACAAAGCCGCTCAAGAGATGAAGGAGCGGCTCCGCCAGCTGGTGGGGCCGATCGCCGACTCGCTGTGGGTCGGCACCTTTCACGCCACATGCGTGCAGATTTTGCGCCGCCACGCCGATCGCATCGGTTACAAGCGCCATTTCCTCATCTTTGACACGTCGGACCAGATCGCGGCGATGAAGGAGACCCTCAAAGAGCTCAACGTCGACCAGCGCAATTTCGAGCCGCGAGCGGTGCTCTCGACGATCAGCGCGGCCAAAAACGAGCTCGTCGATTGGCGCACCTATCAGGAACGGGCCAGCGATTTTTGGGAGCGCAACGTCGGGCGCTTTTACGAGCACTACCAAAAGAAGCTGGAAGCCAACAGCGCCATGGACTTCGACGACCTTTTGGGCCAGACGGTGAGGCTTTTCCGGGAGCACCCCGACGTGCTCGAGGAGTACCAGGAGCGCTTCCGGTACGTGCTGATCGACGAGTACCAGGACACCAACCGGGCCCAGTACGTGCTGGTGAGCATGATCTGCGCCCGCCATCGCAACCTTTGCGTGGTGGGCGATGCGGACCAGAGCATCTACCGCTTCCGCGGCGCCGACATCCGCAACATTTTGGATTTCGAACGGGATTACGAGGACGCCAAGGTCGTCAAGCTCGAGCAAAACTACCGCTCCACCAAGCGGATCCTCGAAGCGGCCAACGCCGTCATCGAAAACAACCTCGACCGCCCGGACAAGACCCTCTTTACGGAAAACCCCGAAGGCGAGTTGATCCGTTTTTACCGGGCCGAAGACGAGCGGGACGAGGCGGCCTTTGTCGCTGAGGAGATCGAGCGCCTGCGGCGGGAGGAGAGCTTTTCCTACCAGGACATCACGATCCTTTACCGGACGCACGCGCAGTCCCGGACGTTTGAAGAGGAGTTTATCCGGCGGGGGATGCCGTACCGCATCGTCTCCGGCGTGCGCTTTTACGAGCGGAAAGAGATCAAAGACCTCCTGGCCTACCTGCGGCTGATCGCCAACACCGACGATGAGCTCAGCCTGCGGCGGATCATCAACGTGCCAAAGCGGGGCATCGGCGACACGACCCTCGGGCGGATCCAGCAGTTTGCGGATCAAGAGGGCATCACCCTCTTTGAAGCGATGCGCCGGGTCGAAGAGGTCGAAGACGTCACTCCCGCCTACGCCCGGCGGGTGAAGGAGTTTACCGAGCTGATCTTGGGGTTTCGCGAGGTCGCCGAAGGGCTTTCGCTGACCGGCCTGGTGGACAAGGTCCTGAGAGACACAGGCTACATCGCCGAGCTTCAGGCCGAAAAGAGCGTGGAAGCCGAGGCCCGGATCGAAAACCTCCAGGAGTTCCTCTCGGTGGCGAAAGAGTTTGAAACGCAAGTGGAGTCGGGCCTCGAGGCCTTTTTGGATCACGTCGCCCTCGTCTCCGACGTCGACGCTTACGAGGAAGGCGTCGACATGGTGACGATGATGACCCTTCACTCGGCGAAGGGGCTTGAGTTTCCCGTCGTCTTTCTCGTGGGCATGGAAGACGGCGTCTTTCCCCACTCCCGGGCGCTCTGGGAGCCGGGCGAGCTCGAAGAGGAGCGCCGCCTGTGCTACGTCGGCATGACCCGGGCGATGCGCCTGCTTTACTTCACCTGCGCCAAGTTTCGCACGCTGTACGGGCAGAGCAACTACAACAACGTCTCTCGCTTCGTGGATGAAGTGCCCCCCTCGTTGATCCACGACATTGGCGAGGAGCGGGCTCGCGCCCGGATGGCTCGACTTGGCCGCTTGGGCCTGTCCGACGTCGCAACGCGCGCCGCGCTCCGGGGCGTGTCCGGTGTTGGGGACGGTGGACGAAGCGGAGCCTCCGCCTCAGGTGTCTTGGGGGCGTCGGGCGCCTTGGGCGCTTCGGCGGCCTCAGGGGCATCGAGGGCAGGGAACGCGGCTCTCAATTTTGCCTCGGGAGAAAAGGTGCGCCACGCGAAATTCGGCGTGGGCACAGTGATCTCGGTGCAGCCTTCGGGCTCCGACGCTATTTTGACGGTCGCGTTTCCGGGAGAAGGAATCAAGCGACTGATGGCTTCCATGGCGCCTTTGGAACGTGTGTGAGGCGCGGGCCAGCGACGCTTGGCTCGGAGGTTGCTGTCGCAATCGGTTGCAAGGCCTGAAGGTAGCAGTGACGATCGATTTCGAGGTCGTGGCCACCTGCGCGAGGTTGCGGCCGCAGGGGGTTCAAAGTTCGTCGCGTCCATCAAAGCTTGAGCCGCGAGGTTCCGCTTGCCGGTCGCCGGTGAGCCACTGCCACAACACCCGCCAGGGCGTGCGTCTTGCGATGTCCGCTCCGGCGATCAGCGAGATCTTCTTGACGAGGTTTCCATCGACATAGACGTGGAAGGCGCCGATCGTGTCGCCCCGGCGGATCGGGGCGCGCAGCCCCGGATCGATTTCAAGGCGCGTGGTGACCCGGGAGACGTCGCGGTCACGGACCACCACAGCCAGCGGGCCGCCGGCAACGGCGACCACCGGCGCCATCCCGTCGGCCAACGGAATGCGCGCCAGCATCTCACCTTGCTGGGCCAGCGTGAGGAGATGAAACTCCTCAAAGCCCCACGAAAGCAGCCGGCTGGAGTCATCCCATCTGTTGTTGCTCCCCAGGACAACGCTGATGAGCTGCATTCCGTCTTGCGAGGCGGCGGCGACAAGGCAGTAACCGGCGCCCGAAGTCGTCCCCGTCTTAATGCCTTCGAGGCCCTCAAAACGCCACAAGAGCTTGTTGGTGTTGGTCCACGTCTGCCCTTCGTACTGGTAGGTGCGCTTGCGCACGATCTCGGCGAAGGTCGGGTAGACGAGGGCGATGCGGGAGATCAACGCCAGGTCGTAAGCGGTGGAGAAGTGGCCTGGCTTGTCGAGGCCGTGGGAGTTTTGAAAGCGGCTGTTGAGGGCGCCGAGTTCGGCGGCCCGCTGGTTCATCCAGGAAACGAAGGCCGCTTCTGAACCCGCCAGGTGCTCGGCTATTGCAACTGCAGCGTCGTTGCCGCTTTGCAGGAGCAGGCCGTGCAAGAGATCGATCATGCGGATTTTCTGCCCCGGGTAGAGGCGGGCCGTCGAACCGGGCGTCGAGGCCGCCTTTCTGCTGACGGTGACGATCTCGTCGAGACGGCTGCGCTCCAGAGCCAAGATGGCGGTGAGGATTTTGGTCGTCGAGGCGGGCGGGCGCTTTTCGTGAGCGTTTTTGGCGAAGAGAACAGTCCCCGTGGTGTTTTCAAAGAGGATAGCCGCCCGGGCAGAAAGGTACGGCCCCTCGTCGTGGCCCGGCATCCACACGACATCGATCTGGGGCTCGACGGGGAGCCACACGTGGGCGGCCATCGCCGGAACCGTGCCGTCGGGAAGCTGGATGCCAGTGTCCATCCCAAAGACCGCCCACGCCAGGACAGCAAGCAGACCGGCAAGGACGATTCGAGCCCGGATCTTCGCGCTCCGGTTCGCGCTGCGGTTAGCTCCGGGGCGAGCGCGCCGATGAGCTTTGAAGTGACCTCTCCATCGCGGTGTCCACTTCATCACGAAAAACACGGACCGGCCTCCTCCCGTCA
>PKEU01000109.1 GCA_002919195.1 bacterium
AGGAGGAGCCCGACCGAAGATGTCTTGGCGTAGACAGCCCAACGGATCGCGCCGGCTAAGGCGCTGAGGATAAAGAGCCCCCGGGCGGTGATCCGCTGCATCAGCGGGGCGCTGACGACCATCATCACCACTTCGCTGACCACCGCGATGCCCCACGAAAGCCCGATGAGACTCTCGGACATACCGATGTCGTCGGCGTGGATGCCAAAAAAGTTGGTCCCGCCCACTTGGGCGAAGCGGGCGAGGAGCCCGGCGAGAAAGAGCCACGAGACTCCCGGCGTTTCCCGGATGACCTTGAGGCTCGAGGCCAGGGCCCGTGCGACCTTGCGCTGGCTTTTGTCCGTCGACAACGGCAGGAGGGCTCCCCTACGGGCCATGTGCCAGGCGACGAGCGCTCCCATCAGGAGCGCGAACCAGTTTCCCCACAGAGCGACGCGCAGGTCCAACCGCTCCGACAGCGGGCCGATGACGTTGACCGCGACGATAAAACCGATCGACCCCCACAGGCGGATCCGGCCGTAGGCGTGGGAGGTTCCCTCGATGCGCCGCAAGGTCGCGTCGTCGAGAAGCGGGGCGATGGGCGCGTGGAGCAAGAAGGCCGCGAAGTAGAGCGCAAGGAGCGGCCAAAAGCCGGTGACGGCGAGGAGCAGGCCGTAGGGAATCAGCGAGAGGGTCATCAGCGCCGGCAAGGTGACCCGGGTGTTTTGCAGGCGGCCGGCCAGCGCAACGGCAAGTGGCGGCGCGATCATGGCGGCCAAGGGCTGCATCGCGGCAAGGAGGCCGATTTCCGATCCTGAAAAGCCCAGCCGCTTAAAGTAGAGGTTGATGAAAGGCGAAAGCGCGCCGACGGCGCCGAAAAACCAGAAGTAAAGCAGCTTGTGTCCGGTCAAAGGGTGATCGCCTCGCCTTTTGAGTCAGTTGGTTGTCGGTTGTGAAACTCGAAGGTGACCGCGTTCCATGGGCGTGACGAGAGAGGGCAAGCCGGCGACTTTGGCGAATTGGCGGCGGTGCAGGAGGGATGCAAGTGATCGTCTTAGTCACCGTGCCCTTGAGCGCCAAAGCGCGCCAGCTCGTCGTCGAAGCCGTCGCCGCCCACGGTGGAGAGGTCGTCTTTGTGGAGCACGTCGATGAAGCAGGGGTTTCCCCGACTGTCCTCTTTGGTAGCGCCCCCGTGGAGTACATCGCATCGCAACCAAAGCTCCGCTGGGTGCAAACCCATTCGGCGGGGGTCGACCACCTCCTCGGAAAGGCCACTCCCTTTCCCCGCCACGTCATCTTGACCAATGCCTCGGGGGTGTTCAACACCGCCGGCGGCGAGCACATCTTGGCGATGATGCTCTACTTTGCCCGGGGCCTCTATTTTTACCAGCGCCACCAGAGGAGAGGGGCCTGGGTGAGAGATCTCTCGTACGCCCGGCTGCTTTACGGGCAGACTGTGTGCATCCTGGGCCTTGGTGGGATCGGCCGGCAGGTGGCCGTCCGGGCCCGGGCCTTTGGCATGCGAGTCCTGGGGGTCAAACGGAACCCTCAACCCGTGGACGGTGTCGAGCGGGTGGTCTCCCCAGACCAGCTGGACGAAGTGTTGCCTGAGACCCAGCACCTGGCCATCACCGTGCCGTTGACCCCAGAGACCCGGGGGATGATCGACGCGCGCCGGCTCCGGCTCTTGCCGCGCGGGGCCTTTCTGTACAACATCGGCCGGGGCGCGGTCGTCGACGAGGAGGCTTTGATCGAAGCCCTGCAAACGGGCCACTTGGGAGGGGCCGGCCTCGACGTCTTTGTGGAGGAGCCGCTGCCCGAAGGGCATCCCTTCTGGGGCATGGACAATGTCCTCATTACGCCCCACTTGGGCGCCGACACGCCGTGGGACAACGATCACGCGGCGGAGCTTTTTGTCGACAACTTCCGCCGGTTTGTCGCCGGCGAGCCCCTGCGCAACGTCGTCGATCTCGACCTCGGCTATTAGCGCTCTCTCGACCCCGGTGGTTTTCTATGAAGGCCGGCGGCTAGGGCGCCGCTTTAGCGGGACGCCCTGCTGCGTCAGGCCGGCTCCGTTTCCTCTTGGCGTTCTTGGGCTCGTTGGGCCAGGGCCCGGCGGCCTGCTTCCAAGGTCTTGATGATCGCATCGACGTCGTAGACGGAGCCGCCCCATGTGCCCCCGCTCACTTGTTGCAGCGCCGCCCACAAGCGGGTGTCGTCGGGCAGCGCGGGATCGGGGGCCAAATCAGGATGAGGCGGGCGGCTTTGGAGCAGTGCTTCGGCTTCCTCGGGCGTAAGCCGCCGGCCCTGGGTGCCCACCAGGTTGATGCTTCCCGTGAGATTTTTCGTGTCGATGACGATCTCGATCAGGTCGCCGTCTCGCACCTTGCCGATGGGTCCTCCCGCCAGGGCTTCCGGGCCGATATGCCCGATGCAGGCTCCGGTCGAGACGCCCGAAAAGCGGGCGTCCGTCAAGATCGCCACGTGCTTGCCAAAGGGGAGGTAACGCAAGGCGATGGTGATCTGAGCGGTCTCTTCCATGCCCGAACCCATCGGGCCCCGGCTGATCAAGACGATGACGTCGCCCTTTTTGATGCCGTTAGGTCCCGGGTCTTTCACCGCCGCGATGGCCGCCTTTTCGCTGGTGAAGACGCGGGCCGGCCCCACCTGCCGAAACACCCCGTCGGGACCGATGACGCTAGGGTCAATAGCCGTGCTCTTGATGACCGATCCTTCGGGCGCGAGGTTGCCCACGGGAAACGTGACCGTGCTGGTGAGCCCGCGGGCCCGGGCGACGCTAGGCTCCATGATCACATCATCCGGGTCGACGCCGTCGGCTTCGACAAGCCGCCGGCGGAGCGCTTGCCGCCTTTCCGAGCGCTCCCATTCGTCGAGGACTTCCTTCCACGTCTTGCCCGTCACTGTGAGGCAACTTTCGTCGATCAACCCCATCCGCCGCAGGTGGAGCATCACCTCAGGCACTCCTCCGGCGAGAAAGACGCGCACGGTCGGGTGAAACATCGGACCGTTGGGCAGCACGTCGACAAGGCGCGGCACCTGGCGGTTGACCTCGATCCAGTCGTGCACCGTGGGCCGGCGAAGCCCCGCGGCGTGGGCGACGGCAGGGATGTGTAAAAGCAGGTTGGTCGAGCCGCCAAAGGCGGCGTGAACCACCATCGCGTTGCGAATGGCCGCGTCGGTGAGGATGTCCCCGATGGCAAGGCCCTGCTCGTCGAGATCAGCGACGCACTGCGCGGCCCGGGCGGCCGCGTCCAGCCAGATCGCCTGCCCCGAGGGGGCGAGGGCCGAGTGAGGCGGCGCAAGGCCCAACGCCTCGGCCACCACCTGCGCGGTGGCGGCCGTGCCGAGAAACTGGCAGCCTCCTCCGGGTGTGGCGCACGTGCGGCAACCCATTTCAGCTGCGTAATCCAGAGTGATCTCGTGATGCGCGAAGCGGGCGCCGATGCTTTGGATCCGGCCGGCGTCCTCGCCTTGGGTCGGAGGCAGCGTGACGCCGCCGGGCACGATCACACCGGGAAGGCTCGTCATCGAAGCCAGCGCGATCATGGTGGCGGGCAAGCCCTTGTCGCACGTCGCGACGCCGATGACGCCCCGCCTCCGGGGGAGGCTGCGGATGAGCCGGCGCATCACCATCGCGGCGTCGTTGCGGTAAGCGAGGCTGTCAAACATCGCCTCGGTCCCCTGGCTGCGGCCGTCGCAGGGGTCGCTCACGTAAGCGGCAAAGGGGATGTGCCCCATCGCGCGCAGGCGATCGGCGCACTCCTTGACCAAAAGGCCGACTTCCCAGTGGCCTGTGTGATAGCCCAGGGCGATGGGCGAGCCGTCGGGCGCCCGCATGCCGCCCATGGTGCTCACGATGAGAAATTGCTTGCCGGTGACGGTGGCCGGATCCCATCCCATCCCCACGCTTTGGCTCAGGCCAAAAAGGTCGCCGCTGGGCGAGTCGAGGAGCATTTCGGGGGTAAAGGGAAGCCTACCCTGGGGGCCGGGAGCGTGGGTGATCACCTGATACATTTTGGGGTCACTCGAGTCAAATAGCGACACGGGCGCGCCTTCCTTTCTCGGGTCGTATGGACTTTGAGAGCGCCGGCAAAGAGGCTTTTACCTAACCCGCGATGTCGAGGCGGGCGGCGGCCAGCTGGCGCAGGCACATCCGCCGGTACGGCCCCTCGACCGCGATGAGCTCGTCGTGGGAGCCGTATTGCACGATCCTACCCTCTTGCAGGACGCAGATCGCCGTTGCGTCGCGCACGGTCGACAGGCGGTGCGCGATGATAATGGTGGTGCGTCCTGCCATCAAACGCTTGAGGGCCTCTTGAATCAAGCTCTCGGTTTCGACGTCGACGGCCGACGTCGCCTCGTCGAGAATCAATATGGGTGCGTCTTTGAGAATCGCCCGGGCGATGGAGAGGCGCTGCTTTTGACCCCCCGAGAGTTTTACGCCTCGCTCGCCGATGTGGGTGTCGTACCCGTTGGGCAAAGCTTCGATAAACTCGTGGGCGTTGGCGATGCGGGCTGCCTCGATGGCGTCTTTTCTGCTCTTGCCCGGGTTGCCGTAGAGGATGTTGTCGAGGACGGTACCGTTGAAAAGGAAGGTGTCCTGCAGCACCATGCTGATGTTGGAGCGAAGCGAGTGCAGCGAGAGGTCCCGCACGTCGATGCCGTCGATCAACACCCGTCCGCTGGTCGGATCGTAAAACCGGGGGATCAAGCCTGCGATGGTGCTCTTTCCGACGCCCGTGGGACCCACCAGAGCCAGCGATTCGCCGGGACGCACCGTAAAGGAGATGTCTTGAAGCACCGGCACGCCTTCCACGTAACTGAAGTTGACGTTTTCAAACCGGATTTCGCCCCGGGCCCTGCCGAGGCGAACGGGATTTTTCGGCTCTTTGACGTCGGGCTGCACATCCAGCAAGTCGGCCACCCGCTC
Source organism: bacterium (assembly GCA_002919195.1). Taxonomy (GTDB): domain Bacteria; phylum Bacillota; class Limnochordia; order DTU080; family RSA5; genus RSA7. The sequence continues at coordinate 4,931 of PKEU01000109.1, forward strand.
GGAGCTTGCAAGAGCCATCTGCACCTGCTCGTTCATGCGGGCCAGCAGCATGATCGGCTGGTAAAACATGCCTTGATAGAGAAAGAAGGCGATCAAGTCCTCCACCGGGAGCTGGCCTTGGATCACCGCCCGCCCGCCGAAAAAGATGATCAAAAAGGTGCCGGCGGCGCCCAAAAACTCCACGGTGGGATGGTAGATCGCCATGATCTTGAGCGCGGTGAGAAGGTTGTCGGTGTAGCGCTCGGAGCGGCGCTTGACCCTTTGCCCTTCGTGCTGCTCCCGGGTGAAGATTTGGATCTCCTTGATGCCCGAAATGTTGTCTTGCAAGATGGCGTTGAAATCAGCCAGTTTCTCTTGGGCCGTCTTGAAAGCCCGCCGGGTCTTGCCGCTAAAGGCAAGGACAGTGATCACCAAGAGGGGGACCGGAAGCAGCGTCAGCAGGGCGAGGCTGGGAAAAAGGTAAAAGAGGATGGCCGCAATTCCTGCGATCATCAACGAGTTGACGATCAGATCGGGGATGTTGTGCGCGACCAGCGGCTCGATGTGGTTAGTGTCGTTGACGACGCGCGACATCACCTCCCCCGTCTGCTTGTCCTGGTAAAAGCGGAGGGAGAGCTTTTGCAGGTGATGATACAGCGCGACCCGCAGGTCGCTGACAAAGCGCCACGCGGTCACGTGCGCAAGATAGCTCGTCATAAACTGAAAGACGCCCCGGAAGATGTAGGCTCCGGCGTATAACAAGGTAAAGATGCCAAGGTGCCGGACGATGTCGCCTGTGGCCGCGTCGTTAAACCAGCTGAGCAGCCCACCTTCCAACACCCTCTGGATTTGTATGTACTGGAGAAACTCTCGCAAGATCCAAGGCCCTGCGAGGTTGAGGAGGGTGACCCCGACAGTAGCTAGGATCACCGCGACCATATACCAGCGATAAGGCCGTAAAAAACCCCTCAGACGCCAAAAGGAACGCAAGGGATCAATCGCCTTTCTATTTTGTAGTCTCAGCAGTAGTGTATCATATTCTACCATAAGCTCCTCTTGGCCGGCCCGCAGGCGTAGGAATTTGCCTGCTCGAGGCGAAGCATGGACGCCGGAGGTCATCGCTTGTGCCGACACATTCCCTCACTGTCTCGGAACGCCGCAGGGCTACGGCGCTTCTCATCGCTGCGATTGTCTGCTTTTGGGGCGCTCTTTACCTCTACGTGCCGATCTTGACGCCTTATGCCGAAGGGGTCGGGGCATCGATGAGCATGCTGGGGCTCATCGTCTCGTCGTACGGGTTTTCCCAGCTGGTGCTCAGGATCCCGGTCGGGATCTGGTCCGACCGCATCGGCAAGCGAAAACCCTTTATCGTCGCGGCCTACATCGCGGCGATGGTCGCGGGATTGGGGCTCGCGCTGTCCAGTGGGCCCACGGGGATTCTCGCCTCCCGGACAATGTCGGGCGTCGCCGCGACGATGTGGGTGGTCATCACCGTCCTCTTTTCCAGCTATTTTCCGCCAGACCGGGCCGGCTACGCCATGAGTTTGATCAACTTCGCCACCACGCTCACCCAGCTCGTTGCCACGCTGGCGGGTGGGTTGATCGCGGAGATGTGGGGGTGGCATGCGCCATTTTGGGGCGCGGCGCTGATCGGAGCCCTTGGCCTTGTGGTCGCCGTCCCCTTGCGGGAAGCCCAAAACCAGCGCACCGTTGGGCTGAGCTTGGGAGAGCTGGTCGCGGTGGGAAAGGAACGCTTTCTGCTCACCGTTTCTCTCCTGGCGGCGCTCTATCAGATCAACACGTGGGTGACGGTGTACGGGTTTACGCCCAACGTCGCCGCCCAGCTCGGCGCGAGCAAGGCTCAGCTGGGATGGTTGAGCCTGGTCTCGACCCTGCCGACAGCCATCGCCTCGCTGGGGAGCGGCACCTTTTTAGCCCGTCATATGAGCGAGCGGCAGATGGTCGTCTTGGGCTTTGGGCTTTCCGCCGCGGGCACGCTGGCGATCCCTCTGGTCTCCACGTTGCCGCCGCTCTTTGTCACCCAGGCGATCGCAGGGTTTGGCCGGGGCTTGATCTTTCCGGTGCTGATGGGACTTTCGATCAAGAAGGTGCCGGGCGAAAAACGGGCGACCGCCATGGGCTTTTTCCAGTCGATTTACGCTCTGGGGATGTTTGGCGGGCCTGCTCTTGCAGGGGTGGCCGCAGAGGCCATGGGTTTTGCCGGCGCGTTTTACGCGACGGCGGCGGTCACCGCCTTGGGCGCGTTGGCATCGGCCGCGGCGCTAGCCCCACAGCGCCAGAAAAAGATGACGACTGTACCTTGACGCTTCAAGGGAAGGCATATAGCTTAGTGAGTCGAATAAAGGCTCATTACTGCGGACGACGGATGTGAGCCTTTGGAGAACCACCTGAGAAGAAAAGGGGACTGGAAGTGCGAAACGCCGCTTCTGCGACCGCGCGGCCCATTCCGAGGCGCCTGAAGTGGCTCTCGGTCGCCTCGGTCATCAGCATGTTTATCGTGCAGCTGGCGGGAACGCTCGTGACCAAGTCGGGCTCCGCCGAGGGGTGCGGCGCCTCATGGCCTTTGTGCCACGGCAGCTGGCTGCCCGAGATGAATATGCATTCGATCATCGAGTACTCCCACCGGGTCATCTCCGGCGCCGCCGGCATCCTGGTGCTGGCGATGGCCATCGGCGTCTTTCGGGCGTACCGGGATCGCAAGGACATCAAAGGGCTGATGGGCGGCGCCGTCGCCTTTATCGTGATCCAGTCGGCTTTGGGCGCGATGGCGGTGCTCTGGCCGCAGCCCAAGGCGGTGTTGGCGCTTCACTTTGGCATCTCGCTCGTCGCCTTTGTCCTCGTCGTCTTGCCCACGGTGATCATGTTTCAGCTGGAGAAGGGCGAGACGTACCGGACGCTTCCCGTAAGCGACCGGCTGCGTTGGTGGGTGTGGGCGGCCGCGATCTACACCTACGGCGTCGTCTACTCGGGAGCTTATGTGCGGCACACCAACTCTCACATGGCCTGTCTCGATTGGCCCCTCTGCAACGGAGCCTTGATCCCCGAGCTTTCGGGCGCCGTAGGCATCCAATTTATGCACCGCTTGGCAGCCGCAGGCGCGCTGGTGGTCATCGCCGCCATGGGGCATATGGCAAAACTTGAGCGGGATGTGCGCCCCGATCTCTTTCGAGGCGGCGTCGCAAGCCTCATCCTCATCATCCTGCAAGTGTTGAGCGGGGGATGGGTCATCCTCTCGCGGCTGACCATGACGGCGATGATGGTGCACAGCGCGATCATCACGGCGCTCTTTGGCGTGCTGGGGTACTTGTGCCTGCAAGTCACCCGGGAGCCGGAGGCTGCTCTTGCCCCGGCTCAAGACGCTGCCCGGGGGATTGAAACGAGCCCGGCCGGCGCCCGCAGTTAGGCGCGAGCCCACGAAGCTCAGGAAGCGACGCAATAGGCGGGCTACCGCTTGTAGCGCCATTGCAGGGCGCTGACGTGCCCGTACGACGCGCCTGTCTTCACAGGATGCTCGTGGGCTCGCTTGACGCTAGCGCACTCGCAGGACGCCGAGCATGCCCGCTTCCCGGTGTCCTGGTTCATCGCAGTAAAACTCAAACTCACCCGCCCGGTCGGCCGTAAAGGTGACCCGCACGGTCTCGCCCGGGCGGTAATCTTTTTTGACGCCAAACTCATCGATGGAGATGTTGTGGGTCAGGACCCCGTCGTTGGAGATGACCAGCGTGATCGTCTCTCCCCGGGAGATCTCCAACTCGTCGGGGTCAAACCAGTTGTCGCCGCTGGCCATGGTGACCACCCGGCCCTCGCCGGTATCGGCAGCCCCTCCTCCGGCGCTTCCGCCACATCCCGATACGATGAGAAAAGCCAGGCTGATCGCAAAAGCCAGCGCGAAGCGCGCCGCGTGCCACTCTCGCATGATCATTCCTCCTCCGCGTTAGGATGGGAGAACGCGCCGGATGTTACTCCGCGATGGGTAAACCGCTCCCATGACCCCGGCACTGTTCCTGCCATAACGTGGCAGTGTGAGGAGGGATCGCCGTGCCAAAGAGGCGGTGCCGGCCGAAGCGTCGCTTTTGCCGCAGCATGAGGTCGGCGATATGCCACGTGGCGAAGGGCATTCAAGCGCTTCGCCGGGCCCGGGAGCAGACGGTGAGCGTCCGCGTCGAAGAGGAGTTGACCGACGAGATCGCGGCGCTACGGGAGGTCTGCCGCCACTTGACGCGGCTGAAACATCGCCGCTGCGCGCGGCCGCTTTGCCGCCACTGTTGAGAAAAGGCGCCCCTGTGGGCGCCTTTTGCTTTCCAAAATGACCGGACCGCCGCCGGAGCGCCATCAAGCGCCGCCGGTCAGCTGGACGGTCTGCCCGCTTTCACAGCTTTCCACCGTCCGGAAGACCATCTCGATCGAACGCAGGTTATCCTCCGCGCTGGTCTCGGGCTGGCGGCCGTCGCGCACGGCCTCGTAAAAGGCCCGCAAAAGATAGGCCTGGTCGGTGAGGTCCATGGGCTCGATGGGGATGGGCTCCTTGGCCGCGTCGTCCGAGGCCTGGGCATAGATCTGGTTGTCGATCATCTCCAGGTAGCCGCTTTCGCAGTAAATCATCCAGTTCCCGTTCCAGGGGGTCGTCCCGCCCCGGGTGCACCAGCTGGCGTGGTAGGTGACGTGGATCGGATGTTGGCCGGCGTTGGAGCCAGGCTTCGCGCGGGGGATCATGTCGATCCGGCTCACCGACGAGGCGTCGCCCCGGTACCAGCTCCACGGAGGATTCCACGAAAAGGCGGTGAGGCGGACGGGGTCGGCGTCCAAGATGTACCGCATGAGGTCGTAGTGGTGGATCGACATGTCGATGATGAGGGGATACGGCATCTCCTCGCGAAAGCCGCCGAAGTGGGGGCCGCGGGTAAAGTTGATCAAGACCTGTCCTGGCGCGCCAAACCGCCCCGAGCGCAGGGTGTTTCTTAGGGTTTGAATCTCGGGCCGGTAGCGGTAGTTTTGGGCCACCATCATGATGCGCCCCGTGCGCCGGACCGCCTCCACCGTCCGCAGGCAAGCCTCCCAGGTGTCGGCCAGCGGCTTTTCGGTCAGCACGTGGCATCCAGCTTCCATGGCTTTGACGGCGATGGGCTCGTGAAACTGGGGCGGGGTGACGATCAGTACCGCGTCGGGTTTGAGCTCCTTCAGCGCCTCGTCGAAGTCGACGAAGCACTGGGAAGGAGCGATGTCAAACTCGTCCTGAATGGCCTTTAAGTGATCAGGGTTGATGTCGACGTAGCCGGCGACCTCGACGTCGGGCGACTTGAGCCCGACTTGCACCCACCACTTGCCCATCCCTAACACGCCGACCTGGACCATGCGCATCGTTAGCCGCCACCTTTCCGCGATGACACTGCTTTCGACAGATTCCCCATAGAGAGGGTTGTTTGCAAGGTTTCGTCATCGATACTCTACTGCGTCCTGGCAGCGGGCTCCTGCCCATGCCGGCCCTGACCCATTTTGGGAGGAGGAATCGTTTCTCCCGTAGCTGAATGGGTTGGTTGGTTTACCGGTTGGTCCGTATGTCTGCAAGGGAAAGGGGTAGAGAGGATGGGCGAGCCCATCCGGGTTGCCGTCGTGGGTTACGGTAACGTCGGGCGTTTCGCTGTCGACGCGGTGCTCGAAGCGCCCGATTTGCAATTGGCAGGCGTCGTGCGGCGCAGCGGTGAGCGCCCGCCGGGCCTTGATGCCACGATTCCCGTGGCAAAAGATATCGCAGAGCTGGGCGATGTTGATGTCGCCTTGCTGTGCGCCCCCACCCGCTCTGTGCCGCAGCTCGCCGAGGAGTACTTGGCCCGCGGCATCAACACGGTCGACTCCTACGACATCCACGGCGAGCTGGTGGACGTCAAGCGCCGCCTGGACGAGGTGGCCCGCCGGCACGGGGCGGTGGCCATCGTTTCGGCCGGGTGGGATCCGGGCACGGACTCCATGATCCGGGGCCTCTTGGAGCTGATGGCCCCGCGGGGCATGACCTACACCAACTTTGGCCCTGGCATGAGCATGGGCCACTCGGTGGCTGCGAAAGCGGCGCCGGGGGTGAAGGATGCGCTGTCACTCACGGTGCCCCTGGGACAAGGGCTCCACCGCCGGATGGTGTACATCGAGCTTGAGGAAGGCGCCTCTTTTGAACAGGCCCGGGAGTTTATCTTGTCCGATCCTTATTTCAAGCACGACGACACCCGCGTGATCCCGGTGCCTTCCGTGGCCGATCTGATCGACATGGGCCACGGCGTCGTCATCGAGCGGAAAGGGGTTTCGGGCCGGACGCACAACCAGCTGTTTAGCTATACCATGCGCATCAACAACCCCGCGCTCACCTCGCAGGTGATGGTGGCTTCGGCCCGGGCGACGATGCGCCAAGCGCCAGGGGCCTATACCATGTTGGAAGTGCCGATCATCGACTATCTCCCGGGAGACCGGGACGCCTTGCTGCGCCGCTTGGTGTGACAAGGCGCGGCGAATGCCCCGCAACCGTTGGGAGCGTGATGTTGCTTGGCTAAGTACCTTTACCTCATCGATGGGTTTGCGCAAGTGTTCCGGGCGTATTATGCCATTCGGGGCGGCATGCAAAGCCCGGTCACCGGCGAGCCCACCCATGCCGTCTTCGGTTTCACCGGGATGCTGATCAAGCTGTTTTCCCAGCTCAAACCCGACTACGTGGTCGTCGCGATCGACGGCCCCGGAAAAACGTTTCGGGACGAGCTCTATGCGGATTACAAAGCGACGCGCGACGAAACTCCCCAAGACCTGTTGGCGCAGATCCCGCGGGTCCTGGAGCTGATCGACGCTTTTGGCGTTCCGGCCATCTCCCATCCGGGACTCGAAGCCGACGACATCATCGCGACGATTACGCAAAGGGTGCTGGACGATCCCAACCTTAAGGACGTGCGGATCCGCATCGTCTCCCGCGATAAGGACCTCGAACAGCTCCTGTGTGACCGGGTGACGATGTACGACATCCACAAAGACGAAGAGATCGACGTGGCCAAACTCAAGGAGCTCAAGGGGATTACGCCCGAGCAGGTCGTGGACGTCTTGGCCTTGATGGGCGATGCGGTGGATAACGTCCCCGGTGTGCCGGGTATCGGGCCGAAGACAGCTGCGAGCCTGGTGCAGGAGTTTGGCTCGATCGAGGGCATCTTGGCCAACCTGGACAAGATCAAGGGGAAACGGCGGGAAAACCTGGAGGCGGCGAAAGACCAGCTTCCTTTATCGCGCGCATTGGTCACGCTCAAGCGGGACGGGGACTTCCCCTTCAATCTTGATGATGCCCAGGTGAAGGGGATCGACCTTTCCAAGATCATCCCCCTCTTTCAGCAGCTCGGCTTTCGCCGCTACCAGCACGAGGTGAGAAAGCTCGCGCTGGAGCTGGGCCTTGTCCGGGGCGACAGCGCTCTGGCGCTGCAGGAGGAGGAGGGCATCGCCGCGGCCGTCGACGGCTCCCTGGCGCGGGAAGGTGCCGCGCCGGCGCCAATGCCGTTGCCGCTAGAGGGCCTTGCGGGAGGAGAGCCCAAGCGAGGTCGCTACGAACTCATCCTCGACCGGGCCCAGCTCGAAGAGCTTGTCGAGACGCTGAGAAAGCAGGAACTCATCGCCGTCGACACCGAGACGACGGGCCTCGACACCAATGCCGGCCTGTGCGGCCTCAGTTTCGCCTGGGAGCCCGGCCACGGTGTGTATGTGCCCACGCTCTCGCGGGAAAAGGAGCGCCACCTCGACACCGAGACGGTCTTGAGCGCGCTCAAAGAAGTGCTGGAGGATCCGGCGATCAAGAAATGCGGGCACAACATCAAGTTTGACGCCCGCATCCTGGCCAACGCGGGCGTAAAGCTGCGGGGCGTCGTCTTTGACTCGATGCTGGCCAGCATCTTGCTAGACCCTGCGAAGCCCGGTCACAAGCTGGAGCAACTGGCGCTGGATCTTTTGGGCTATGCCATGATCCCGATTTCGGACCTCATTGGCTCTGGAGACGGCTCGATCTCGATGGCCGAGGTTCCGCTGGAAAAGGTGGGCCCCTACGCGGCGGAGGACGCCGACATCTCGCTGCGCTTGTACCACCAACTCTTGCCGCAGATCCGGGCCGCGGGGATGGAGGAGCTCCTCACCCGGGTGGAGGCGCCGCTGGCCGTGGTCCTCGCCGAGATGGAGCGAAACGGCATCACCTGTGATCCGGAGGAGCTTATGCGGCAAGGCGAGGAGCTCTCCCGGCGGGTGGAGAAGCTTAGAGCCCGGATTTACGAGTACGCGGGATGCGAGTTTAACCTCGACTCGCCCAAGCAGCTGGGCGAGGTGCTTTTCGAGAAACTGGGACTCCCCGCCGGGAAGCGGACCAAAACAGGTTACTCGACCGACATCGAAGTGTTGACCAACCTTGCGGCCGAGGAGGATCCCAGCGATCCTAAGACCTTGGTGCCGGGGCTTCTCATCGAGTACCGGCAGCTCGCAAAGCTCATCAACACCTACCTCGGAAACTTGCGCGACGCCATCGACCCCAAGACGGGCCGCATTCATTCGACCTTTCACCAGCTGGTGACGGCCACGGGCCGGCTGGCGTCGCAAAATCCCAACCTGCAAAACATCCCGGTCCGCACCGACGTGGGCCGGCAGATCCGCAAGGCTTTTGTCGCCCCTCCGGGGCATGTCCTCATCTGCGCCGACTACTCCCAGATCGAGCTGCGGATCCTCGCCCACTTTAGCGAGGATCCAGGGTTGATCGAAGCCTTTGAGAAAGGGCTCGACATCCATGCGGCTGTCGCCTCCCAGGTGTTTGGCGTCGCGATCGATGAGGTGACGCGAGAGCAGCGGGCCCACGCCAAGACCATCAACTTTGGCATCATC
>PKEU01000208.1 GCA_002919195.1 bacterium
AGCGCGGGGTTTTAAGTTACTCTCAAGTAGCCATGGGCCAGATCCGACGAAAGCATTCACCCAGTTTCAAAGCCAAGGTCGTTCTCGAGTTGCTCAAGGAGACGAAGAGTGTCAGCGAACTGGCGTCCGAATACGGGGTCCATCCCAATTTGCTTCATCGTTGGCGCCGTGAGGTCCTCGACAGCCTTCCCATCGTCTTCTCCAGCAAAGAGAGCTGGGCAGCGCAAAAGGCGGAATACGAGCAGAAGATTGAAGAGCTCTACACCGAGATCGGGCGGCTCAGCGCGCAGCTGAGCTGGCTTAAAAAAAAGGGCCTCACATTTGAGTCGGAGTGAGCGGCTTGCACTCATCGATTGGGAGAACCGCGAACTGCCGATAAAGACCCAAGCAGAGCTTTTGGGCTTGAACCGAACACATCTGTACTACAAGCCTCGAGGGCCTAGTGAGGAGGAAGTGGCGCTCAAACGGGAGATCGACGAGATCTACACGGAGTTTCCGTTCTACGGTTCCCGTCGGATCACGGCGGTCTTGAGGTCCCGGGGGTGGCATGTGAATCGCAAAGCGGTCCAGCGTCACATGCGGGAGATGGGTTTGGAGGCCATCTATCCCAAGGCGAACCTCAGCCGTCGTAACCAGGAGCATCGCGTCTATCCCTACCTGCTGCGTGGAGTTCGGATCCACTCGCCCAATCAGGTCTGGGGGACGGATATCACATACATACGGATGCGTTCCGGCTGGATGTACCTGGTGGTCGTGTTGGACTGGTACTCCCGGTACGTGGTGAGCTGGGCTCTAAGCCAGTCTTTGGAGGTCGATTTCGTGCTGGAGGCCGTCGAGCAGGCGTTTGAGAAGGCAAAGCCCCAGATCCTCAACAGCGATCAGGGCAGCCAGTATACAAGTCCGGCCTACATCCAGCTGGTTGAAAGCGCCGGCGTGCGGATCAGCATGGACGGCCGTGGCCGAGCCCTCGACAACGTCTTTACGGAGCGACTTTGGCGATCGTTGAAGTACGAAGAGGTGTACTTGAGCGACTACGTGACCCCCCGGCAAACGCGGGAATCGATCTCCGGTTATCTTGAGTACTACAATGAACGCCGGCCGCATCAAGCTCTCAACTATCAGACACCGGCCACGGTCTACGCGAGTAGAGGCATCGAATTGCCAGCAATCATGTTGGAATAATCAGTTGGAAGGAGGAGGGTGTAACTTAAAAAGCCTCGATCTTGTGTCTTGACAATGGGGTCCACCTCATTGCCTCGGACCAAGGAATTATCACGATGAAGGTACCACCTTCGAGAAACGCCAACCTCTATGTGGCTGCGGTTGACAGTTCGACACTTGCTGTTGTGAAGTTGGGGTACATACGTGGTCTCGTAATCCTAGAAGATACAGTCACCACTGTGAAGACACACGATATTAACTGGGTATCGCCAGGATGGCGGATTCTCGGTGAAGACTCGCTAGTGCAGGGAGACGCGAACACGCCCTTCCGGATTGAGGTGGGTGCCGATAAGAATAAGCCCTGGGAACCTCTGCTAATCATTGAAGTAACCGATCCATTTCACATTAACGAAAGAAAGTCGTACCACGAGCTTTTGATTGGCTTAAACGGTTACGGTAACGTAGCGCAGGAGAATCCGAGCGGATGGCGGCGTATGGAAATTCATCGCTGTCCCGAGGATGATCGACCGTGCAGGTTCGCACCCGCACTCACTGCACCGGCGTTTGGCATACCCTTACCCGAACAGTGGAGTGTCTATACCATTTATCCCGAAGGTGAGATTAATATCAATTGGCAGTAATCTTGGCGTAATGCTATGTTGAAGCAAGACACCGGTCTTATCGGCAACACACAGGGGTTCGGGGGCAACTAGGATGCGTTCGCTTCACGTCGCGTGCTTCTTGTTGGTCCTCATAATGCTCCCGGGATGCGTCTCGACCGGTCCTAGAAAGGTAAGTCTGTTATTGATATCCCACGCGAAAGCCCAACTGAACCGGAGGACTACTTTACCGGTGAGCCGACTCCAGTCATTATCGCGGTGCAGCACAACCCGCCTGGAGTGGTATCGAAGTCTCAAAGCAGCGCACACGATCCCGGAAGCTTAGTAGCGCACGTTCTGCTGGAACGAGATCCTCGCGTTAAGCGCCGATGGAAGATGAGCCCACCACCCTGCATTACTAATTAAGGGTCTGCGTCCCACTACACTTTGACACCCCCTGGGGATTGGAGTTGGAGCATATGTGTGACTATATCCCAGACCTTGAGGCGGGTGAGTCATTAGCTGAAATCATTCTATACCCCAAACCGAACGATGAATTTGAGATTATATTTCCGTAGCGTCGCGGCGATTCGTGATCATCACCGCACGTAGCTGAAAGATGTACGTCAAGCCCGTTATTCGTGAACTCAACCGTAATGCCGGCCATACAATACGCAATCGCGGCCCGTCCCAAGCCGCAAAGTGCTGTGGACGGGCCGCTTAATTACCTCACACCAACACATCTTCGTCCTGCCCAAAGACTTTGAACAGGATCAAGATCGGGATGAGTGTCGTTACGATGAGCACCGTGCCGACGACGGATGCCGCCCCGAAGTTGCCCTGGAGCACCTGGGTAAACACTTCCACCGGCAGGGTGCGGGTTTGGCCCACGTAGAGCATGACGGTGGAGTTAAACTCCCGCGCCGTGGTGGCCCAGGTGAGCAGCGCTCCGGAGACAATGGCTGGCGTCACCTGAGGCACGGTGATACGCAGAAACGTCTTGGCCGGTGAGACGCCGAGGTTGATCGACGCTTCCTCTTGCTGCACACCGATCTGGTGCAGCATCCCGGAGACGGACCGCACTGTGTAGGGCAGCCGCCGGATAAAGTACGCCAGGACCAGGATGGCGCCGGTGCCGGCGAGGTAAAAGGGCGGGCCGCCGTAGGTGATGGAAAGGGCGATGCCCAGCACCACGCCGGCGACGGCAAAGGGGATCATCGACATGGTGTCGATGGCCGCGACGAGTTTCCCCCGTCCACGGCTCACGATGTAACCGATCACCGAGCCGACCACCACGCACAAGAGCGTCGCCGTGGTCACAAAGAGCAGGGTGTTGCGAAAGGCCAGCGGCAGGCGGCTTGCGAGCCGGAATCCTTCCAGCGTAAACTCGGGGAGGAGCATCGGTCCTTGCGACTTCAAAAACGACGAGACGATGATGGTCAACGTCGGCAAGAAGGCCGCAAAGACGATGCCGTACACCACCAGTGCCGCCAGCGCCGTGCCCAGGGGAGAGAGGCGGTACACGCTCAAAGGCCGGATGGCCTCTTGGCCGTACGATGTCCTCTTGGCCCAGGCCCGCTGGAGCAGCAGCGCCCCGATCGTGACCGCGAGCAGCATCACCGACAAGGTGCTGGCGACTCTCGGGTTGCCGCCGAATTCGTTGACAAACTCCGTATAGATCAAGGTCGCGAGCACCCTAAAGCCTTCGCCGATGATCATGGGCGTTCCGAAGTCGGCAAAGGTGGTGACAAAGACCAAGAGCGCCCCGGTGGTGATCGACGGGACCATCAGCGGTAGGATGACCGTGCGCAGGGCGCCAAAGCGGGTTTGCCCCAGGTTGATGGCCGCCTCTTCGAGGCTTTGGTCGATCGAGCGCAGGCCCGAGGAGCAGAGGAGAAAGACAAAGGGAAAGGCCTGCAACGTAAAGACCAGGACGATCCCCTGCCAGCCGTAGATGCTGGGCAGCGTGATCCCGATGTTTTTCAACAGCTGGGTGATAAACCCGTTGCGCCCAAGGAGCAAGATCCAGGCGTACGCCCCGATAAATGGCGGCGAGACAAAGGTGAGCACCACCGCCACCCGGACCAGGAGCTTGCCGGGAAAATCGATCCGGTTGACCAAATACGCCAGGGGAAAGCCGATCAGCACCGAAAACAGCGTGGCCAAGAGGCTCACGATGAAGCTGTTGATCAGCGTGGAGTAGTAATAGCGGTAGCTGAAAAACTCAATGTAGGTGCCGATGACGCTGTCGCCCCCGGGCGCGTACGTGGGTCCCGGCCGAAAGCTTGCCATGACCAGGTTGAGAATCGGCAAGACCAGCAAGACGAAAAAGATAATCGCCGAGACCAATGTCGCCCACTGCCAAAAGCCCCACGACTTGAGGTCGTCAACCAACCTGCGGATCACGAGCCCCGCCCCCTGATGCGCATGCCGTCGGTGTCAAAGAGCTTGACCCGCGCCGGCGGAATCCGCACAGTGAGCTGATCGCCCTGGCGGGCCGGCACGCCTTGAGCCGTGTAGTGTTCCGCGAGCAGTGTCATGCCCTTCCCGATGTCGACGTGATAGCGGACGATCGCGCCCAGGTAGTCGAGGTGTTGCACCGTCCCGCGCAAGGTGTTTTCACCCGGCGGATCGCCGTGGGCGCCTTGGGGCACGACCTCCACCTCATGTGGCCGGAAGCTGACGACCACCTGCGTTCCTTTGGAAAGGGGACGCCCCGCGCCGCTCCGTCCGCCCAGCTCCGCCCGCACCCCATCGCCCGTCGACAGCGTCACCACGACCGAGTCGCCGTCGATTTCGGTCACCTCGCCGTCGAGGTAGTTGCCCTCCCCGACAAATTCAAAGACCTCGCGGGTGGCCGGGTCTTGATAGATCTCCTCCGGCGTGCCCAGTTGGGCGATCCTTCCTCGAAACATGACGGCGATCCGGTCCGACAGGCTCAAGGCTTCTTCCTGGTCGTGGGTGACGTAGATCGTGGTGAGGCCCAGCTGCTGCTGGAGCTTGCGCAGTTCGGTGCGCAGCCGGATCCGGAGCTTCGCGTCCAGGTTGGCAAGGGGTTCGTCCATCAGCAGGATGTGGGGCTCGATGACCACGGCCCGGGCCACCGCGACCCGCTGCTGCTGGCCGCCCGAAAGCTGCTTGGGCTTGCGCTTTTCCAGGCCGACGAGGTCGACGAGCTCCAGCGCCGCCTGGATGCGCCGGGCGGCTTCCTCCCGGCTCACTTTCCGGGCTCGCAGGCCGTAGCCGACGTTATCCCACACCGTGAGGTGGGGGAAGATGGCGTAGTTTTGAAACACCATCCCCGTCCCGCGCTTATGGGGAGGAATACGGTCGATGCACTCGTCGTTGAAGTAGATGTGGCCCGAGTCTTGCCGGTAAAACCCGGCAATCGTCCGCAGCAGCGTCGTCTTGCCGCAGCCGCTGGGGCCGAGGAGCGAAAAGAATTCGCCCGGGTTGACCTCGAGGCTCACGTTGTCGACCGCCGTCACACCGGGAAACTTGACGGTGATGTTTTCCAAACGCAGCCGAGTACTGGTTCGCGCATTCACGAGGACCTCTCCTGTTCGATGCTGGCGGATGATGGTGAAGCCGCGATGTGAGCCCCTTCGTGGCGGCTCACATCGCGGTGATCACGGTGCATGTTTCGAAACGGTGGTTTCAAGCAGGCGTTATGTCCAATGGGACGTCGGCTTGTAGCTGCGGTTGTGTCCCATTGGGACGTCGCTTGCGACCCGCAGGTGCGTCCGCGGTTAGCGGGTCCGGATCATGATCTGGCGCCAGCGGGCGAGGTACTCGTCGCGCCTATCGGCAGCCTCCTGCTCAGGATAGGGGATGGTGTTGAGCTCCTCGGGGGCCGGCATCGAAGGATGCAGCCCAACTTCCTTGTGGGTCGGGCGACGGCCCGGGAAGTTGGCAGCCAACGCCTCCTGAGCCTCCTTGGAAAGCAGGAAGTCGACAAAGAGCCTGGCCGCGTTGGGGTTGGGGCCGTTGCGGACGAGAAACAGGCCGCCCGGGAGAAACGCTACGCCGTCTTCGGGGTAGACGATGCCGACTCGCCCGGTGGGCAGCCACCTAAAGGCGCCTTCCTCGTAAGCGACGCCGAGGGGCATTTCGCCCTGGCCGACCTGGGTAAAGGGAGCGCTGGAGCTTTCGGCGATGATCTGGTTGCGGGCAAGGGCCTCCACGAGTTCCCAGCCGCCGATCTCAAGCCAGGTCACCATCGCGGCGTAGGCCGAGCTGGAAACAGCCGGGTTAGCGTGGATCACCTTGCCGCGCCACTTGGGATCGGCCAGGTCCGCCCAGCGGCGGGGCACTTCCTCCTCAGAAACCAGGTCTTTGTTGTAGATGATCACCATCGTGAAAGCGTCGAAGGGAGCGTTGTACCCGGCAGGGTCGAGGAACTCCTCAGAAATGCCCTCCAGAGCAGGGGAGTCGTAGGGGACAAAGAGCTCCGGAGCCGACGCGCCCGTGTGAGCGCCGCCGCCCCAGAGGATGTCGGCCTGTGGACGGGCCGCCTCAGCCCGGATCCGCTGGAGCAGTTCACCCGTGCCGCCGTAAACCAGGTCCACTTCGACGTCGTACTTCTCCTGGAACATCTTGACAAAGAAGTCGATCATCTCCGTCGGGTGCGAGGCGTACAACACCAGCCGCCCCTCGGGGACGAGCTCCTCCTGGGCCAGGGCTGTGCCGGCCAACAGCACGAGGCCCAACACCAATGCCAGCGAAAACGAGACGAGCGTGCGAGAACGCATTGCGCGCATGGTAGCATGTCTCCTTCAAATCGTCTTGCGTTCGATCCTGCGTCGAATCGAACGTTAAACCATGTTGTGACAAAGCCTTGAAACGGGATGAAACTTTGCGGGTGGTGCTTTCAGTCTTGCGTGACCGTTGACGACAACAACCGGACGGAAAACGACAGACTGAGCCAGTCCCTCCCGATGATCCCCCCCTTCAAAGCGATGGTTTTGTAACAAGGACAATGGTAGGAGAATTAAAAAATGCACCTTGGTCGCTGACTTATTGCAGTCATCTTTAGGCGACATGAAGTGGGAATCCTTTGGAAGGAAATGTATCGCAGTCTTGATCAGCTGCATCCTCGCCCGTGCGGTCTCGCATAGGAAGGAAGAACACGTGCAGAGAAGAAGCAAAAAACTCATAACGTGAAAAAATTGCGGGTAGTTGGAGTTGTACCTCAATAATCCGCTCATATACATGAATTGCTTGGACACATGGAAAGCGAGCCCGCGCTCATCAGGACGAACGCACGGCTCCCGGGTGGATCATCGGGCGGCCGTTGAGTCCATGGTCAGAAATCGCCGAGGGGCCGACGGACGACAACTGGAGGAAAAGGGTGTCGCTGGCAATGAAGTGGAAGGCTCACCTTGTTGTCGTGCCGATTGTTGCGGTATGGGCCGCGGTTTCAGTTTTGGGAGCGATTTTGGGAGCGATGGCGGGGGGACTCAGCGGAGCGGAAGCTGCCCCCGCCAGCACACCGATGGGTGAGGCAGGGATTGACATGCCGGGGCTTGAGAGGTCTCTCGGATGGGATTTCTCTCAAGGAACTCACGGGTTTGCCGCGATCAACGGTGTGGCGCCGCTCCGGGTGATCGACGGAGCGCTCCGCGTGTCGGTCATTGGGTTTGATCCCTACGTTCACTCGCCCCCGGTTGATCTCGTGGGTGAGCGGGATCGTTGGATGCACGTGCGCCTTCGAGCGACCCAAGGGGAGCAGCTCAAGATTTATTTCACGACCCCCACAGGAGGGTGGGCCGAATCCCGCAGCATCGCCTTTCCCATCGTTGCCGACGGGGAGTATCGCGATTACTGGTTTGACCTGTTCCAGCATCCCGGCTGGCGCGGGCCCATCACCCAGTTTCGTTTCGACCTGGAGCCCGCGGACACCCAAGGAGCTCAGTTGGACATCCAGTCCGTCCAGTTTTATCGCGTGGGGCCGGCGTTGAACTTGGCCGACCTGCGTTTCAGCCGGGGAAGCGTGTACCCAGGCGAGCAGGTGACGGTTTACGCCTCCCTCGCCAATGCCGGGGGCGAACCGATCGACGCCCTTAGCTGGCGGCTGGTGGTCCCCGAGGGGCTCGAGGTTACCGGCGTGACACAAGACTCTCTCGACAGGCTCGCTCTTTCGGCCACGATCCCGCTGGAGTGGACGGTGACGGCCCAGCAAGCAGGAAGTTACGCCATGGAGCTTGAGCTGGAGTCGGACACCTTGGGAAGGTCGAGGTTTGTCATTCCCCTCGTGGTGTCGTCGCCGGCTCCGGATCCTTCGGCATTGGAAGGCGGGCGCGGCGTCCGCTTTGACGGCGACGGCCACGTGGTCTTAGAGCAGGAAGAGTATCGCGTCGTCTTCGTTCGCTCGCCCCACGGCTACACCCAAGGCGTCGTGTACGGCGCGCGGGGCGAAGAGTGGCTGCCCTTGGCGGTCATTCCGCCGGCCTCGCTGATCATCGAGCACGAAGAGGGCAGGGAACAGATCGTCTTGGTGCCTACCGAGGCCGCGCTCTTCGCGGAAGATCGGAAGAAAGCCGGCCTCACCCTCGCGGGAAGCGTCCAGGACCGTACGGGCACGACGTGGACGTTTGAGCTGACCTTTGAAGCTTCGGCGGCTTCGGAATGGGTCGAAACCAGGTACCGGGTGACACCGGACCGACCGGCGCGGCTTTTGCTCTTCGATGGACCGCAGCTGCTCGTGGGCGAAAGGAGCTTCGGTTCGACCAAGGAAAGCGCCCTCTTTCCCGGGCTCGAGTGGCTGACTGCGGAAGAATCGTCGTCGAGCACGCTGGACGCTCACCCGCCGATCCACCTGCGGGTGGCGCCTCATCCGCTCAAGGTGACGGTGCCCCACATGGCCGTCTTGGCCGAGGGATACTTGGTGGGCTTAATGTGGGATCCCCTGCAGGAGTGGGCCCCAGGCGAGACGATGCCCACAGCGCGCTTTGCGTCGCCCAACTGGCTATACGAGCAGGAAAACCACCTCATGGCTCTTTCGGTGCCGTCCATTGACCAATGGGTGCGAGAAAATGAAGTGGTCGCCCACACACCGTACCGGGTAGAGGCCGGCGAGACGCTGAGCATCCAAGCGCAGCTGACGGTCGCCCAGACGGACGATGTACTCGCGGCGATGGACCTCTACTTCAAACGATACGGGGTGCCCGATCCTGGCGAGCCTCCCCGGTCCTGGGAAGAGCAGCGCCGGCTCATGGCCCACGCCTACATGGAGTCTTACTGGATTGCGGAGGCCCAAGGGTGGGGTCACGTCTACGGCTGGGAGCCCCAGCCCTTCCCCGGCCACAACGAGGTGCTGCGCATGCTCGCGGATCGGGAGCCCGATCCCGACCGGCGCCGGGCTATGCTGGAGCGCGTGGACGAGGTGACGCTCGCCGGGCTGCTCAAGCACGATCTCGGCTGGCTGGGCACCAGCGCCGGCGGACACATCACCCTGCGGACGCTGCCGTATTACCAAGGGTACGTGCTTCAAGCGCTCGATACGTGGTCGAGCCAGGTCCGCGGCCAGATGGCTTCGCAAAAAGCCGACGGGCACTGGGTGTTCGCGCCGTCGAGCGACCCCGCGCATCAGGCCCTGGGAAAGGCAGGGGAGAAGGCATTAGGGCTTACGGCGACGCCCGCGTGGGATATCCTGCGCTACGCTCGGGTGACGGGCGATGCCGCGGCCACGGCAGCGGGGCTCAAGGCCTTGGAAGCGATGCGGGAGTTCCGCGTGCCCCGGGCCGCCCAGACCTGGGAGGTGCCCGTCCATTCGCCGGACATCCTCGCTGCGGCGAAAGCGATCGGGGCTTACGTGGAAGGATACCGCCTCACCGGCGATCCTGCGTACCTGGAGGATGCCAAGTACTGGGCCCGGTCCGGCCTGCCGTTTGTCTACGTCTGGGGCGCGCCGGACCGTCCGGTGATGAAGTACGCGACCATCGCGGCGTTTGGGGCCACGCACTACGTCTTGCCCTGGTTTGGCCGGCCGGTCCAGTGGAACGGGCTGGTCTACGCCTACCACCTGATGGAGCTTTCCGAATACGACCCGAGTTTCCCGTGGGACCAGGTAGCGAAGGGAATCGTCTTGAGCGCCATGCGGCAACAGCGCACGGTCGAGCCCGCAAGAGGCGGCTTTCCCGACGTGTGGGAGCTTGTTCCCAATCGGCCGATCCTCAATGTGGACATCAATCCTGAGACGATTGCGAAACCGGCGTTTTACGTATTCGAGGGCCAGAGCCCTGACATCCGCACGGTCGTCGTCGATGCCGGGGAGCGGGCGATCCGTCTCAACGCCGTCGCCGCCATTGAGGACGTGGAGTGGACGGGCGACCGCCTCCGATTCCGTCTTCCTTATATCGAGGGGACCACGACGCACGCTCTTGTGATCGGCCTTGGCCGGCCCTTGGAAGTGCGGATCGACGGCGTGCCAATTTCGGAAACGAGGTGGTACGAGCGCGAGCAACAAGGCTGGAACTACCGTACCAGCAGGAACGGAGGCGAGCTCGTCATTAAGCTGCGGCACAGCACGGAGTCGAGGGTCGAGATCATTTACGAAACAGCCAACGGCACACAGGAGGTGGATTCGTGAAGATCGGGCACACCGGAATCACATGGGGCATCCCCGGCGACGTGGAACGGGCGTACCGGGACGTCGCCGAGCTCGGCTACCTCGGGTTTGAGACCTTCGGCGAGACCATTTTGAACTACAACAAGCCTGGAGGATACCGGGCGCTGGTCGAGTCCTGCGGGATCCCCACCGTCGCGGCCTACTGCTATCGGGAGTGGATCGATCCCGCGGGCCTCGCGGCGGACCTGGAGGCCGTGCGCCGGCAAGCCGGCGCATTAAAGGAGGTGGGGGGCTATGTGATGGTGTTTCAGGCCGGGCGTAGGCTTCCGGGAGGATACAGCCGGGATCAGTTCCAGCGCTTGGCCGACGCCTTGAACCAGGCGGGCGAATACTGCAGGAGCATCGGGTTGAGGAGCGGCCTGCATCCCCACACGGGCACCGCCGTCGAGACCCGGGAAGAGATCGACACGATTCTCAGCCTCCTCGACCCCGACCTGGTGGGGCTGGCCCCCGATACGGGCCAGATCGCCAAGGGCGGCAGCGATATCTTGGAGGTGATGCGCACCTATCTGGATCGGATTACTCACGTCCATTTGAAAGACTGGTCGGGTCAGGTCGACGTCGACGAAAACGGACAGCCGGTCGACGTGACGGGCTTTGTGAACTACCAGCCCATCGGACACGGTATTTTGCCGATCCCGGAGATCCTCAAGATCCTCCAGGAAGGCGGCTACGAAGGTTGGATCAATGTGGAACTCGACCCCGGTCCCAACGCGCCCTACTCGCCGAGGGAAGCGGCAGCGATGAGCCGGCGTTACCTGGGCGAGATTTTGGGCGATCAGGTCGCCTGGCGGGGGCAAGCAGAGTAGCAAGCAAACAGAGTAGTAAGCCGGTGGAGCAAGTACCCGTGGAGTAGGAGCGAACGAGACAACAGCGCTAGATTCAAGAATTTTCCCACATCCACCGGAAATCGGGGACACCAAAGAGACGCACTGAAAAGAACTGGCCAGAAAGGGAGGATACAGTGGGAGGGTTTCACTCTCATCGCTCGCGTCGTGTTTGGTTTCTCGTCGTCCTCGCTCTTGCGCTCTTCAGCCTGGTGTCGATTTCCGTCGCGGCTCAAGAGAAGATCACCCTCACCGTAGCGACTCCGTGGGGTGATACGACCGCATTCAACGGCGTCTTTCCGGCCTTGGTCGAGGCCTATCAACAACTCCGGCCTGACGTCGAGATTGAATTCCTATGGGGATGGAGCGGCGAAAAGATTATCGCAGCATTGGCCGGCGGCGTGCTGCCGGACATCGTGTTTGGCTGGGGCAACACGGATGAAATGCGCGAGGTTTTCATGCCGCTGGACGAGTTGATGGAGCGGAAAGGCGTGCGGCTCGACGATTACCTGGTGGGCTCCATCGGCCAGATGCATCTTCTCGGAAAGACGTGGACTCTCCAGGTCTTCATCGACCCCAACTTCCCGTTAATTTACAACAAGACTATGTTCGCCGAAGCGGGTCTGGATCCAAATCAACCGCCCCGTACCGTCGCGGAGTTCGACAGCATGTTCCCAAAGCTGACGCGGCGAGACGCCTCGGGCGCTTTGGTGCAGATTGCGATGCCCGTCTGGCAGTGGAAAGACGACTACCAAGTTTTTAACGCTTTGAGCTGGGGTTCGGCGTTCGGCGCTACGCTGTGGGAAGGGACCGAGTACGAGGGACGGTTTGGCATTTCGTCTCCGCAGATGGTTGCCGCCTTCGAGTGGCTCAAGAGCCATTACGACCAGTACGGGCCTGACGCCGTCAGCTTGGTTCCGCCGGGTTGGGGTGGCTTTGTGGGGCGTATGATCAACGGCCAACAGGCGATGGTGCTTGCGATCACCCCGCACTTCAAAGAGTTGAGAAGGCTTGCTCCCAACTATGAATTCAGCGTCGCGCCGCCCTTCCACGAAGAGGACGGCGGGTTTCAATACCCGATTTGGTTCGGCGGCTGGTCCGCGGGCGTGACGACGCAAAGCAAGCATCCCGAAGAGGCTTTCGATTTCCTCGTCTTTATGTCGTACTCGCCCGAGGGGCAAGAGATTTTGGCGCGGGTCGGCGAGCTCTTTCCCGCGACGAGAGAATCGCCAGGGTTTTCGGCGCTCGTCGAGGAGACTCCGGACTGGTTGAGTTTCATCAACGCTCTCAAGGTCTCCACGCTTTCGCCTGCCACCTATTGGCTCAACCTGGACTGGGGCGACGTTTTCGCTGAAGTGAGCCACCGGATCTTCAATGAGGGGATCGCTCCTCATATCGCCTTGTCGGAAGCCGAAGAGCGGCTGAAAATCCAAGCCAGAGACGAACTTGGCCTCATCGTGAACTGAAGTGCCTGGGGACTTTGAGTGGAAGCGCCAAATCGACGACCTTTGCTTGACCAGAATGGCCTCATGGGAGGAACGAAAGGTGGCAGCGAAGCTACGGGCTGGAATCGTCGGCGTGGGCGGGATGGGCATTGCCCATTACCACGCCCGCGCCCTCGCGGCGGAAGAGGAAGTTGAACTCGCGGCCTGTTGCGATATCAATAGGGAAAGCCTCGAGCGCTTTGCCCAACAACATGGGGTCGCAAACACGTACACCTCGTATGACGAGATGCTCGAGAAGGAACGGCTCGACATTGTGGTGATTTGTACCAACGAGCTTCTGCACGCGTCGATGACCATCAAAGCGGCAGCTTACAAGCCCAAGGCGATCATCTGCGAAAAGCCGATGGCGATGAATCTGGCTGAGGCCGACGCGATGCTTTCGGCATGCAAGGAGAACGGGGTCGTATTAATCATCGGGCACCAACGCCGGTACATGCCCCAGTACGCCCGGGCGAAGGAGCTGCTCGACGAAGGTGTCATCGGAAAGCTTGAGCAGATTTGGGCGTCGGGACACCCGTACTCATCGCTGTTGGTGGACGGAACGCATATCGTCGATCTCATCCGCTACTACGCCGGGGACGCACGTGTCGAATGGGTCATGGGCCAGGTGGACGCCCGCTCCGGACGAGTCGGGTGGCAACACGTCCTGGAAGATGCGTCTCTCGCGCTGATCAAGTTTGAGACCGGAGTGCGTGCGCTGCTTACGACCGGCGGCGGATTACACACGCCTGCCCATGATGCGCTGGCTTCCAGTCCTCCTTTCGAATATAACCGCATACTGCTGCAAGGGACGACTGGAATG
>PKEU01000019.1 GCA_002919195.1 bacterium
TCGAAAGTCTACAAAAGGCCGCTTTGTGGGATGAGGTGAAAGACCGCTTGCACCAGCCGGCTTTGTCGCTGTCGGGCGGGCAACAGCAGCGCCTTTGCATCGCTAGGGCGCTCGCGGTCCGGCCTCAGGTGCTCTTGCTCGATGAGCCCTGTTCGGCTCTCGATCCCATCTCCACGACGCGCATCGAGGACTTGCTCCTTTCGCTCAAAGAGGAGCTGACGGTCGTCATCGTGACGCACAACATGCAGCAAGCCGCCCGGGTGGCCGACGAGACGGCCTTTTTCCTCTCGGGCAGGTTGATCGAGTTTGGCCCGACGGCCGCCGTATTTGAACGCCCAGCGCAAAAAGAGACGGAGGAATATCTCACAGGGCGGTTTGGATAATGTCTGGACTGCCGCAAGATCGTGTATAATGAAACGAAAGCTCATCGTAACGTGACGCTCTTGAAACGCGCGTGTCAAGGGGGCGCAGGCCATGGCCAGGCAGCATTTTCATCAGGAATTGAAAAACCTTCAATTGGAACTGTTGAAAATGGGGAGCATGGTGCAAAAGGCCGTCTCCGAGGCCGTCCATTCCCTTGAGCAGCAAGATCTTGAGGAAGCCCAACGGGTCCTCGACAAGGACGACGAGATCGACGCGCTCGAAGAGTCCCTCGAGCAGGCTTGCTTGCAAATGATCATGTTGCAGCAACCCCTGGCCAGGGATCTGCGCATGATCGGCGCGACGCTCAAGACGCTCACCGACCTCGAGCGGGTCGGCGACTATGCTTGCAACATCGCCGAGGTCGCTTTACGCATCGGCAAAGCGCCCCTGATCAAGCCCTTGATCGACATACCCAAGATGGCTGACATGGCGCAGGAGATGCTCAAAGACGCGCTCGATGCCTTTATCGAGGGCGACATCCAAAAGGCCGAGGCCGTCTGCCAGCGGGACGACGCAGTGGACGCCCTGTATTCGGCGATCTTTGACGAACTCGAAGACAAGATCCGGCAGGGTGAGCACGGAGACCGCGTCAACCAGGCCATCCACCTGTTGTTTGCCGCCCGGTACCTCGAGCGGATCGCCGACCACGCCACCAACATCTCCGAGCGGGCGATCTATATGGTGACCGGCAGAAGGGTGGCCCACCAGCTAAAGGAGAAGTCGTGAGCGGATGCCAAAGAGGATTCTCGTCGTCGACGACGAGCCGTCCATCGTCGAGTTGATCCGGGTCAACTTGGAAGATGGGGGATATGACGTCGGGGTCGCGGCCGACGGGGACGAGGCGCTGGAGCGTTTTTCTCAAGAAGCGTGGGACCTTGTCATCCTCGACCTGATGCTGCCCGGCGTCGACGGGATCGAGGTGTGCCGGCGCATCCGCAAGGAGAGCCAGGTGCCGATCATCATGTTGACGGCCAAGGCAGACGAGATCGACCGGGTGTTGGGCCTGGAGATGGGCGCGGACGACTACGTCACCAAACCCTTCAGCCCGAGGGAGCTCCTGGCGAGAGTGCGGGCCATTTTGCGCCGGGTGCCCGATACGGTGGTGACGGGCGAGCTCATCCAGTACGGGCGGCTCAGGCTCAACCTGGAAAAGCGGACGGTCGAGATCGACGGCGACCGCGTGCAGCTTACGCCCCGGGAGTTTGACCTCTTGCACCTCCTCGCCCGTTATCCCGGGCGCATCTTTCAGCGGGACTACCTCTTGGAGCAGCTTTGGGAGTACGAGTACACGGGAGGTACCCGTACGGTCGACGTCCATATCCGCAGGCTGAGGCAAAAGCTGGAGCATCATCCCCAATACGCCGAAGCCATCGAGACCGTCCACGGCATCGGGTACCGCCTGCGGGAGCGACCGCCGCAATGAACGGGCTTTGGCGGAGCCGCACGGGCCGCATCGTTGTTTTCATGTACGTCGCAGCCGCTCTCGTCGCCGCGGGAGCGGTTTCTTTGTTTTTTCGGATGGGGAGCAGCTCGCCTGTCGCGTGGCTCGCGGCGCTGGGCGCCGCCGCGGCTTTTCTCTTGGGCGCTCGCCTGCTGGGCCGGGTGCTGGCCGCCGTCGAAGGCCTAGCGGAGCGGGTGGAACGGCTGGAGGAACAAGGCGCGGTCGACGTCGACCGGCTCACCGCGGTCGAAGAGACGGCCCGCCTCTTTGGGGCGATCGAAAGGCTGCGGGAAAAGCACGAGGAGCGGCTCCAGCAGCTCGCGCACGAGCGGGCGACGCTGGCCGCCGTGCTGCAGAGCCTAGCAGATCCGGTGATCGCGGTGGACCGGTCGCTGGAAGTGGTCTTTGCCAACCCCGCGGCCCGGGCGGTGTTTGCCATCAAAGAGGAGCCGGGCCAAGCTCCGGCTGGGGCTCGCCGCCACGCGCTGGAGGTGATCAAGGACCACGAGTGCGTGGGCCTCCTCCAACGAGCCATCGCGGCACGCCGCTCCCTTTCGGGGAGGCTCCGCCTCGGCGCGCCGCCGGCATCCCCCCGTACGTTTCACGTGAGGGTTTCGCCGATCAAAGCGCCCGATGAAAGCGTCGCGGGCGCGGTCTGCGTCTTGCACGATCAAACGGAGCTCTTGCGCCTGGAAAGAGTCCGTTCGGATTTTGTGGCCAACGTCTCTCACGAACTTCGCACGCCGCTCACCGCGGTCCACGGATTTATCGAAACCTTGCAGCAGGGATCCTATCGCGACCCCGAGCGCGCCAAACGGTACCTCGAGATCATGCACACGGAGACGACGCGGCTCATCGCCATCATCAACGATCTGCTGCAGCTTTCGCGCCTTGAGGGGCCCGCGGACGTGCTCGCCCGGGAGCCCTTGAACCTTGGGGAGCTCGCTCGCGAAGTCGTCGAGCTTGTGCGCCAGCGGGCGGACGAGAAAGGGCTCGTCCTCTCCGTCGATGTAGCCGGCGGGGCGCCCACCGTTTTGGGCGACGGCGCCGCGCTTCGCCAAGCCCTGCTCAACCTGGTCGACAACGCGGTGAAATACACGGAGCGCGGCGGCGCCGTCAAGGTGACGGTCGCTCCGGAGGAAGGCGGCGTCAAGGTCACCGTCGCAGACACGGGCATCGGCATTCCCCGGGACGCCTTGGATCGGGTGTTTGAGCGATTTTACCGGGTGGACAAGGCCCGCTCCCGCAAGGAGGGGGGGACGGGGCTGGGCCTTGCCATCGTGAAGCACACCATTGAGAGGCACTACGGCCAGGTCGGGATCGCAAGCGCCTTAGGCCAGGGAACCACCGTCTGGTTTTGGCTCCCGGGCCAAGAGGACGGAGGGCTGCCCATCCTCGGGGGAGAATGAGTCTGAGCAGGAAAAACGAGGCTAGCTAGAGAGCGTTTTGCGATCGCCGGAGGTGGAAGGTGTGTCGTTTCGTCTGGCGTTTAGCACCCTGGGATGCCCTGAGTGGAGCTGGGAGACGATCTTGGATCAAGCAAGCCGCATGGGTTACCAGGGCATCGAATTGAGGGGCTTGGGAAAAGAAATCGACGTGATTTGGGCCGGCCCTTTCCAGCCTGAAAACTTGGCCCGGACCAAGGAGCAACTGGCGGAGAAGGGGCTTGCCATCTGCTGCTTGGGCAGCTCGGTCCGCTTTGATGACGCCAACCAGTTGGAGCGTCATCTCGAGGCCGGCCGGGCCTACATCGACTTGGCCCGGGAGCTTTCGGCCCCTTACGTCCGCGTTTTTGGCGATAAGATCCCGTCTCCTGAACTGGGAGAGCGCGTCACCGCTCAGGTGGTCGAGGGGCTTGAGAGCTTGGGCGCATATGCCAAAGAGCGGGGCGTCCAGGTGCTGATCGAAACCCACGGCGACTTCTCTCAAAGCCAGCGCTTGAAAGCGGTGCTGGAGCGCGTCCAATCCGACGCCGTCGGGATCTTGTGGGATATGCACCACCCCTGGCGCTTCCACGGTGAAAATCTTGAGGAGAGCTATGGGTTGATCGGCCGCTGGGTCCGGCATGTGCATCTCAAAGACTCCGTCCGCACGGGGACGGGTTATCGTTACACGCTTCCGGGCGAGGGCGAGTTTCCGTGGGAGGAGGCGCTGGCCTTGCTCAAGCGGATGGGTTACCAAGGCTGGCTCTCCCTCGAGTGGGAGAAGCGGTGGCACCCCGACATCGAGCCGCCCGAGGCCGCCTTCCCCCGCTTCGTCGAAGTGGTCACCAAGCACCTGTCGTGACAAGGCGGGCTCCTCCGGCTTGAACGGCGCGCTGGGGCCGTCGGGCCCGTCAAGAGTTGGAGGCAGGTAGGAGGGCGCCGGGCGGGAAAGAGTATAGGCGCAACAGGGCTTGAAAGCATCTTGGCGCGAGGGGCATCGAGGCGAGTGCCCCGCGCCGGCGGCGGGGGTAAAGTGCGAACCCTCGCGCCAGCTCGATGTGTGGGAAGCGGCCGGCTTTGCCTTGCCGGAAGTGAGGATGCGCGATGTGTGGACGTTTCACGTTGACCCCGTCGGCCCAGGTGCTCATGGACGAATTGGGCCTCCTTTGGATCCCTGAAGATTATCGGCCCCGTTTCAACGTGGCCCCCGGCCAGCTGATCTTAGCGGCGCGCGACGGAGACCAAGGCCGTAAGGGGGCGATGCTCAAATGGGGCCTGGTCCCGCCGTGGGCCAAGGATCCCTCGGTCGGCAACCGGATGATCAACGCCCGGTCGGAGACGGTGGCGGAAAAGCCGTCCTTTCGCAGGGCTTTTGACCGGCGGCGTTGCATCATCCCGGCGGACGGCTTTTACGAGTGGCGAAAGGACGGCAAGGTCAAGATTCCCATGCTGTTTCGCCTCCGGGGAGGAAGGCCCTTCGCCTTCGCAGGGCTGTGGGAGGCATGGCGGCCTCGCAGCGGGAAGGGTGAGACGCTCTTTACCTGCACGATCTTGACGACCGCCGCCAATGAGCTGGTCCAGCCTGTTCACGACCGCATGCCGGTCATCCTCCCCAAAGAGGCCATCGATCTTTGGCTTGACCGGGACGTGCCCGGCGAGGGCGTCCGTGGGTTGCTCGCACCGTACCCTGCCGAGGAGATGGAAGCGTACGAGGTGAGCCCCCGGGTCAACTCGGTCAAAAACGACGATCCCCTGTGCATCGAACCTGTGTGAGGAGGATAGCCTTGATCGTCACGCAGCGGTTGCACCATGTCGCGGTTGTCGTCAGCGATTTGGAAGCCGCCAAAGACTTTTACGGGCGCATCTTGGGCTTAAAGGAGATCGCCCGCCCTCCCTTCGACTTCCCAGGGGCCTGGTACGATCTGGGCGAAGGCAGTCAGCTTCACCTGATCGTCCATCCCGGCGCCCGGGCTGTCCGGGGCACGCGCGAGATCGACGGCAAGGACGCGCATTTCGCCCTGCGGGTCGAAAGCTACGAGGAGACCCTCGCGCACCTCAAGCGGGAGGGCGTCGAGGCGGTGGGCAACCCTCACTCGATCACAGGGTGGGCGCAGATTTTCTGCTGCGATCCCGATGGCAACGTGATCGAACTCAACGCGGAAGTGAAGCCGGCATGATCCGTGTCAATCCCTTTCATTGGACCGCGGATTTCCGTTTGGCGAGGGCCTTAGCCGAGGCGTACCAGTCGTCGGGGTACGCCGACGTCTGCTTTTTCTGCGTCGGCGATCCCAACGATTTGATCGGGCGGCTCGGCCCGTTGGTCGCGGACGAGACCATCAAGTATTACCCCAACGTGCTGGGCACCAGCGACCGCCCGGTCACGCCTGAGACGCTGGAGGAGCGGATCCAAGAGCTTCGCGAGAGGTGGCCCGACGTCTTTGTCATCGGGATCGAAGCAGGCTTTGGGCCGCCCCAACTTTTGGGCTCGATCGAAATCACTGATCGCGACTTGACGACTCTGCCCCCGCAGGCGGGCCGCCTCAACGACGTCACGGTCAACGTGCTGCTCCGGGTGGACGAGGGGTTGGCGGCAAGGGCGGGCGGTGGGACGAGCAGGCCTCGCCCGGGCGCGCCTGGCCTCGAGGAGGCCGCCAAGGAGGTCGGCTCGGACGAGCCCGCGGCCGGGTCGCCTTTCGGCCGGGAAAAGTTTAA
This sequence comes from bacterium, assembly GCA_002919195.1. Taxonomy (GTDB): domain Bacteria; phylum Bacillota; class Limnochordia; order DTU080; family RSA5; genus RSA7. The sequence continues at coordinate 6,001 of PKEU01000019.1, forward strand.
ACCCTTGCGCCCCGACGAGATCGACCTTTACAAGGTGCAAAAGCTGGCCGATACCGTGATCGACGGCAACCTGCGCTTGCTGAGCCGCATCGGAAAACAGGAAATTTGACGTAACAAGGGGTGCCCGGCGGATGCGAGTCTCGCTCTTTGTCACGTGCATCGTCGATACCTTGTACCCACAGGTTGGAGTGAGCGCGGTCCGCTTGCTCCGGAGGTTGGGGGTTGACGTCGACTTCCCCAGCGAGCAAACCTGCTGCGGACAGCCGGCTTACAACAGCGGCTACGCCGCCGATGCCCGCAGGGCCGCGCAGCGGCTCATCCAGGCCTTCCGGGACAGCCAGTGGGTGGTGGGTCCGTCCGGGTCGTGCGTCGCCATGGTCCGTCACCTCTACCCCAAGCTGTTTCAAGGGCATCCCATGGAAAGAGAGGCTCTCGAGCTCGCCGAAAAGACCTACGAACTCTCGCAGTTTATCGTCGACGTGCTGGGCGTCACCGACATGGGCGCCACCTTTGACGGCGTGGCGACGTACCACACCTCGTGCCACATGACCCGGGGTCTGGGCGTCAAGGAGGCTCCCCTCACACTGCTCCGCAACGTGAGGGGGCTCAGGCTCGTCGACTTGCCCTTCGCGGAAGACTGCTGTGGGTTTGGCGGCACCTTCGCGGTCAAGATGGCGTCCCTTTCGACCGCCATGGCCGACGACAAGCTGGACAACGTGGCCAAGACCCAAGCCCAGTACCTCTTGGGCGGCGATATGGCTTGCCTGATGCATCTGAAAGGCCGCATGGAAAAGCGGGGCATGCCGGTCAACGTGATGCACTGGGCGGAGCTTTTGGAACTTGCAACCCGGCCCGACCGGGTCGACGCTCGGACCCTAGCCGACGGGGAGGTGAGCGCTTCGTGAGCAAAGGAGCCTTGCTGGAGCGCATCGAAGGGGCGCTGGCCAACGACAGGCTGCGGGAGGCCGTGAAGCGCGCGACCAACAACTTCCGCAGCGGCAAAGCAAGAGCGGTCTTGGAGTACGACGACTGGGAGGCGATGCGGGAGCGGGCGCGCGCCGTCAGGGCGCACACGATCGCGCACCTGGACTATTACCTTGCCCAGCTGGCCGCGAAGGTGCGGGAAAACGGAGGTTACGTCCACTTCGCGTCCACGGGCGAGCAAGCGGTCGAGATCGTGCGCAAGATCGCGCGGCATTACGGGGTGAAAAGCGTCGCCAAGTCTAAGTCGATGGTCTCCGAGGAGATCCACCTCAACGACGCCTTGAAAGAGGACGGCATCGAGGTGTACGAGACCGACTTGGGTGAGTACATCATCCAGCTGGCCGGGGAGACGCCTTCGCACATCATCGGCCCCGCCCTGCACAAGACCAGGGAAGAGATCGCGGAGCTTTTCGCCCAGCTGGAAGGAAGGACGCTCTCGACCGACACGCCTACGCTGACCGCCGTGGCGCGCCGCCAGCTTCGCAACGTCTTTCTCACCGCCGACATGGGGATCACCGGCTGCAACTTCGCTGTCGCGGAGACCGGGTCGGTCACGCTGGTGACCAACGAGGGCAACGGCCGGATGGTGACGGCCTTGCCCCGGATCGTCGTCACCTTGATGGGGATGGAGCGCATCGTGCCGCGCCTTGAGGACCTCGACCTTTTGCTCACGATGCTGACCCGCAGCGCGACGGGGCAACGGGCGACCAGCTACACCACCATCTTTTCAGGCCCAAGGCGCGACGGGGAAAAAGACGGCCCCGAAGCCTTTCACCTCGTCATCGTCGACAACCAGCGTTCCACGATCTTGGGCACCGAGTTTGAAGAGGCGCTCCACTGCATCCGGTGCGGCGCTTGCCTCAACATCTGCCCGGTCTACCGCCAGATCGGCGGTCACGCGTACGGCTGGGTGTATTCGGGGCCGATCGGCGCGGTGTTGACGCCCCTTTACAGGGGCGTGGAGGAGTGGGGCGAGGTCGCCCTGGCGTCGAGCCTTTGCGGCGCCTGCTGGGAGGCTTGCCCGGTGAAGATCCCGCTCCACGACATGTTGATCGGGATCCGGCGCGAAAGCGCCGAGCGCCGGCGGACCCATCCTTTCGAACGCTGGATCTTTCGCGGCTTTGGCTGGATGATGCATCGCCCGGGCCTTTACCGGGCGGCGCAGCGGGCCGGCCGGTGGCTGCAGCGGCCTTTTGTCCGCGACGGCCGCTTCCGCTGGGCCCCGGCTCCCCTCTCCTCCTGGTTAAAGACCCGGACGCTTCCGGCTCTGCCGTCCAAGGGCTTCCGCGACCTGTGGCAAAGCGAGCTTACCAAGCAACGGGAGCCGCGGCTCGCCGTGAAGGCGGCTTTTGGCGAGCAACGAGAGGAGGGACGGGGCGCGTGACGCTCAAGGGTCGAGGGCCGGCGCTCGATGAGGCGCATTTTGGCGGCGAAAGCCAAGAGGAGTTTTTGAGCCGCATTCGCGCCCGGCTACAGGGAGCGGGTTATGTCGCGGACCACCCCAGTTTCCCCGCCGGGCCTTTGGAGGACGAGGAGCAGGCAAGCTACGAGCAAAAGGCCGAGCGCTTTATGAAAACCTTGGTGGAGCTGGGCGGCGAGGCGTACCGGGCGCCGAGCCGCGAAGAGGCCTTCCGGTTGATCCGGGACCTCTTGCTCCACCGGGACGTCAAAGGCGTGCTCACCAGCGGCGGCGACTGGAGCCAGTGTCGCGCGATCCTCGAGGAGGCGGGCATCGCCGTCGAAAGCTGGGACGAAGTCGCCTTCTCCCACGGCGAGGCGGACCGCGAGCTCGCCCGGGCCGACCGGTGGGGCGCGGGACTCTTGTGGGCAGACTACGCCGTGGCGGAGTTAGGGAGCATCGCCGTGCTCTCAAGCCCGCGCCAAGGGCGCAGCGTCAGCTTGGTGCCGCCGTTGATGATCGCCCTCATCGCGCCGGAGGCTCTGGTCGAGCGCCGCCGGACAGTGCTCCGGCACGTGGCCGCCTTGGCCAAGGAGCGCGGCGTCCCGTCGTCGCTGACGTTGATCACGGGCCCGAGCCGCTCCGCCGATATCGAAAACGACCTGAGCATCGGCGTCCACGGCCCAGGGCAAGTCATCGCCATCTTGGTCGAGGGATCCTAGCGCCTTGCTCTGATCCCACAGGCGAGGACGCTCGAGGGCGGCGCCAGAGTGCGAGGAGGTGGCGGCGATGGCCCGCTGGCTCGTCAAGACCGAACCTGAAGAGTACTCTTTCCAAGACCTGCAAGAGGCCGGCCGGGACGTGTGGGACGGCGTGCGCAACGCGCTCGCGCTCAAACACATGCGGGCGATGAACGTGGGGGATGAGGTCCTCGTCTACCACACCGGCAAGGAGAGGGCCATCGTCGGGGTGGCCCGGGTGGTGCGGGAAGCGTACCCCGATCCTGAGGCAGGCGACGAGCGATGGATCGTCGTCGATCTGGAGGCGGTGCGGCCGCTGGCCCGGCCGGTCCCTTTGCCGGAGATCAAAGAGGATCCGGCCTTTGCCCAGTGGGAGCTGGTCCGCATCTCCCGCCTCTCGGTGATGCCGGTGCCCGATCCTCTCTGGGAGCGGATCATGGCCATGGCCAGCGGCTGACGCTCGTCAAAACCGGTCGGGCCACCAGAGGACCCCTTCCACCTCGGGAAAGAGGGCGCGCAGCCACGGCGCAGCCGGGGAGGCCGTAAGCCCTTGGGTTTCGAGGACCTCGTCGATGGCGCGGTACCCCAAGAGCAGCTGGACCAGCGTTTGCTGATCCAATGAAACCTGCGGCAGTCCATCTCGGAACCCTGGAGCGATGGCGAGCCCGTCGCCCTTCGCGTAAAGGCTGACGCTCCCGCATTCCCCGGTATCGATCGCGATGCCCGGGATGGGATGGGTCCCAAAGAGCCCCGCTTCTTTGAGCCGCGCTTCAAATTCGACCGCGAGCTTTCTCATGAGGGGCACGAGGTTGAGCACCCGCCACATGCCGTCGCGGTCGGCTGGAAAGCGGACGGTCCAAGTGCAGCCAAAACGGCGGGCGATCTCTGTGAGCGGATGGCTCTTGGGCACGAGAAATTTCAGCGTCGAGGCTCTTTTCTCCACGCCGAGCCGCGCGAAGTGGGCGAGAAGACTCTCGTAAACCGAGTAGGCGAGCGCGCTGATTTCCGCGACGGTGACGCCGTCGCTGTACTTGTGGTACACCGCATATCCCAAGATCTTTTCGCCGTGGGGATAGCGATCGCTACGGTCGACCGCGACCACGACGGCGGGAATGGTGCCCCAGCCGGGCCCTTTGAGAAAACCTTTCCAACGCTCAGGATCCCGGAGGACGGTGCCCGTCGCGGTGGCGTAGACGGCCTGGTAGATGTCGAGGAGGGCGAGCCGTTCGTGCTCGTTTCCTTGGAGAGGCCGGACGTGATGGCACATGCGGGCGGCTTCGGCCCGGGCCGTCGGGATCGTCAGCTCGTATTCGGGCAAGGCGGAGGCATATCCAAAGCGCGTGTAGAAGTTTGGTATGCCAAAGAGACCGGACCAGTCAAATCCCTGGTCGCGCATCCACTCGACCGCGAAGGTGAGGAGCCGGCGGGCAAGCCCCTGCTCCCGGGCGGCGGGGTCGGTGTTGACGCCGGCGACGCCACCCATCCACAGGGTCGCCCGGCCCACCCGCTGGTGAAAGGGGACGACGGCCAGCCGGGCCAGGGTGCGGCCCTCGGCGCGAATGGCCAGTTCGGTGTCGGACTCGCGGGGGATGATCCAGACGGGGGTTTGACGGTTCACGTTTTCGATGACATCCTTTCGTTGGCGTTGGTTGTAAAATCTGGAGTTGGGGGTTTCAACGCGATGCTGCAAAAGATAGCTCACACCGTGCGCGCCCTGACGGTCGACGCGGTCGAAGCGGCCCAGTCAGGGCATCCTGGGCTTCCGCTCGGCATGGCCGACGTAGGCGCGCTGCTGTACGGCAAGATCCTCCGTCACGATCCCACCTGGCCACAGTGGCCCGATCGCGACCGGGTGATCCTTTCTGGCGGACACGGTTCTATGTGGCTGTACAGCCTCCTGCACCTTTCCGGATATGACCTTCCCATGGAAGAGCTGAAAAACTTCCGGCAGCTGGGCTCGGCCACGCCCGGGCACCCCGAGTACGGGGACACGCCGGGGGTTGAGACGACGACGGGGCCCTTGGGACAAGGGATGGCCAACGCCGTGGGCATGGCTTTGGCCGAGCGGATGCTGGCGGCCCGTTTCAACCGGCCGGGTTATGAGATCGTCGGGCACTACACCTACGTCATCGCGAGCGACGGCGATTTGATGGAGGGCGTGGTGGCCGAGGCCTCGTCCTTGGCGGGGCATCTGGGGCTTGGGCGCCTCATCGTCTTTTACGACGACAACCAGATCACCATCGACGGCGGCACCGATCTCACCTTTACCGAGGACGTGGCCAAGCGGTACGAAGCGTACGGCTGGCATGTGCTCACGGTCGACGGGCACGACGTGGCCGCGGTCGAAGAGGCCGTCAAAGCGGCGCAAGCGGAGACGACGCGCCCGAGCCTCATCATCACCAAGACCAAGATCGGATGGGGCACGCCCCTCGAAGGAACCTCCAAGGCCCACAGCGATCCTATGGGCCCTGAAAACATCGCGGCGCTCAAGGCTAAGATCGGCTGGCCCGAGGAGCCCTTTTACGTGCCCGGCGAGGTGCGGGAGTTTTTTGCGGCTCGCAAGGAAGAGCTGGTTCGCCAGAGCCAGGAGTGGAAAGAGCGGTTTGAAGCCTGGTCCAGGGCCTATCCCGAGCTGAGGGCTGAGTGGGACAAGGCCTTTGGCCTTGAGCTTCCCGAAAACCTCGATGAGATCTTGCCGGAGTTTGAGCCCGGCGAAAAGGTGGCGACTCGCAGCGCGGGCGGCACGGTGCTGCAAGTCTTGGCGAAACGCATGCCCTATCTTGTGGGAGGGTCGGCGGACCTCCACCCGTCGACCAAGACCTTTATCGAAGGCGGCGGCGTGATCACCCGCGACGATTACTCGGGGCGCAACATCCACTTTGGCGTCCGGGAGCACGCCATGGGCGCGATGCTCAACGGCATGCAGCTCCACGGGGGCCTCAGGGTGTTTGGCTCGACGTTTCTCGTCTTTTCCGACTACATGCGCCCGACCATCCGCTTAGCCGCGCTGATGCGCCAGCCGGTGGTCTTTGTCTTTACCCACGATTCGGTGTACGTCGGCGAAGACGGCCCCACCCACCAGCCGGTGGAGCATGCCGAGTCGCTGCGGCTGATCCCCAACGTGGAGGTATACCGGCCGGCCGACGCGGTCGAAGCCGCTTTGGCGTGGGTTGAGGCCCTCAAGCGCAAAGATGGGCCCACCGTCCTCCTGTTTACCCGGCAAAACGTGCCCGTGCTGGAGCGGGAGGAGAAAGTCGACCTCAGCCGGGGCGCTTATGTCATCAAGCGGGAGAAGAACCCGCTTTCCGCGGTCATCCTGGCCAGCGGCAGCGAGGTCTCTTTGGCCCTCGAAGCCGCCCAAAAGCTGGAGGAGAGGGGACGGGGCGTCCGGGTCGTCTCGGTGCCCAACCGGGAGCTCTTTCTCCGCCAAGATGCCGGCTACCAGGAGGCGGTAGCGCCCAAGGGCACGCCGCGGCTCGTCATCGAGGCGGGCGTCGGTGCCGGGTGGCGGGGCCTTGCGGGCGAAAGCGGCCGGATCCTCTCGATCGAGCGGTTTGGCGTCAGCGCGCCGGGAGCCCAGGCGGCTGCCCACCTAGGCCTGACGGTCGACCGGGCAGTGGCCTTGGTCGAGGAGATGCTGCAGGCGGGTTAAAGGACTGGAGGCCTCCGGGCGCCTGGGCGCCAGGGCGGAAAGCTCGCCTTCCATAATGAAAAGACGGCCCACGTTCTCCCGGCGTGAGGGGACGTGGGCCGTTTTGCGGTGCGCCTCGCAGCGCAGCAGACCAGCGGGTTAAAGTCCCGCCACCGCTTTCGCCC
>PKEU01000041.1 GCA_002919195.1 bacterium
AGAAAGTCGGTGATTTTCCCCTTCCCTTCATCGCCCCACTGGGATCCGACGATCGCGACGCTGGGCATCGAGCGCGTCCTCCTACTCTCTTGTGTTAGCCGTCACGAGGCCGGGATAATCATAGCAGACCCACCAGGGAGTGTCAAACTCAAGGACGAACACTCGGGGCGTTTTGCACGACATCATTCGCTGTTTTCCGGGAACGGGCACTGAGAGGCGAAGGGGCATTCCGCGAGGCAAACGCCGGGGTCGTCTTGCTGACAAAGGACAAGCCCTTGCAAATAGAGGGGTATGACGTCGCCCGCCATGTACTGGTCGACAAACCGGAGCGCGGCGTCACCCGAACGTTCTTCTTCGGGACCGCCGATGAGGCCGAGGCGCCGGAGAGGCAAATCGGTGGTGCGGTCGAGATACAAGGTGGCCTCCGGGTCCACGTCGGACCAGACGCCGTGCACCTTGAGGGTGCGGCAGACCCAGTAGGCGACCCGGCCAATCTGCTTAAATCTCTGCAGCGACCGGATGAGGGCCTGACCGTCGCCTTGGGCGGCAAGGTACACGTTGTTGAGGTCGCCGCCGTACTCTCGCTCCAAGAGGGCGGCGTTGGCGAAAAGGGCGTCGATCTTAGCTTCCCGATTTCCCAGCGCCCGGTAGCTATCTGAGAAAATCGAAAGCAGCTGGCTCTTCAGTTGGGGATCGGGGCGGAGAAACCGGTCGAATCTTGCGAGATCTCGCTGGACCAACGCGGCAAAAGTCTCCTCGACAACCTGATCGCGCACCCTGGCGCCCCGAAGCACGGCCAAGAGCAGGAGGTGCCACCTTCCCTCGGGCGTTGAAAGATCGACTGTCACCGGACCCACCGGGAGTTTCGGGCCCAGCGTGACACCGCGCCAGAAGGCGGCCAAGGTCGCGGCGAGGTCCATCAAGCGAAATTGATCTCGATGCACTTCCAAACTCGCTTCGAGCGGCCCAAGGGCGAGAGTGTCTCGTTGTTGCTCGATGAAGGTCGACTTGATCGCTCGAAGCGCCCTCGCCGCATCGTCTAAGGATAAAGCCGCCTCCTCGAGCAACTCTGCGAGCGTCGTCGCTTTCACGCCGAAAACCCTCCATTTCCCCTCCCCTCAGTGGGCAAGAAAAAGCCGGCCCTCGACAAAGATCGAGGACCGGCTGGCGCACACAAGCTGGATGTGCCCTCAGGATACCACGATTTTTTCTGGGAATCAAGCCAAATTGAAGAGCCGGCGCGCATTTTGCGTGGTTACATCTGCAAGTTCGTCCAACTCCATCTCAAGGAGCGCGGCCAGGTGCTTGGCTGTCTCGACGACATATGCCGGTTCGTTGCGCCGCCCGCGATAGGGGACCGGCGCGAGGTAAGGCGCGTCCGTCTCCACCAGCAGGCGCTCGCGCGGGATCGCCTTGAGAACCTGCCGCAACGCGTCGGATTTCTTGAAGGTGACGGGCCCGCCCACGCCGATGTAAAATCCCAGCTCCAGGGCCTTCTCCGCGAGCGCTTGATCGCCCCAAAAGCAGTGGAAAACACCTCCAACCTGCTGGGCTTCCTCCTCTTGGAGGATCGCGATCACGTCCTCGTCCGCCTTGCGGTTGTGGATCACCAAGGGCATGCCGGCCTCCAGAGCGATACGGATCTGGCGCCGGAACACCTCTTGTTGGACCTCACGGGGGGCGAAGTCGTAATGGTAATCGAGCCCAACTTCGCCCACCGCCACCACCCGGGGGCAGGCGAGGAGTTCCTTGAGCAGGCGTTCGAAATCGGGATCCGCCTCGCCAGCGTAATGGGGATGGATCCCCGCCGTCGCCCAAAGACCGCTCTCGCCCTCGGCCAACTGGATCGCCGCCCGGGAGGAGTCCAGCGTGTCGCCGATGCAGAGGATCTCGCTCACCCCCGCGTCACGGGCTCTTTGGAGAACCTCCCGGCGGTCCTCATCAAACGCGCTCGAGGCCACGTGGGCGTGGGTGTCGATCAGCGTCACCGGACGACGCTCCCCGCGGGCAGATCGTGCTCAAGGGTGACGAGCGACAGGCGCCCCGAATTGTCGGTGGCGGCCAGCAGCATTCCCTGGGAGATCTCTCCCCGGAGCTTCGCCGGCTTGAGGTTGGCGACGACCACGATCGTCTTGCCCACCAGCTCCTCGGGCTGATAGTGCTGGGCGATCCCTGCAACGATCTGACGCTTTTCGTCGCCGAGATCCACTTGCAGCTTGAGGAGCTTGTCGGCCCCTTCAATCTTGTCAGCCGCGACAACCCTCGCGACGCGAAGCTCAACTTTCGCAAAGTCATCGATGGTGATCAATCCGTCGTCACTCCCTGCTTCGTCTTTTGTCGTCTTGGATTCGGCTTTGGGTTGCCCTTGGGCGCCTTTTGCCTCTTGCGCCGGGGAGCTCTCCCGCTCCTCATTTTCCCGGGCCAGTTCGTCGAGGACTTGATCGACGTCCAGCCGGGGAAAGAGCGGATCGCCGCCTTTCACCACCGTCCCTGGCCGGGTCCCGCCCCAAGCCGCGGCCTTAAGTCCCTGGTCGAGCACTTGGCCCTCTTGCCCCAGCTGCTCCCACATCGCTTGCCCAGTGGTGGGAAGGAAGGGCGCAATCAGCAGCGCTTCGATCCTCAGGGCTTCAAAGAGGTGATACATCACCGTGCCGAGGCGTTCATGACGGCCCTCCTTGGACAAGGTCCAGGGCTGGGCGTCGTCGATGTACTTGTTGATGGCCCGGACCAGTTTCCAAAGCTCGACGAGGGCGGTGTTGAGGTGCAGCGATCGCACGGCCGCGTCGACCGCCCGTACGGTGGAATCGGCCAAAGCCTTGAGCGCTTCGTCCATGGGCTCGGCGGGACCGGGCTCAGGGATCTTCCCATCGCAAAACCTGCGGAGCATCGCGATGCTGCGGTGCAGGCCGTTGCCCAGGTCGTTGGCCAGGTCGAAATTGATCCTTTCGATCAAGGCTTCGGTGTTGTACCGGGCGTCCTGGCCAAAGGCCACCTCCCGCAGGAGGAAGTAGCGAATGGCGTCGGCGCCGAAGCGATCGATCAGGCGGATGGGGTCAATCACATTTCCCTTCGACTTGGACATCTTGCCGGTGTCCGTCAGCAGCCAGCCGTGCGCATAGACCTGCTTGGGCAAGGGCAGCCCGGCGGCAAGGAGGATCGCCGGCCAAATGACCGCGTGAAAGCGGAGGATGTCTTTCCCCACCACGTGGCAATCCGCCGGCCACCACTTGGCAAATTGCTCATCGTCTTGGAGGTAGCCGACGCCCGTCAGGTAGTTGGTAAGGGCGTCGATCCAGACGTAGACTACGTGTTTGGGATCAAAGGGCACCGGCACGCCCCAGTCGAAGGTGGTGCGCGAGACCGACAGGTCCTCTAGGCCGCTGGTGATAAAGCTCACCACTTCGTTGCGGCGGCTTTCAGGCTGGATGAAGTCGGGGTTTGCCTCGATGTGCGCAAGGAGCTGGTCCGCGTATTTGGACATGCGGAAAAAGTAGCTCTCCTCTTTCACCCACTCGACGGGTCGGCCGCAATCGGGACAAACCTTCTCTTCGCCGAGGCGCGACTCCAGCCAAAAGGTCTCACAAGGGGTACAGTACCAGCCCTCATACGCGCCCTTGTAGATGTCGCCCTGGTCATACAGCCGCTGAAAGATGCTCTGCACCACCTTGACATGGCGGGGTTCGGTGGTGCGGATGAAGTCCGTGTACGCGACGTCGAGCCTCCGCCAGAGCTCCTTAAACGTAGGGACGATCTGATCGACGTATTCCCTGGGGCTCATCCCCCGGGCTTCCGCCGCCCGCTGCACCTTTTGCCCGTGGTCGTCGGAGCCCGTGAGGAAGAACACCTCTTCCCCGGCCAGACGCCGCCAGCGGCTCACTGCATCGCAAAAGACCGTGGTGTACGCGTGTCCGATGTGCAGGCGGTCACTGGGATAGTAGATCGGTGTCGTGATGTAGTACTTGGCTTTTCCCATCGTCCTTGGCACCTCCTCAAAGTCCCCAAACAAAAAACCCTCGCCTGCCGAAAAGGGGCGAGGGTCTCGCGGTACCACCCTTCATTTGCCACGCGCCTCGCGGCGCGGGCCTCGACGGGTACTCCCGGCAGACACCACTGCCGGTTCATACCCCGGCGCGATAACGGGCGCCTCGCTCTCGTCAAAAAGAGCTTCCCGTCGGCGCCTACTCCCCCCACCGACCAGGAGGTTTCGGCGCGAGGCTCCGGGGCCATCTTCGATCGGCACCTTCCGACGCCGGCTCTCACCTCGAGCTCTCTGGGCTCATCCCGGCTCTCTGGAGGTCGGCCTGTGCCGCCTACTCCTCCCCATCGTCGCCTTTTGACCTTCAACGTTGTTGTCACGAATATAGCCAATCACTACCGGGCTGTCAACCCCGCTCGGCGAGGCGGGAAAGAGCCTCCTCTTGGCCACATACTCATGGAACAAAGGAGGGTGGGCCTTTGAACGATGGAGCCATCGTGCTGTTATTGGTGGCAGCCGCGGGGCTGATGGGCGGAAACCAGCTCGTCGCCATCGCCGCCGCCGTCTTGCTTTTGATCTATGCCGCCGCTCCCGCCCCGATCCTCTCCTGGATCGGGCAATACAGCGTGCAGGCGGGGATCCTCTTAATGACCATCGGGCTGCTCTCGCCCTTTGCCGCCGGGAAAATCGGGCTCGGCGAAGTCGTCTCGACGCTCCTTGCTCCACCGGGCGTTGTGGCTGTCCTGATCGGGGCGGTCGCCTCCTATCTTGGCTTTGGCGGGCTCAACCTGATGATGGTCCGCCCCGAGGTGATGGTGGGACTCGTCGTCGGTTCGATCCTCGGAGTTTCCTTATTGGGTGGCATACCCACCGGTCCGCTGGTGGCGGCGGGATTCACCGCGCTCCTCTATCGCCTGCTCAAGGTGTCATGAAAAAGCTTGAAACACTGTTGACGCACCCTGGAAATTTTAGTATAATCGGGGCACAAGGAATGTCGAATTTTGTCGAATGAAAGGAGCGAGCCTCAATGAAATCTACAGGGATCGTGCGCAAGGTGGACGAGTTAGGCCGCGTGGTCATCCCCATCGAACTACGGCGCACGTTGCAGATTTCGGAGAAAGACGCACTCGAGATCTACGTCGACGGGGAAAAGATCATTCTCAAAAAATACGAACCCGCCTGCATCTTTTGTGGCAATGCAGACGGGGTACGGATCTACCGCGACAAAAACATCTGCGTCAACTGCCTCGAGGAGATGAAGCAAGTCTCCTAAGCCGCCGGCCGTCTCCGACTGGTGCGGCCGGCGCAGCGAACCGGATTTCACGTTGGACGCCGGCCTACCTCCAAACTGAGCCGGTACACCCGATTGCGCCCGATTCCGTATAAGGAAGCCACCCGCTCGATGGCTTCCTTTCTCGTCGCTCCCGCCCTCATCTCCGCTTCCAAGGCTTTCCGAATTTCCGCTTCTGAGGGAGCTTGCTCCCTCGTCATTCCCTCCTGCCCTAGCTTTTCGCCCTCGATGAGAAGGACACACTCCCCACGCACCGCCGCGGCGGCGAAATGCGCAGCCAGCTCCTCGATGGTGCCCCTCACGACCTCCTCGTGCACCTTGGTCAGCTCGCGCGCGACAGCAGCGCGCCGCCCGGGAAGCACCCGAGCCGCGTCGTTAAGGGTTTGCCTCAGCCGGTGCGGCGCCTCGTAAAAGACGAGCGTGGCAGGAAGGCCTGCGACCGCCTGGAGCGCCGCCTTACGTTCCTTCTCCCGCCTGGGCAGGAAACCGCCGAAATAAAAGGGGTGCGGAGGCAGGCCGGAGACGATCAAGGCGGCTGTCAACGCCGAAGGTCCAGGCAGCGGAAGGACCGGGATGCCGGAGTCGATCGCGAGCCTAACCAAAGGATAGCCGGGGTCGCTGATCACCGGTGTGCCGGCGTCGGAGACCAGCGCCCCCTCCTCGCCCCGGAGCAGCCGCTGGATGAGCTCCTGGCTTCTTTGCGCTTCGTTGTGCTCGTGATAGCTGATGACCGGCGTGCGGATGTCGTAGTGGCGCAAGAGCTTGAGGGTGTGCCGGGTGTCTTCCGCGGCGATCCAATCCACTTCTCTTAAAACCCGAAGCGCCCGCAGCGTGATATCCTCCAGGTTGCCGATGGGCGTCGCACAAAGGTAGAGCCGCCCGGCGCCGCGGGTTTTCTCAAGCTCCGACACGTTGTTTTCCCGATCGCTTGAGCTCTTTGGCTGTGACTTCAATCCGCTCACCACTGTCGGGGAGCTGCACCAAGACGGACTCCCTCATGATCAGCACGTCGACGACTTTACCCTTGCCCTTTTTGGTCGTCACGATATCGCCCACCTTGGGCAACTCGTTCTTGATCTCGCGGTACGTGTCGGCCTCAAAACGAAGGCAGCACTTGAGGCGGCCGCACACTCCCGAGATCTTGCTCGGGTTGAGGGAGAGGTTTTGCTCCTTGGCGTGGCGGATCGAGACGGGATCGAAATCGGTGATCCACGTGGCGCAGCACAAAGGGCGCCCGCAAATGCCGTAACCGCCCAGCGTCTTGGCCTCGTCTCGCACGCCGATCTGCCGCAGCTCGATGCGGGAGCGAAAGCGCTGGGCGAGATCCTTGACCAGGTTGCGAAAATCGACCCTTTTTTCCGCCGTGAAGTAAAAGATCACTTTACTCTTGTCGAAGGTGTATTCGACGTCGATCAGCTTCATCGGCAGCTCGTGGCTGGCAATCCGCTCCTGGCAGACGCGGAAGGCGTCTTTGCCCTTGGAGGCGTTTTCCTTTTGGAGCTCCAGATCTTCGGGGGTCGCAATCCGCAGCACTTTTTTCAGCGGCTGCGCAATATCTTCATCGGGGACCTCTTTGGGCCGGACAATCACTTCGCCGATCTCGATGCCCCTGGCTGTCTCGACGATGACTTTCATCCCGACCGTCAAGTCGAAATCGCCAGGATCGAAATAGTATACCTTGCCCGCTGTCTTAAAGCGGACTCCGACGACTCGAGTCATAAGACCAGGCTCCTTCGAAGGTTGGTCAACATCACGTCGACCGTGAGCCGGAAGTTGGCATTGGCTTTCAATCGCGCCCGGGCGCGATCGACTTCACCCAAGGCCCGGGCGATCCCCGGAAGGGGCAACGCCCTCGCTTGCGCCTTCAGGCGCTCGATGGTGTCTTGGTTCGCTACTCCTGCGTCCGCCCCCTCTTGCACCAGCAGGAGATCCCGCAGCCAAAGAAAGAGCAGGTTGAGATATTCATCCACGCGCTCGCGTTCTTTTTCCAACTCTTCGCCGATCAGGAGGACGGACCGCAGTCCCGTCGGCCGGGCGGCCAGCGCGTCGATCCATCCGGCGACCCGTTCGCGCATAGCGAGGTAGTCTCGTTCGACCGCCGCGAGGGCCGCCTTGAGACTCCCTCCCGAAAGCCGGGCCGCAAGGCGCGCTTTCGCCTCGGAGACGCCCAGCCCTACGAGGTGCCGGGTCACGTCGGCTGTAGGCAGGGGCTGCAAGCGCACCAGTTGACAGCGCGACCTCACCGTGGCAAGGAGCGCCTCCGCGTTCTCTGCTACAAGGAGGATGACCGTATTGCCGGGAGGCTCTTCCAAAGTCTTGAGCAGGCAGTTTTGAGCGGCGACGGTCAACGCGTCCGCGCCGTCGATCACCGCAATTTTCCGCTCCGCGGCGTAGGGTTTGAGTGCCAGCTCCCGCTGCAGCTCGCGCACTTTTTCAATGCCGAGGACGCCGTCGTCCGGAGCCAAAAGGTGCAAATCAGGGTGCTGGCCGCGGCTTGCCATCCGGCACGCCCGGCACTCGCCGCAAGGAGCGCCGTCCCTTGTCGCCGGACACAGGAGCGCTTGGGCAAAGACCGAAGCCATGAGCGTCTTGCCGATCCCCTCTCGCCCGACCAGAGCGTAGGCGTGCGCGACCCTTCCCGACTTGATCAGGCGCCTGAGATACGCCTTAATGGCCTCGTGTCCGACGATATCGTCCCAGCTCAATACGGATCCCCTTTGGTCAACGGAAGTAGTCGAGGATGATGCCCCGGATGTCGTCGATTTTGGCGGCGATCGCCGTCGCGTCTTGGGCGTTGCTCAACACCTCGCGAGCGAGCTCTTCCAGCTGCTCGTCGATCGTCCGCACCAGCACGGACAACACCGGCCGGCCTTTGCGAGAAAAAGTGCGGACGTGATGGACGCTGTAGGCTCCGTTGATCACTCGCTCGATAAAGTCGTGAATCGCCCGTTTGTACGCGTTCAAGTTTTCCAGCGTGGGAGATTCTTTCAAGGCCCGGGCGGCGGCTTCCACCGACTCAAACTCTCGATGGATCTCGCTTTGGGCCGCCTTGCTCTCCGCGGCCTGAAGAGCGTCCAAGAAGGGGCTGTGGCGCACTTCGACGCCGCGTCTTGCCTCTCCCCGGGAAGGGGAAAAGGAGGAGCCCCTGCTGCGGGAAGCGCTCACTTTCACCGGCCGCTCCCCCCTTGCGCCGAGAGGATCTCACGCCTTGCCAGCTCGGAAAGGATCTCCTGATGGACTACCTCGATGGGCAGCGCCCCGTCGAGGAGGATGATCCGCTGGGGATTTTGCTTTTGGAGGGCGAGATACCCCTGCCTTACCTTGTGATAAAACCCCTGATCCTTCCCTTCGATCCGATCCGCGGGCCGGCCCCGTCGCTCAAAGGCCAGCGAAGGGTCAACGTCCAGCAAAAAGGTGACGTCCGGCTCGAGCCCGCCGGTCGCCAAGGCGTTGAGCGCGTGTAGAGCATCGAGAGGGAGCTCGCCGCCGTACCCTTGGTAGGCGATCATCGAATCGGCAAATCTCTCGCAAACGATGATCGCTCCCTGGGCGAGGGCAGGCGCGATCACCCTTCTCACATGGTCGGCCCGGTCCGCGGCCATCAAAAGGGCTTCCGTCGTCGGGTCGATGTCCAGCCCTTGGAGGTGCAAAAAGAGGTGCCGGATCCTCTGCCCCAGCTCGGTGCCGCCCGGTTCCCGGGTGTGAACGACGGTTTCGCCCCGCCGGCGAAGCGCCTCGACGAGCCTTTCGGCCTGGGTCGACTTGCCGCAGCCGTCGATTCCTTCGAAGGTGATTAAAACGCCCTTCAACCGCCCAGCTCCCTTGCTGGCTGGCCGGGGATGGAGCCCGGCTCTACCGTGATCGCTTCTGCCAACCCCTCGACGAATCCCTGAATCTGGTGGAGCGTGTTGGAACGGACGACGTGGATGGGAAGTCCCCTTTGCTCCGCCTCCTTGAGCCTCTTGGGCATTTTGCGGTACTGCCCTTTCAGGGTGACCACCAAGTCCGCGTCGGGGAGCGACTGGGTCACTTCCGCGGGGAGCCGGACTTCCCGGATGGCCCTCTCCAGCCGGTTTCGGCTCACCGCGTAGGGAAAGATGCGAACAACGCGCGGGCCGGCGCCCTCTCCGGCCCTCCGCGGTTTAGGGCGGCCGCCGTTTTCGTGGTGGGGCTTTTCGTGTTGCCACGCCTCCACCTCGGGTCGAGCCGGTTCGCCCGGCGGGTTGACGACCACCTTCACCGTGCCGTCGGCGTTTCGCTTTCGCACCTCGACGCCGGGTGAAACGCCCCTGAGGATGAGGTCCACCGCATGGCCGACGTCGCGGCAGATGGCCAGCTGGTCCTTCTCCTGAATCTCGATGAGCACGTCAAAGGTGGGCGGCGCCTTGCGCTCGAGAACCGTCTTTTGCGTCCCCCGCTTGCGGGCTTCTTCATCGCCTAGAGTGACTGCTTGCACCCCGCCCACCAAGTCCGCCAGGGTGGGATTAAAGACCAGGTTTTCCAACGTGTTGCCGTGGGCCGTGCCGATCAAGCGGACGCCCCGTTCGGCGATGGTACGCGCGGCCTCAGCCTCGGAAGCGGTGCCGATTTCGTCGATGATGATCACTTCGGGCATGTGGTTTTCGACCGCCTCGATCATCACTGCGGCCTGGGTGGTGGTCACCGGCACCTGCATCCGGCGGGCCCGGCCGATGGCAGGATGAGGGATGTCCCCGTCCCCCGCGATTTCATTGGACGTGTCGACGACGATCACCCGCTTGCCGAGCTCGTCGGCGAGCACCCGGGCAAACTCCCTCAGCATGGTGGTCTTGCCGATCCCGGGACGGCCGACAAAGAGGACGCTCTTGTCCATCTCCACCACGTCCCGCACGATCTCCAACGTGCCAAAGACCGCCCGGCCGACGCGACACGTGATGCCGACCACCTCGCCGGCGCGGTTGCGGATGGCCGAAATGCGGTGCAGCGTCCGCTCAAGGCCGGCGCGGTTGTCGGGACCAAATCCGCCGGTGCGGGTGAGCACGTATTTGAGGTGGTCAGAAGTGACCACTTCCTGGCTCAGGTACTCAAATCCGCCGGCAAACCGGGCCTCGGGGCGGCGCCCCAGGTCCATGACGATTTCGATGAGCGCCGAAAGATCCGCGCGCCGCTCCAAACTGCTTTTAATGTGCGGCGGCAAGACGTCGAGAAGCAGGTCCAGGTCGTCTACGATTTCATGCTGCAAAGCCTCACGCCCCTTGTCGGGAGCAGCTCTTGGTCAACGCGCCCCAGATTCCTTGACCACGGCGATACGCCGAAGCCTGGGGTCAAAAGCCCCGCGCACCTCCCATCCATGGGCCGTCACGTGCTCGAGGTAAGCGACGATCTCCGGCGTGATCTCTTCTCCAGGGACCGCGATAGGGATGCCCGGTGGATAAGGGCAAAGGATATCGGATGCGATCCTCCCCACGCTATCCTTGAACTTGACCCATTGAACGGGCTGGCGGAGGGCTTCCCACGGCAGCATCCGCTGAGGAGGCCTGGGAGGTGGCGCCAGAGTCTCGGCAGGCTTTTTGGGGGCCCGGACGCTTAAAGCTCTCAGGGCCGCAATCAAAACTTCGCCGTCAGCTTTAGTGTTTCCTGGAGTCACGAGGAGGACAATCGCCCGCTGATTGGCCAGCTCCACTTGAATCTTCCACTCTTGCCGCAAATAGCGGGCGGCGGCGAGGCCCGTCCAACCCGAATCGCCCATGTGGATCACCAGGCGAGCAGGGTCCAGTTGCGCCTGCCAGCGGCTCGCCGCTACGTCCGGCGACAGGCAATGAAAAGGCGTCGACCGCTCGATCTCCTCCCGGATGCTCTCGGCCAGAGCAAGGGCCCTTTCCCACTCGTCGCGGCCGTTTTCGAGGCCTTGCATCACGGCCGCTTCAAGCGAAGCCAAAAGGAGAGCCGAAGGGCTTGTCGTCTGCAGCAGGCTTAAGGCGCGGTCCAGAGCGAAGACCACATCGCTGGCCTTTGGGCTCACGTGCAGCATCGATGCTTGCGTGAGCGCGCCCAGCATCTTGTGGGTGCTCTGGACGCTCACCGCGCACCCCCAAGCCAGGGCCGGAGCTGGCGCTTGCGGACTATAGAGAAAGTGGGCTCCGTGGGCCTCGTCGGCGAGGATTCTGGTTTCTCCCACCCCGTGCGCCAGGCGGTCGCCCGGAAGAGCCAGCCCATAGTAGTCGGGATAGGTGACGACCAGGAGCTTTGGCCGCTCCCTTTGACACACTCGCTGGAGCTCGCCCACTGGAGGCGGTCCGACGATGTCCCACTCCCTGTCGTACACCGGATCGACGTATCTGGGAACCGCCTGGGCCAGGATGGCTCCCGCGTAGACAGAGAGGTGACTCGCGCGGGAAAAGAGCACTTTTTCCCCGGCCGCAAGGGCCAAGATCGCGGCGTGGATCCCTCCCGACGTTCCGTTGACGAGGAAACGGGTGGCGTGGGCTCCAAAGTGCCGCGCGGCCCGTTTTTCAGCCCGGCGGAGCACCTGGCTCCAGTCGGCGGGCCCCTCTTCACCGTGAAGGACGTCGGAGACGTCGAGCGAAAGGCATCCCATTCCCACGGCTTGCGCCCACGCGGGGTATGTCCAGCCGCCACCCCGGTGCCCCGGGGTGTGGAAACGGACGATGCCCTCGCGTTGGTAGCGGACAAGCCCTAACAAGAACTCAGGCCGCTCCTCAGGTTCGCGGCGCTTTCCCGGCATCCTCGCGTCACCCTCAAAAACGCTCAAAGGGAACGCACGGGTTGCGTTCCCTTTTCCGCTTTCTTCCTCAGCGTCGGCAACCTACAGGCGGCGCTTGAGAAGCTGTTTAGCCTTGGGAAATGGCCGCCTCGGCCAGACCTTGCCAAAAGGCCCGGAATCGCTGGACCCAAACGTCGTAGTCAGGATCGCCGGGGCGGGCACGGACCAATCGCTCTTGGCAGAAGCCGCAGATCGCGACGTGAGCGATCGGAAGGGCATCGGGCGCTTCCTGCCCACAAAGAAAGCATGAGAGTGTCGCCACGGTCACGTTCAAAGAGACTCACCTTCCCCGGTTGGTCCCTAACAGTCTATTATCCCCGGCGACAGCCGTGCCGCCCATTTCCAGCGTGAGTCCTTGTCCACTATATTTCTTGTACGTAGGCGGGAAACTCCTCTATTACCTCGCGAAGAAAAAGCAAGATCCAAGATCGATCCGTGTTAGGACACGTTGACACAGGCGCCTGCGTCCCGACGGCAAAGCTATGCCGGTTCGGTAGGCGGCAGCTGAGGCCCCCCACTCCGCATCGATTCACCCCCGGACTATGATGAGCTAAACTCAATTGTAAACTTCTCTTTTCTTTTTGGTCAAGTGGCGTTGTTTTCAGAAGAACTCTTCGACAAGGAATCGACGTCGCACAACCGAACAGGAAAAATGAATCCTCCGTCAAAGGGGGAAAGAACCGTGGACTCCCAGACGCTAGGAGAGAAAATCCGCACTCTTAGGCGCCGGATGAAGATGACCCAATCGGATCTGGCCGGCACCGAGTTTACCAAGAGCTTCATCAGCCAAGTGGAAAAGGGGCAGACCAGCCCGTCGCTGAGGAGCCTCCAGATCATCGCGGCCCGGCTCAACCAACCCGTCAGCTACTT
>PKEU01000161.1 GCA_002919195.1 bacterium
CTCGCGCCAGCGGCTGTTCCAGATGCCCGAGCCTTCGAGCACGGCGTCGGGCGCCACGCAGTTGACCCGGATCCCTTGGGGACCCGCCTCCTCGGCCAAGGACCGGGCCATGTGCAGCTCCGCCGCCTTGGCGGAGTTGTAAGCCACCGCACCTTTACTGGCCACCAGCGAGTTCTTCGACGTGACCATGACGATGCTGCCGCCGATCCCCTGGGCTTTCATTTGCTTGTACCCCTCGCGGGCGACGAGGAAGTACCCTTTCACCAGGACGTCGTGGATCAGGTTCCAGTCATCGAGGCTGGTTTCCTCAAAGGGTGACGCGGCGGCCAGGCCGGCGTTGGAGACGAGGATGTCGATGCCGCCATACTCCAAAACCGTGCGCTGGAAAGCTCGGACGACGGCCGCTTCGTCGGTGACGTCCACGTCCACGGCCAGCGCGCGGCCTGCGCCGTAGGTGCGGTTGATCTCCTCAGCCACGGCCCTCGCGCCTTCAACATTGATATCGGCGATCACCACGTGGGCTCCTTCCTTGGCCAGCCGGAGCGCGGTGGCTTTGCCGATGCCGCTGGCCGCCCCGGTGATAAAGGCCACGCGGCGGGAAAGCTCCTTTTCGGGCGGAGCCAGGGTGAGCTTGTAAAGCTCGAGGGGCCAGTATTCCACATCGTAGGCGTCCTGCCGCGAAAGCGTCGAATAGGTGCCGAGCGCATAAGCCCCCCGGATCACCGCCGCGGCCCGGTGGTACAAGCCGGCGCTGGCCTCGGCCGCAGCTTTGTCTTTACCGGTCGACACCATTCCAATCCCGGGAATCAGGATCACCCTGGGGAAGGGATCCAGCGTGGGGTCGCCCGGGCGGGAGCACTCGGCGACGTACTCCTTGTACTCCTTTTCGTACCGCTCGACGCCCTCGAGCAAGAGCTGAGCCAGGCGCCGGGCGTCGTCTTTATCAGGATCAAAGTCGATCCAGAGCGGATAATGCTTGGTGTGCACCAAGTGGTCTGGGCATGCCGAGCCCCGGAGCGCCATCTCTTTGCCGGCGTGGGAGTTGACCAGCTCCAAGATGGGTTGGCTCCGGTCGACGTGCAGGATCGCGCGCTGGTACTGGCTGACCGCCCCTCGGAGCTTGGGCAGCACTTCAGCGAGGATCGCCTCGGCCTGCTCATCCGGCAGCGCCCGGTAGCGGGGCCCGCCCAGGACGGGCTTTTTCGCCACGGCTTGGTCGATGTAGGCCTGCGCTTCGTTGATCAGGGCCAGGGTGTTTTCGTAGGATTCTTTGTGGGTGTTGCCCCAGGTGACCAACCCATGGTTGCCAAGAAAGACGCCGCGCAGGTTGGGATTTTCCCTGACGGCGCGGCCAACCTGTTTGGCCAAGGAGAAGCCTGGTCTTACATAGTCCACCCAGTAGACAGAATCGCCAAAGATCTGCCGGACGATCTCCTTCCCTTCGGCCAGGTTGCACAGGGTGACGATGGCGTCAGGGTGCGTGTGGTCGACATGGGGAAAGGGAATGAACGCGTGCATCAGCGTCTCGATCGACGGCCGGGGCATCGACGGGTGCAGCATTGACCGGACCAGGTAGTCGACCATCTCTTCGTCGCTCATCTCGTCGCGCTGAAAAAGGGCGAGCACCTCCTCAAGGCGCAGCCCGGTGAAGCCGTCCCGCTGAATGGTCTTGAGGTCGGAGCCACTGCCTTTGATCCACATCACCTCGACCTCTTGCCCCGTGTGGAGCGGCCAGCGCACCTTCGTCGACGTGTTGCCGCCCTTCCAGTTACAGACGGAGCGGTCCTCGCCCAGCAAGTTGGACCGGTACACCAAGAGGTCTAGATCGTCTTGAAGACTCGCCGCGTGGGCGTCCGACCACAGGTTCTTGGCCACAATGCTTTCCTCCTGTCTTCCATTCACACAAAAGTCTTGTCGATTTCTATTGCTTTTTCTTGTACTTACTTCCTCTTCCCTTCTGGTTTCGCTGGAGTCGCGGCAAAACTTGGAGGCGCGATGCCACAAACCCCCCGGCGCGCACGACGGCGTGCGGGCGAGATTTTCACCGCCTGCTCCCCGTCGTTGCCTCAGGTTTTCCCGGGCAAATGGCTCTTTTCGGAATTTGTTTCCACCCGCCCATCCCAGTACAATGCAGGTACGGCCATGCCATGGGGGAGCCGAAAGGGGTCCACATCCAATGCCGAAGAAGACCTTCGCTACGTTGACCGTGAGCTGGCTGATCGTCCTGTCGCTCTCTCTCAACGCTCTGGCAAGCTCGCCTTTCCCGGTCCTCGACCCTGCCGTTCCCTGGTTTTCGCAAGATGGCGCGACGCCCTTGAGCGACGACGAGATGGACGAGATCTCGGGCGAAGTCAACCCACTTGTAGCGGGAGCGGTAGCAGGCGCGGTGACGGCCGCGTTTAACTACGCGACGTCGCCGGGAGAGAAGTCGCTCACGGGCCTTGCCAAATCGGTCGGCGTGGGGGCGTTGGTGGGTGCTGCCGGCGGCGCCGCCACCGCCGCCTACAAAGTGGCGACGACGGGAAAAGCGGCCATGACGCTCGCGGAGACGGCCTGGTCGACGTGGACCGGCGCCAACACCGGCGCCCTCTCGGGAGCCCTCGAGCATCTGACGAAAAAATAAGAGCTTTCGCTCACCGGACGTTGCTCACGCCCGCGGCGAGCGAGACGCCTCGGCCCCGCTCGCCGCGGCCACCACTTTCCGGCATCTGCGAACGATCAACTTCATCGCAAATCAAGAGGTGGCATCTGGGGGATGGACGTCCTTATCGAAAACCTGCAGTTTTCGTTGATCTGGTCCACGATCATGCAAGTGATCTACCGGACCAAGGAAGCGCCAACCCGCGCTGCGTTGATCAAAGCCAATGTCATAGGATGGCTGGTCCACTTCATTGCCGTCAACATCGGCGTCTACGTCGTCCACACCTGGTTTGAGCCGCACATCTCCAGCGCCATTGACCGCCTCTTTGGGGCGGGCTAGCGCACCGCCGGAGGCTTCGCGCTCAAAAAATCAACGCCTCGCGCGCAGCTTCGCCGCGTGTCGTTGCCGGAACGCCTGCACCTTGGGGGCGATGACAAAACGACAATAAGGCTGATAAGGGTGGCGTGCGAAGTAGTCGACATGATAATCCTCGGCCGGATAAAAGGTGGTGTACGGCTCCACCTGGGTGACGATGGGGTCGTCCCAGATCCCAGCCTCTTCCAGCTCCCTGATCACCTCGAGCGCGGTCTCGCGCTGCTCGGGAGAATGGTAGAGGATGATCGAGCGGTACTGCGTTCCCACGTCCGCGCCCTGCCGGTTGAGGGTCGTGGGATCGTGGATCGTGAAAAAGATCTCGAGCAGCTCCCGGTAAGAGATGACGGTTGGATCAAAGGTAAGCTGCACCACCTCGGCGTGGCCGGTCTCGCCCGTGCACACCTCTTCGTAAGTAGGGTTTGGCACATGGCCTCCGGCGTACCCCGAGACGACCCGCTCGACGCCCTCCACCTCTTTGTAGATCGCCTCAAGGCACCAAAAGCAGCCGCCGCCCAGCGTGGCGACCTCCAAGGCGCCACCGCCTTGATGCGCTGTGGCCGGCATGGCATCATCTCCTTTGCGCTACGTGAGTGTATCCCACGAGGCTACACTGCATCCCAGATCCGGCGGGCGTTTTCCAAGCCGATGCGGGTCCCGGCCCGGCACTCTTCCTGACCTTCAAACTCGATGGAGATGTAGCCGTCGTAGCCCGAGTGTTTGATGACGGCCATCACCTCAAAAAGGTCGATATCGCCGTCGCCAACGATCGCGCCGCGGAGGAGGTCGCCGCTGTAGGTTTTAAACCACGTGCCCGAATCGCAGCGGAAAAGCTCTCCTTCCCTAGCGAAGCTGCGGGCCCTGCGGTGGTAAAAGTCCTTGAGGTGCACCATGACCGCGTACGAAATGGTCTTTTTGGCCCCGACGACCGGATCTTCGTCCATACACCAGAAGTTGCCGGTATCGAGAGTCATCCGGTAGTTGGGCCGGTCGACTTCGTGGATCAGGCGGATCACCCTGTCGCTCCCGTTGACGAAAAACCCGTGGTTTTCCACCGTGGTGGTGATACCGTACTGGGCGGCATAATCGGCGATCCTGCGGCACGCCTCGACCATGCGAGGAAGCTCCCGCTCAAAATCGATGATCGTGCTCTTTTCCAAAGGACGCCGGAAGGAGGCCACATCATGGCGCATCAGCTTGACGCCGAGGCGGTGAGCCACGTCAACCTCCCGCTTGACGCGCTCGATCTCTGCCTCGAAAGCTTCTTTGTCGTCTTTGAGAAAGTCGGCCAAGATGGCGTAGTTGGAGATGTCGATGCCCACCTCTTCGGCCTTGTTTCGCACCGCGTCGATGAGATCGGGGTTGTCGACGAGGGTAAAGCCAAAGGGGACGATCTCGACGTGCTCTCCCCCGTGATCGGCAATCCACTGGATCACGTCGAGGACGGTCATCTCTCCCGATCGCAATGCCTGAAGCAAGCTGTAGGTGCTGACGCCCAACTTCATGTCTTCCAACCTCCTGGTGCCGGTCCGTTGCTGGCAAGCGCCGGGACGCTGCATGATGGGAGCGTGATTTAAAAGATTATTCAACCTAGGGCGGGCGCTGCCCTCTCAACACGGCGCTCACGAAAACCCGTGAAAAAAACCGCCCGGACCCGCTCCGTGGAGCGGACCCAGGCGGTGGCTGGCACGAGCACCGCGAACCCCGGGGCGCCGCGCTGACGCTAAGGCAGCGCCTGCGGGAGTTTAGATCTCGTAGCTGATGGTGACCGTCGCGGTCACGGAGACCTCACCGGGCGAGATCGGCGTGGCAACCTCCAAGGCGTCGACGGCCACGTACGCGCTCCGGGCCGCCGGGGCGTAAGGCACAGCGACACTCTCGCGGATCTCCGTGATCCCCTTGAGAAAGACGCCGCTGGCCTCTGCAATGGCCTCAGCCTTGGCCCGGGCGCGCCGGACTGCCTCTTGCAGGGCCTCCGCCTCCAGCGCCGCGGTGTCTTTCAAGCCGAAGGTGGGACCCGAAATTTGGTTGGCCCCCTCTTGCATCGCCGCATCGAGCACCGGTCCCAAAAGGTCCAGGTCGTTAACCGTCACCTGCAGCGTGTGGGTGACGCGGTAGCCTAGCAGCGTTTGCGTCCCCTCTTCCCGGTCATACTGCCACTCAGGATAAACGTAAAAGCCGCGGCTTTTGAGGTCCTTGGCATCCAAGCCCAGCGAGAGGAGCCGGGTCTGCACCCGCTGCATGATCTCGGCGTTGGCCTTGCGAGCCTCCTCGACGGTCTCAGCCCGGGTTTCCGCACCGATTTGAACCACAGCCATATCGGGCTCGACCGACAATTCGGCCCGGCCGGTGACCACCAGCTGGCCGCGGTCCTCGCCCGCCATGAGCGCCCGGCCTGGCAGGGCTGCGAGCAAGAGGACTGCCAAAGCAGCCCCCGCAAGCGCCCAAAATCCTGCCCGTCGCCGTAAAATCCTCTGCACGTGTTGACCTCCTCAAAGATCTGGAATTTCCAGACGGAGCGAACTGCCCTGACACCCCAGTTCGCCACACCTTTTCCGATCCCTTGAGCTCAGGGCCAAACTTCGCTTAGGAAAATCAATGAAAATTACGGTATCACTAGATGCAGGATAATTTTCTACCAAGAGGAACCATTTAGAGCACAGCCGATCCACCTTTACCCCGAGGAGGCGATTGTGTCGTGAAACGAGCCGCGTGGCTGTGGGCAGCCGTGTTTCTCCTCGCCTTGGGCGTGGCCCTTCCGGTGACGGCCCAGACAAAGATCACCTGGTGGCACTGGAACACTCCCGAAAGGCAACAACACCTCGATCCGCTCATCGCCCGGTTTGAACAAGAGACCGGCATTACAGTCGAGAGGCTCATGGTCCCCTGGGCCGAGCTGAAAGAGAGGATCATCCTCGCCGCAGCCGGCGGGACGGCTCCCGACGTGGTGGCCGTCAGCTCCGAGTGGGCCAACGAGCTCTTTTTCCTCCAGATCTTCGAGGACCTCAACCCCTATATCGAAAGAGACGCGACCTTTGACTACGAAGACGTCATTCCCTCGGCCATGGAGATGTGGCAGTCCCGGGACGGCCAGCAGTTCGCCTTCCCCTTTGACCTCGACATCTCGGTGGTCTTTTACAACCGGGCGCTCTTTAACGAGGCGGGCATGCCTTACCCCGACGATACGATGACGTGGGACTCGATGTACGAGATGGCGAAGCGGCTTACCGTCGATACCGACGGCGACGGCTTGCCCGACCAGTACGGCTTTGCCAACGGCCACTCGTACTGGGCGACCTACGTGTGGGCCAACGGCGGCGACCTGCTCACCGAAGATGGCACGCGGTCCGCACTAGGCACACCTGCAGCCCGGGAGGCGCTGGAGTTTTGGAAGGCGATCAGCCAACCCGACGTCAATATGGCGTGGGGCGAGGCCTCCCGCTTTGGCTATCCCCACCCGCCCGCGGCCTTCGCCGGCGGCCGCATCGCGCTGTATCCCATCGGCGCTTGGGCGCCCAGCGCCTTCTTCCGCGACTCAGCGACCGGCCAGTGGCTCGTCGACTTTGACGCCACCCACATGCCCATCTCCCGGGCGGGCCAGCGCTCCAACTACGGCGGCGGCCAAGGGATGGGCGTCCTCGCCACCTCGTCCAATAAAGAGGCCGCGTTTGAGTTTGTCAAGTTCCTCGCCTCGGAAGAGGTGCAATCCGTCTCGGGCCGGGACCTTGGACAGTTCCCCATCCGGCGGAGCATCGCCCTGTCCGACGCCTTTATCGTCCCAGGCGAGCCCCCCGACAACAAGGCCGTCTACGTGGAAGCGGCTGCCTATGCTCGCACCTACCCGAAAGTGCCCAACTGGGCCGAGGTGTTTGACGTGATGAATACCCAAGTGGCCGACTTCGTCGCGGACCGGCGCTCGCTGTCGGAGATTATCGAAAACATCAACAACATCGTTCCGGCGATCTTGAGCCGCGCTACTCAATGAGCGCCTCGCTCGCGGAAGGCGTCCCTTGAGCCGTCAAAGTGCGGCACGAGGCTAAAGCGGCACACAAAGCCCGAAAGAATTGCTTGAGGCGCCAGCGGGGCAGCACAGCTTGAGCGCCTGGGCGAAGGCTTTGACACGCGAAAGGCCCCGGATGGCATTGACTCCTTCCGGGGCCTTTGGGGTCTTTGGGGCCTTTGGGGTCTTTGGGCTTTGTGGCCATTGAGGCCTTGGTGGCCTCTGGGTCCCGCTGGGGCCTCAACACCCTGTGTCTCGCGCATCGTTTTCAGCCCGTCAATCCTCTCCCGTTAATCCCGTCCCGTCAACCCCGCCGCTTGGAGACGGGCCGTCACCCTCAAGCGAGGGCGAACTTGCGCACTTCATAACCTTGTCCCCGCAGCGAGGCCACGATCTGGGCCACATGCTCGTGCGACCGGGTCTCCACCGTAAACTCGACGTACACTTCGCCCAAAGGCGTGTTGCTGAAGGCCCTGTGGTGGACGACATCGCGGATGTTGCCTCGCTCTTTGGAGATGCATTCGGTCACCGCCGCCAAAGCGCCGGGCACGTCGGGCACCCGCACGACCAGCCGAGTCAGCCGCCCGTCCGCGATCAACCCCCGTTCGATGATCTTGGCCAGCATCGTGATGTCCATGTTGCCCCCGCTGAGGACGATCACGCTCCGGCGGCCCGGCGCCTTTTCGCCGTGGTGCAACAGCGCCGCAAGGCCCACCGCGCCGGCCCCTTCCACCAGGGTTTTCTCGATCTCGAGCAAGAGCTGCACAGCGTGGGCGATCTCTCCGTCGCTCACCGACAGCAGCACGTCCACACGGTCGCGCACGACGGCCCTGGTGAGCTCGCCCACTTTCCGCACAGCGATACCATCGGCGATGGTCCTGCCACCAGCCGGCAGGGGCGTTCCCGCCAGGGCAGCTTGCATGCTGGCACACAGTTTGGCTTCCACGCCGATGACGGCAACGTCGGGCCTCAAGGCCTTGAGCGCGATCGCGATGCCCGAGATGAGCCCGCCGCCTCCCACCGGCACCAGCACAGAATCAAATTGGGCGCCCGATTCGGCCAGCTCCAAGCCGATGGTCCCCTGTCCCGCGATGACGTAGGGATCGTCGAAGGGATGGACGAGGGTCATGCCCTTTTCCCGGGCCAGCTGCCAGGCGTGCTCCTGGGCCTCGTCGTAGGTCTCTCCCACCTGGATCACCCGGGCGCCCATCTGCTGGGTGTGGACGACCTTCACCACAGGAGTCGAGACCGGCATGACGATGGTGACGGGGATACCCAGCCGCTGCCCGTGATAGGCGAGCCCCTGGGCATGATTTCCCGCAGAAGCGGCAATCACGCCGGCCCGCCGTTCCTCCTCACTCAGGGAAAGGAGCCGGTTGAGGGCCCCGCGCTCCTTAAACGAACCGGTCATCTGCAGGTTTTCAAACTTGCATAGCACGCCCCGGCCGCAAAGCTGTCCGAGGGTGAATGATTCGAGCAAGGGTGTGTTGGTGACATGGCTCCGGATTCGTTCCCGGGCCGCATAGATGTCGTCGAGCGTAGGGAGTTTTTTGGCGTCCATGCAGCACACATCTCCATCGACAACAAGATGGCCCAACAAGGGCCAGCGGTTCGAAAGCCCTGGCAAAAGGCTCTCAAACCACTGCCTTTCACAATTCGTGCCGGACGCTTCTTGCCCTCCGTCTCTTGCCGTCAACTTTACCGCAATCTGGGATTGCTCACCTCGTCCAGTCCCAGGTGGATCATGCAGAGCGCAAGAAAGATCAAGACCGCACATGAACATCGCGGATTTGGCCACGAAGGTCTTTTCAGGACGGATGTGGAAACATAAGGACGTTCATCCCAAAGCCTTGGGAGAAATGCAACCTATTGAGGGAGGAATGAGTGTGCCACAGGTTACCATGCGAGGCAATCCCGTCACCTTGGTCGGCGACGAGGTCAAGGTGGGCGACAAGGCTCGGGATTTCACGGTCGTCGCCAACGACCTTTCGACGGTGACGCTCAACGATACTTCGGGCGTGCGGATCTTTCTCTCGGTGCCTTCGCTCGACACTGGGGTGTGCGACGCCGAGGTGCGCCGGTTTAACGAGGAGGCAGCCAGCCTCGAGGGCGTCAAGGTGTACACCATCAGCATGGACCTGCCCTTTGCCCAGGCCCGCTGGTGCGGCGCCGCCGGCGTCGAAAACGTCGTCACCCTTTCGGACCACCGCGACGCCTCCTTTGGGCAAAATTGGGGCGTCCTCATCAAGGAGCTTCGCCTCTTGGCCCGGGCCGTCTTTGTGGTCGACTCCAGCAACACCGTAACGTACGTCGAATACGTCCCCGAGGTAAGCAGCCACCCCGACTACGAAAAGGCCCTGGCTGCCGCCAAAGCGGCGAAGTAGCGGCGGAAAACGCGCCGAAGGTGAAAGCGGCTGGAGCCCAATGACTCCAGCCGCTTCTTTCTCTTTTGGCGAAGACGTTTTCTAAACGCCTATTCGTTCTTACCACTCGCCAGAGCTTTCCGGACGGCGGGCGCCACCTCGGTGCCAAAGAGCTCGATGGCCCGCAGCATCTTGCCGTGAGGCATGGTGCCGACGCTCAATTGGAGCAAAAACCGGTCGTGGCCGAAGATCTCGTGCTGAAAGAGGATTTTCTCCACGATCTGCTGCGGGCTGCCGATGAAGTTGGCGCCCCGCAAGGTGATGGACGCCTCGTACTGCTCCCGGGTCATCGGCGGCCAGCCCCGCTCCCGGCCGATCTGGTCCATCTGGTGCTTCAACGGGAGATAAGCCAGCTCCGCCGCCTCTTGGGAGGTGTCAGCGATAAACCCGTGGGAGTTGATGCTGAGCCTGGGACGCGGGTGTCCAGCGGCCTCCGCCGCCCGGCGGTGAAGCTCAGCGAAAGGGGCGAAGCGTTCGGGCAGACCCCCGATGATGGCCAGCGCCATCGGGAGCCCCAGCCTTCCCGCCCGCACCGCCGACTGCGGCGTGCCACCCACGGCGACCCAAACCGGCAAGGGATTTTGGATCGGCCGGGGGTAGACGCCCCGGTCGTGGATGCTGGGCCGGTGTTTCCCTTCCCACGTGATCCGCTCGCTCTCGCGCAACCTGAGCAAAAGGTCGAGGTGCTCTTCAAAGAGCTCGTCGTAGTCGGCCAAGTCGTAGCCAAAGAGGGGGAAGGATTCGATAAACGATCCCCGTCCGACCATGATCTCCGCCCTGCCTCCGGAAAGGAGGTCGAGCGTGGCGAAATCTTGAAAGACCCGGACCGGGTCGTCGGAGCTGAGCACCGTGACCGCGCTGGTGAGGCGGATCCTCTTGGTGCGCGCTGCCGCGGCGGCCAGCAAGACCGCCGGCGCCGACGAGACGTAGTCGGGCCGGTGGTGCTCGCCGATGCCAAAGACGTCGAGCCCCACCTCATCAGCGAGCTCGATCTCTTCCATCAGATTGCGCACCCTCTCGGCCGGATCGAGGATCTGGCCGGTCGCCGGGTCAGGCGTGTTTTCAACAAAGGTGTAGATGCCAAGCTCCATCTGGCCACATCCCTCTCACGCGCTCGGTTACATCCTCAAGACCCGCTTGGGAGAACCGTGCCTTTCTGGTACAATAACAATGACCCCCGCTTGAGTCTGTTCGCTAGCGCACGGCTGGTTGAGCTAGCTGGAGCTGGCCGCGGGCTTCAAACCCGTCGGGCCGACCTTGCACGGTCGGCTGTGCGGTTCGATTCCGCAACCAGCCTGCATTTTTATGTTGCCCCGACGCGAAACGGCCTCGCCATCGATCTTGGCGAGGTCGTCGCATGTCATCGGCCAGCCATCGATGGGCGGCACGCCTCTACCGCGCCGAACGCGCTTCTTGCAGGTGGTCGGTGACGACCTTAGCCAGCACCGAGACAAACGCGGGGTCGTCGTTGAGCGACTCGGTGCGCACGAGCGCAAGGCCCAGCTTACTGGCCAGGGCCTTGGCCTCGATATCGATGTCGTACAGCACCTCGAGGTGGTCCGCGACAAAACCGGCCGGGCAGACGATCACCGCCTTGCCCCCTTCGCCGGCTACCTGCTCCAGGACCTCCTCAAGGGTCGGCTCGAGCCACGCGACGGGCGTCGCTCCCTTGCTCTGCCAGGCGACGAACCAACGCTCGACGCCCGCTCGCTCCGAAGCTCCACGGGCCGTCTCTTCGAGGTGGCGAGGGTAGGGATCGTTCCACTCGCGGATCCGCGCTGGCAAGCTGTGCGCCGTAAAGATGACGGGCGCGCCCTCCCGAGCCTCCTCAGGAAGCTGCTCCCGGGCCTTCTTGATCCTTTCGGCGAGGATGTCCAAAAACTCCGGCCGGTCGTGCCAAAACTCGATGAACGTCAGATCCACCGGGGCGCCGCTTTTTTCGAGGGCCTGCTCGACCTCGCTGCGGTACGCGCCGACGCTCATCCGGGAGTACTGGGGCGTCAACGCCAGTCCGACCAGGCGGGTGATCCCGTCGCGGACAATCTGGTCCACCGCCTCTTGGATAAAGGGACGCCAATGTTTCATGCCGATATAGGTCTTAAACCGCACGTCCCCACCCGTCGCGTTGAGCGCCTCTTCCAACCCTTTCGCCTGCCGGCGGGTGATCTCGGTCAGCGGCGAGCGGCCTCCCACTGCGCGATAGCGGTCCTGCAGGTCTTGCACCATTTCCGGCGTCGGCTTTTTGTCGCCTTTGATATAGGTGTAATGCTGGCGAATGTGCGTCAGGTACTCTTCGACGTCGTCCAACGACTCGGGAGTGCCGTACGCGGTCAACAGGACGCCGATCACACGTTGCGCCAACGGATGTCGCCTCCTCGCTTGCTACCGCTAGGTGACTCTTGGCTAATGTATCCTACCCCTCCGGCCAGAAAAAGGGGCAAATGTCATGATCCCCGGCCCGTCTCTCCTTTAGAGGGCGCGCTCTTTCAGCCAGCCGACCACATCGTCCAGCGGCTCGGAGGCGATCGGCTGAAAGTTGTCCTTTTCGACGCTCTCCGTCTCGCCCAGCGAATGCCCGAGCTCCGGATACCAGCGGAGCGTCACATCGGGATGACCCAGGCGGGTGAGCGAAGCGTGAAGGACTTTCGCCCCCTCCGGCGGGACGTTGGCATCGCGGCCCCCCTGGAGGATGAGGAGTGGCACCTGCAACACAGTCAACCGGTCTCCTACCGTGGGCAAAGCCGCGTCCGGCCCGTAGATCCACAAGTACCCTCCGGGCTGGAAAGCGCTGTCCATGAGACGCAGGAGCGAGGCCATCGTCAACTCCGAGCCCAGCGCAATCCTTCCGTCTTGATCCGAGTCCAGCGCGGGGTTGACCCGGATCATCCCTGAGGCGTAACCCGAAGGGTCGACGAGGTAGCTCATGATCGACTTGGCCACGAAGCCCCCGTCGCCACCGATCCCCCGGAAAAGCGAATTCCCTGTGATCGCTCCGTCCTCGACCAGGCTCACGAGGTAAGGCCATCCTACTTGAAGCGTCTGGTAAACAAAGGTATCCTTCCAAGGAAAAACGACCGGCGCCTGGAGGATGAGGCCGGCGACGTCATCCCGCTCGGCCACCAGCGCGGCGGCGAGTGTGCTCCCTTCGCTCCAACCGTACAAAAAGAGCCGGTCCTCGTCGACCAAGGGATGAGCCTTGGCGGTCTCCACGACGCTCCTCGCGTCGTCGAGGAAGTCGTCGAGCGTCAGCAGGTAAAAGCG
>PKEU01000193.1 GCA_002919195.1 bacterium
CAGCTCTCCGTCACACGCGTCCTCGAAGTGATTGAAGCATCGAACTCAACGCTTCGGCCGAACGACACAGCTCTTCCACCGGATCGCCGTACAGCGACGCTTCTTTAAACCCTAACTCGAGGTTGAACACCCCCTGGTAGCCCCTCTGGACCAGGCGCTCGAGATCCGACCGGACCGAGACGACACCCCGCCCGAGGGGGCAGTGATCCCGGTGCTCCGCGTCCACTTCATGGATGTGGGTGTGGACGACGCGCCGGACAAACTCTTCCGACGCGGGGCCTCCGTATTGAAAGAGGCTTCGATTTCGCTGTAGATGGCCCATGTCCCAACAGAGGCCGAAGCGGTCGATGTCGAGGCCCTCTGTGATCCGGAGGAGATCCTCCTCCCGGTCTCCGATGCGCTGGTACAAAGGATCGTGGGGCAAGATCTCGACCGCCCCGCGCACGTGCGGATAATCCTCCTCCATCCACTCGGCCATTTGGTGCACGACTTGGCGCACGGCCTCGACCAGCTCATCGCGGTCGCCTTCACCCTGGCCCCCGTGAAAATTGATCATCACCGCTTGCCCGTAAGATGCCGCGAGGTTTTCCACCTCGTCGAGAAGAAGCCGATGCGCCCGCATCACCGGTTCCGGACGTGCTTGATAGTGTACCGCGTTGAAATCCCCGTCGGTAGCTGCGTGTACCGTCAGGGCGTATCCCATGTCCATGGCGTGTCGGGCGAGTGCGAGCGCATCGGCAAAATCGTCGCGATAGGGATGAAAATGAATCTCAACCGAGCGACAGCCCCGGGTCCACATCGCCTCCAAGAGCTGCTCGCCGCGCATGTGCTGCTGCCAAAGCGTCCCTAGGGTAAAACCGATCACAGGCGTCTTCCCATCCTTTACGACGATTTGTGCTCTGAGTTGGACCACGGCGCTGTCGATCCGCCAACCACCAGCTCCACAGGCGTCACATGCCGCGCCGCCGGCCGTTCGGGACGCTCAATCCTGCCTTCCAGCAAGGCGACAGCGAGCTTCCCCATGTCCTGGGCCGCCACTCGCACCGTAGTGAGCCGCGGCTCGACAAACTCTCCCACGCGGCAGCCGTCGAAGCCCACTATGGAGATGTCGTCCGGCACGTTCACACCCCGCTCCCGCAGGCCACGCACAAGGCCCACCGCGACTTCGTCGTTGGCAGCGACGACAGCGGTCGGTTTACATTTAGAAGCCAGGATCGCCTCGGCGGCCTTGCAGCCGAGGTCAAACCCAAACAAACCGGGCGCGCTTAAAGGCTCCGCATGCCAGGGCTCCAAGCCGTGCAACGCCAGCGCCAGGCGAAAGCCATGGTAGCGTTCGGCTAAAGGAGCGTGGTCCATAGGCCCTCCTACAAAGGCGATACACCGGTGTCCAAGCTGGATCAGATGCTCGGTCGCAAGACGGCCGCCGCCTAAACCATCGCTCAAAACGGCGTCGACAGCCCCTTGGGCGTCCACGTGGTCAACGAGGACCAGCGGCCGCCCTGCTCTTAAAAACACGTCGATGACCGCTTGCGGCACATCGCAACCCACGCAGATAAACCCTCTGACGGCCCCATTTAGAGCCAGCCGTTCGACAGCCTCCAAGGACTGGTCGTCCCCGTCGACTGACTGCGTTAGCGGATAACCACCAAAGGCGCGCAGGCCGTCCTCAATGCCGATCATCACGTGCTGGTAAAACTCACTGTTGGAAAGCGGGTAGACGCGCCGCCCCGAGATCACGGCGGCATACCCGCCCATAAGCTGCGCCGCCCCGCGAGGAGCGGCGACGTAGCCCACCTCCAACGCGGCCTCTTGCACCCGGCGCCGCGTCGCCTCGCTGATGGAGCGGGACCCATTCATGACTTTAGAAACGGTGCCCGGAGAGACCCCAGCCCTCGCCGCCACATCGCGCAACGTAGGCCCCCCGGCCCGCCGCCGTTTGCGGTGACTCTTCCCGTGCATCCGGCACTCCACCGTTTAAACTGGTCGGTTTACTAATCATTCGGAAACATAACGAGAGGTTCGTCAAGGGTGTAAAAAAAGCATGTGCATCGAGGGATCCCATCGTGCACAGTGATGCGCCTGGCACTCTGGTTGACGCTCCTTTAAGGCTCCAGCGCGTCCTGGCCCATCCATCGAGACAGGAGCGGTGCATTGGAAACTATTAAGGAAATGTTGCTCGAAATACAACTATCCACTTATCTACCTCCCCGGGGAGACACACACCATCATTAATGACGTCGCTCGCATCGCGCAAACGGTGAACGACAGGGCCTGTAATCACGGAGTCGCGGGCAAGCGTGTCGGCATCAAACACGCGGATACAAGAAAGCCCCGGCGAATCGGGGCTTTTGGGTTGATCTTGTAAGCCAAAGCACTCTCCGATCTCTTGGGCCGACTTAGCCGGCCGCTCGCCAAACTCTGCACTTCGCCGGCGGCCACGGCAAGGCCTCTGTTCACCGGGCCAGGCCGCCTCGATCGCTGCGGTGAGCGCTCCCTCACGACTTTGACGCCTCGCCCACCTGCGCCTTGCTCATCGCGGCCAACGGGTCGGCGAAAAATCGCTCCAACACCAGGGCCACGGCGCCGAGGGCGCTGGCTTCTTTGCCCAGTTGGCTCCGGACGATCTGGGGCGTCTCGCCCCCGTGGGCAAAGGAGCGCTCCCGCGCGATGGCCCTCACCCGGTCGACGAGCATTTCATAGGCACGCACCAGGCTCCCCCCGAGGACAATCTTCTGGGGGTCGTACACGTTGATGACGTTGGCGACGCCGGTCCCAAGGTACGTGCACGCCGTCTCCATCACCGAGGCGGCGACCAAGTCGCCGGCTTCGGCGCTCTCGCAGATGCGGTTGATCGTGAGATCGCCCGCCTTTTCGTACTCGTGCAGCACCGAGGGCTCGCCCTCTTGCAGGCGCTTGCGGGCGAGCTGGACAATCCCCGGCGAGGAGGCAAAGAGCTCAAGGCACCCCACGTTGCCGCACTCGCAACGGGCGCCAAAGGGATCGACGCTGGCGTGCCCGATCTGGCCGGCCAACCCGTGCGCGCCCTGGTAGAGGCGGCCCTCCACCACGACGCCCGCGCCGATGCCCGTTCCGACCGACATGTACACCAGGCTCTCGACGTCGCGGCCTGCGCCAAACCAAGCTTCGCCCAGCGCGGCCGTGCGGGCGTCGTCATCGATGAGGACGTCCAGCCCCGACCGGCTCTCGACCTGGTCTTTGAGGCGGATCCACCGCCACCCGGGGAAATTGGGCGGCGTAGTGACGATGCCTTCGTCGGTCTTGACGGGACCCGGCACACCGATGCCGGCGCCGATCACCGGACACTCGAGCCCCGCCGCCTCCTCTTTGAAGCGGTCGATCATCTGGACTACCCGGGCGATGGTCCGGACGGGTCCTTCACCAGGCTCGGTGGCCTCCTCGGCCCTGGAGACGACCTTTCCGTTGAGGTTGGCCAGCACCCCAAAGACGTGCTGGCGGGAAATCTCGATGCCGATGGCAACACATGCCTCTTCCCGCAGCTTGAGGAGCA
This sequence comes from bacterium, assembly GCA_002919195.1. GTDB lineage: Bacteria > Bacillota > Limnochordia > DTU080 > RSA5 > RSA7. The sequence goes on from PKEU01000193.1 coordinate 3,530, forward strand.
CCCGTTTTCTCCCGCCTCGCGAAGCAGTCTGCCCTGCCTCGCTGATCAACCCCAGCTCCAGCAGGCGTGACGTCACGTTGGTGATGGTGCCCGAAGTGAGATCGGTCAGCTCGGCTAATTCGGTGCGCGAGATGGGGCCAAAGCGGCGGATGGCGCTGAGCACCACCGCGACGTTGGCGTGCTTGACATCTTCCCAGCTGCTCCCCTTTTGTCGCCAGATCTCCACGCCGCATTTCCCCTTTGTGCTGTCGGTGAAACTGGGCCGTTGGCCCTCGCGGTGAGGGGTCGCGACGGCCCGCCCGACGCCGCTGGGGACCCCCGACCTTAGCAAACGTTTGGCAAACGATTGTCATGCAAGATCCTGTTGGCTCAGCGCTCGCTACTTCCCTGCCAGCAAATCCGCCTCACGCATGAGGGCGACGTACCATTCGAGATCAAACGCGGGCTTTCCGGCTAGGTAATGGTTTTTGTGCCACCGGCCCTCGTGCGTCCATTGGATGAGGTAGATCGTTTGGACGCTGATCGAGTAGTCGAGATCGACCAGGTCGACGCGGCCGTTAGGCGGGATCACCCGTTCCCCTTGCGCCACGACGCTTCCGGTAGAAAGATCTTTCACCGTAAACGACACCGGGGCCTCCCGGAGCGTCTCGTTGCACCCGACGAGCGTCAGCCTCCAGTTGGCAGGCTCGCGGCACATGAGGCACACCGGCTCCTGGGAACGCTTGATGTAGTGATACGCCAGCTTCTTATCCAGGTAGTAGTCGACGACCGCGTCGGAAAACTGGGGCCAGCCGTCAATCAGATTCCACCAGATGATGCCGGTCCTGCGCCACTTGCCGGTGCGGAAAAACTCGACGAGGAATTTCTTGGCCTCGGCTTGTGCGATTTGACTTGCTAACGAGAACTCCTCCAAGTTGTCGGGAATCTTGCCAAACAATTCGCGGATCTGTTTGGCCATCAGTTCGATACGGTAGGCATACGGCCCGCTAAAGTTGACCTCGGGCATGGAGGCGTGGACCAGCCACTCGTCGTTTCCTTGCCACGGCCACAGTTTTTCGGGGGAGATAAATTTCCTGATCGACTCCGGCGAGGGGCAGCCATGAAAGCCGACCTCGCTCGCGAAGTGCGCCAGCGTGTTGACGTAAAAGGGGCTCTTGTAGTAGTCCCTCGGCCCCCAGATGTGCTGCTCGGGGAGGTAGTCGAAGCCCCGTTGAAAAGCCTCTCGATCGCAGTAGGGCGAACTCGGCAGGTAGGGTCTTGCCGGATCGTGCCTTCGGACCGCGGCCGGCAATACCTCCCGGGTGAGCCGGTTGTCGTTGGGATCGCGCCGGAGCCCCGACCACGTGTAGGCGCTGTCGACTTCGTTGTCGCCCGCCCACAAGATGATCGACGGGTGGTTGCGGAGCCGCTTGATAACGGTCTCGGCCTCGACCTCAAGCTTCTTGGCAAACCCGTCGTCCTGGGGATAGACCGCGCACGCAAGCCCGAAGTCTTGCCAGACGACGATCCCGTTTTCGTCGCAGAAATTGTAGAAGAGATCGTCCTCGTAGACGTTGCCGCCCCAGCAGCGGACGGCGTTGCAGCCGATGTCGGCCAGCAGCGGCAGGATCTTGGGCAGGCGTTCTTTGTCCCGGGAGTGAAACGCGTCCACGGGGACCCAGTTGGTGCCCATGACAAAAAAGCGCTCGCCGTTGATGTAAAAGCAAAACTCGCCGCTGCCCTCGAGGTCCGTGACGCTGGTCCGCCGCAGTTCCACCGTGCGAAAGCCGGTGCGGAGCCGCTTGGTGTCGATCACCTGGTCGCCTTTGCAAAGTTCGATGGTGACGTCGTACAAGTGGGGCTCGCCCATGGTCCGGGGCCACCACAACCGGCAGTTGTCCACGTGAGCTTCCAGCATCCCGGCCGTGTGCCACACATCGTGGCTGGCTTCGAAGCGGCTGCCTTGGCACTCGCCCCGAAACCTGATCCTGTATCCTTTGAGACTGTCCTGCGAAAGGGCGAGGTTGTAAAAAAGAGCGACGCGCGCTCGCTTGGCTCCTTTGTCGATGGAAACCGTGTAGACGTACACATCTTCGATGCGGTCCGCCGGCTTTTTCACCAGGTACACCGAGCGCCAGATGCCCGACGAGACGGCACGGGGCATGATGTCCCACCCGTAGGAGTGGGGCGCCTTGCGGACGTAAAGCGAGTCGTAGTTATAACGCAAAGCAAACGCGCCCGCCTCCAGCTGGTACTTTCGGGCTTCGATCGTGGCGGGGCGGATGTGCACCACGAGTTCGTTGGCACCCTCGCGCAAAGACGTAGCCGGGATCTCGTGGGGTATGAGCATGTTGTCGGTCTCTCCGATGAGCTCGCCGTTGAGGTAGATGCGGGCAAAGGTGTCGAGGCCCTCAAAGAGCAGCGCCTCGGAGCCGTCGACCCCTTGATAGTCAAACTCCAGGCAGTACCACGTGTGATAGCTTTCAAACTCCTGCACTTTGAGAATATTGAGCCCGAAAAAGGGATCTTCGATGAGGCCCTGATCCAAAAGTGCGAGCTCGAAGTTGCCGGGCACCTTCGCGTCGATCATAGGCAGGCCTGATTGCTCCAGCGCTTCCCGGGTCGCAAGGCGCTCGGCCTTTGCCGCCACCTCTTGGTTGGGGCCGTAAAACAACGTCCAGTCGCCGTCAAGGCAGATCTTCTTACGATCCGTCATCGCTTGAGCGCCTCCTTTTCCCTTTCCAGTCGCGCCAAGAGCCCGGCCACCGAGGCGAGGTCGCCGATGCGCTCCCCCAGTTCCGAGGGGACGATCCGGACCGCCGCTAAGGCGCTGGGTTCGGCTTCCCTCTCAAGGACTCTGAGCGCGGGGCCCAGCAGGTGGTCGCCCAGCCGCACAGCCAGGCTCCCGAGGATGATCATCTCGGGATTTAAAATGTCCACGAGCATGGCAAGACCCTTGCCAAGATACTCCCCCGCCTCCTCCAAGACGGCCTGGGCCGCGGGATCTCCATGTTGGATCGCCCTCTCGGCCACCTCTTTGGCTGTCACATGCGGGGAAAACTTCTCCGGATACCGCCAGTGGGCGAGCCTGCCGATGCCGGTGCCTGACGAGAAAGCCTCCCACGAACCCGCCTTGCCCCAAGCGACCGGTCCATCCTGCGCCATGCGGACGTGGCCGACCGACCCTGCGGCGCCGGTCGCTCCCCGGTACGGTTGGCCGTTTAAGATCAGCCCCGCCCCAAGACCCGTGCCCAGGGTCAAAAAAATCAGGTGCTTCAAACCCCGGCCGGCGCCGAAGCGGTGCTCGGCCAAGGCGCCGGCCATGCCGTCGTGCTCGACGACCACGGGCAGGCCAAAATGCTCCTCCAGCAGCTCTTTGAGGGGCACCGCGTCCCATCCCGGCAGGTTGGGCGGGGAGTAGATCACGCCGCGCTCGACATCGAGCGGGCCGCCGACGGAGACGCCGATGTGCGAGATCTCAAGTCCGGCGGCTTGGGCTCGCCGCAACACCTCTTCCCCGACGGCGCGCACGCGCGCGAAGGAAGCCTCGAATCCCTCCTCGGGACGGGTCGCGACCTCGAAACGGTCCAAGACCCTCCCCGCGGCCGTCGCCAACACGGCCGCCGTCTTGGTGCCGCCGATGTCCAATCCGAGGATGTAAGCCAACGCACCGCTCTTGTGCGAACCGTTGGCGATGATCTCATTTCCCGACGGCTCGCCGATCTCTCGGCTAAGATGCTCCACCGCCGATCACCTCAGCATCGACCCTGGTGCAGATATAGTGCACGATGGCGAGATGCGCTTCTTGGATGAGCGCTGTCTCTTGCTCCGGCACGATGAGCTCCCACGTCGCAAGCCCCTTGGCCTTGCCTCCGTCCCTGCCGAGAAGCGCGACGCTCGTGTGCCCAAGCTCCCGGGCTCGTTGCAACGCCGCCACCACATTGGCCGAATTGCCGCTGGTAGAAAAGCAAAGCAGCACGTCGCCCGGCCGCATCAGCCCCTCAACCTGCCGGCGAAACATGGCCTCGATCCCGTAATCGTTGACGAGACACGTCAAGACCGACGTGTCGCTGTTGAAGCAGACGGACGGCAGCGAACGCCGCTCGCGCTGAAAGCGGCCCACCAGCTCACCAGTGAAATGCTGCGCCATGGCGGCGCTCCCACCGTTGCCGCAGGCGAAGATCGTGTGGCCCTGGGCGACGGCTCGAGCGATGGCTTCTGCGATTTCCGCCATGGCGGGTTCAAGCTCTTGGAGCCGTTCCATCAGCGCCCGTCGCTTGTGAAAAAAGTCCTTCACGAGCGCCCCTCCTGCTCTCTGGAAAGTCGGTCCAACCAAAAACGTTTCCTGTACTTAATTCATTCTATGAACCAAACTTCCTCTCGAGGCGATCGCGCTAGGAGCCGGTGGGACGATAGACACCTTCAGCCAAAAGCGGCCTTAGAGCGTTCCTTTGCGGCACACCGAGATTATTAAACGCAAAAGAAATTCGCTTTCCGAAACGCGAAAAGGCCATGGATGACATACCCTTTCTGGCTGGGCGTGTCAACCATGGCCCTGCGGCGCCGGCGGAGACTTTGAGGGGAGCAACCCCTGGGGGGACTACCCCAAAGGACTACAGCCCCAGCTCGCTCCTCCACTCCATCAGGCGCTGGTTTGCCTTTTCCACGGCTTGGTCAAGGTATTGGCGCACGTTGCCGTTTTCGGCAAACTGCACTCGGAAAAACCCGGTCAAAAGCGGCGCCACGTCCGATTGCCAAAACGGCACTTTGGGCCGGGGATAAGCCGTGTCCATCTGCTCGTAGGTCACGCGAAACTCAGGCTGCTCGAGGAATTTCTCCAGCAAGATCGGGTGCTCAAAGGCCGACCGCCGGCCTGCCATATATCCCGACCCTGCGGAAAAGCGTGCGAGGTTTTCGGTGTTGGTGATAAACCGCAGGTATTTCCACGCGGCCTCCTGCTGCTCACGGGTGCCGGTGTTCATCAAAAAGAAGTTTCCGCCGCCGATGGGCGCGTAGCACTCGACATCGCAAACCAGGGGAGCCACGGCCATGTCCATGCCGTGTTCGGCCGCCGAGCGGATGTTGTTGGCGAGTGAAGCGGTGGAAAGTTCCCGCATGGCCAGGGTCCCGTTCCAAAACTGGCTGTAGTTTCCGGGCGCCCGGGCCACCTGGTGCTGGTTCACCATCTCTTGGGCGAACTCCATGATCTCGACGGCTTCTTGGGAGTTAAACGTAAAAGCAGTCAGGTCATCGTTTAGGACGCGCCCGCCGCGCCGCCCGATCCAGGCTTCAAAGAGCCAGCCCCATTCGTAAAAGTCAAAGCCGTAGATGTCGGGGTTCCCGTCGCCGTCGGTATCGCGGGTGATCTTGCGGGCAAACTCAAAGAGTTCCTGGGTGGTCCGGGGCGCATCGCCGCTGAGGCCCGACTCGAGGAAAAGCCCCCGGTTGTAGTAGAGGAGCGGCGTGCTCACGTTGTAGGGAAGGCCGTACAGCTTGCCGTCGTAGGTCACCGCCCCCAGCATGGTGGGTGAAAAGTCGGAGAGGTCGATGCCGTCGGGGCCGTCGATAAACTCGTCGATGGAAAGAAGCGCTCCCGAATAGTAAAAGACGGCGCTTCGCGTCTGCTCCAGCTGCAGCACGTGGGGGCCTGCGCCTGCGGCGTGGGCCGTCAACGCTTTTTCCATCGTATCCACGTAGCCGCCGGCGTAGACCAGTTCGACCTCGATGCCGGGATAGGCTCTGCGGAAATCCTCCGTGATCTCTTCGAGCAAGTCCTGCTGCGTGGTGGTCATCGAGTGCCAAACCGTGATGCTGACCCCCATCGCCGCCCCGCCGAACAAAGCGACCAAACCCAGCGCAGCGGCGACCATCAGCACAAACTTGCGCAACTGCCTCAACCCCTTTTCCGTAAAAACTTTTCTAAACGTGTTGGTTCTGCGTCCTATTCTTTATCCCCACGCAGCGTCTTTCCTCCCAAAATTTAGTGAATATACTGGCCCATATGTTAAGGTCCTGAAACAAAAAAGCCCCGTTGGACTGGGGCTTCCCGCGGCTTCCAAGCTTTTTTACTTCCACGCCGCTCACATGACGCCGCTTGCACCGACACGCCGCGCTCTCTTTCGCACCTTCCACGAAGGCGCGCTGGAGTACAGGGCGGTATGTCCCAATTAAAGACGCACCAACCCGCCCAGAGAGAAGACCATGATCATGCCCACCACGCCGACCAGCACCGCGCCCACGAGGCCGACGAGAAAGGGTTTAAAGCCCACGCCCCTAAACACCGAAAAATGCGTGCCGAGCCCCACCGCCGCCAAGGCCGTGCCCAGCAAGTACTTGGCGCCCCACACATCCCCTAGCGCGGCCACCAGAGAGCTCCACGTTTCGAGGGACCACAGGCCAAAAGCCGCCCCGCCTGCCGCCGCGGTCGCGTCGCCGAGGGTGCGAAGAAGCGCCATCAGGAGAAAACCGAGGATAAAGGTGGGCACCAGCTGGCTTAGCCGAAGCCGCGCCCCGGAGCGCCGCGCGGCGCCTTTTCCGCTGCGAAAGTAGTAAAGCGAGAGCAACGGGATGACCGCGATCAAAAAGAGATTGCGGGTGAGTTTGGTCACCGTCGCCACCTGAAACGCCGTATCGTCGCCAAACACCTCCCGGTAGGTGAGCGCCGCCCCCACCACCTGGGAGGTGTCGTGCACCGCCACGCCCAGCCACAGGCCCACCTGCTCCGGCGTGTCAAACAAGAGAGGCGCGAGATAGGGGTAGGCCAGCATGCCGATCAGGCCAAAGAGGGTGACGTTGGCTACGGCGTAGGCGACTTCCTTTTCGTCGGCTTCGATCGCCGGCGCGACGGAGACGATGGCGGTCACGCCGCAGATCCCCGTTCCGGCGGCAATCAGCGTTCCAAGGCGGAAAGGTAGGCCAAGGCGGGTGTTAAATCCGATGACCAAGACCAGCCCCGCCGCGATGCAGACCGCGACGATGGGGATCCCCCATAGCCCCAGCCGGACGACCTCAAGAAGGCTCAGCTTGATGCCTACCAGCACGATGCCGAGCTGCAGCACGGCTTTCCTGGCAAACTGGATTCCTGGATGTAGGCTTTGGGGCAGCGGAAGCAGGTTGCGCGCCAAAATCCCCAGTAAGATGGCGACCGGCACGCCTGACACGGGGCTGGAGGCGCTCTCGGGATCGACGCCCTGCAGGCGAAGGAGCCATCCCCCAATCCAGCCCGCTAAGGGAAGCGCTAACACCATGATCAGCGCCGCTGCTACAACCCCGGGAAGAAGCCTAATGAGCCGGGCAACCCCCGAGGGCCCTTGCGAACGTTCAAGCCTTCTTGCCTTGACGCTCATGAAAGTGTTCTCCCAAGGTTAATCCCACAACGGCGGGAAGCCTTCGATCTCGCGCCACCCTTCCCCTGCCGAGACCTCACGGGTCGTGATGTCGTCAAAGTAGCGGTCGAGCACCGCTTTCCGCTCCTGGGCCAAGGGCGGGTTGCAAAAGCACTGTTCCTCCCACACGGCCTCCCCGGTTTGGGGGTCTTTGCGGGCCTTTTCCAACGCATCGGAAAGGCCCATGCCAAAGGGCCGGATCGAGCGAAACTCGCCGGCGTCGAGCTTTTCCCTGAGCTCCCGAGCCAGGTCCTGCTTGAGCCGCGCCCGCACGATGTAGTGAGCCACTCCGGCCACCTCACTTCCAAAGACTCTTAGGCGCCTTCCTTTTCCAGGCATCTTCCAGAAGCTCGGCGACGAGTCCTTCATCCGCCCCGGCCAACCGGATCCGGACGCCCGCCAGCCGCTTGCCCCACCACAGCTCCTCACAAGCGGGGCTGGTGGCCACGGCAGCCCGGACCGCGTGTTCGTCGACGAAAATGTGGACGTGCGTCCCATCAGGAGTTGCCGTTGCAAAGATTTTCCCCTTGACGCGAAACGACGTCTTATCGTGATGGGGCGCTTCCGTCACCCCAGGAAACGAGCGCGCGATGGCTCGCACTTGCTGGAGGTCCAAAGCTTTCCCTCCCTTCGTTCGATGCCGGCGGACATCGAAAATCTTGGGCAAGAGCTCATGAGCGAGAACCCTCGATTTGAGAGCCCTCTACCACGAGCCCTTTGATGATATCCTTCCATGCGCTTTGCTGCATGTGACACGGCCTTTCATTTCATTTCAATGTTATCTCCGTTATCCCGTTTGTCGCTTAAAGGAGGATTTCCTATCACTCCACAGAATTAATCGCAATATACCGAGTGCCATTTCATGAAACTAGATGACTTGTCATTTTCCCAATTGTGAAAGAGGTGTGCCCGATCGCTCACGTCACCATCTACGACATCGCACGAGCCGCCCAAGTCAGTCCGACAACTGTCTCTCGCGCGCTCAACGGGAGCACCCTGGTGCGGGAAGAGACCCGGGAGCGAGTGCTGAGGATCGCCCAGGAAATGGGCTACGAAATGCCCAAGCCCAGCCCCTCGCCTCCCCGGGCCAAAGCGGCCAACATCTCGGTGGTGATCTCCGATATGCAAAACCCCCACATCATGCGGGTCATCAAGGGGATCCACTCCGTGCTGGTGCAAAACGGCGCTTCGATGCACCTCTTTGAGCACGACGGCCACAGGGAGCAGGAGCTTGAGTACCTTTCGTCGCTGAAGTCGCGGGGAATCGACGGCCTGCTCCTCAGCACGCCGCACCTGGAGAGCCGCCATTTCATGCTGATCAGGCAGGCGGCCATCCCGACGGTCCTCTTTTCGTCCTCCTCGGGCGCGGTGGACGTGCCCTCCGTCGGCGTCAACAACCTGGAAGCGGCCTGCCAGGCGATGCTTTATCTTTACCGCTTGGGCCACACCCGAGTCGGGATCATCCGGGGTCCCTTGGGGGACCTGACCAACAGCGAAGAACGCCTCGAGGGGTGCCGCGTCGCCGCCCTCTCGCAAGGGCGCGAGCTGGACGCCGGGCTGATCAAGGACGGCGACTTTACCATCGAAGGGGGCTACGAGGCCGCCCTGTCGCTGCTGGATCTGCCT
>PKEU01000046.1 GCA_002919195.1 bacterium
TCGCCCAGCACGTCCGAGACGTCGGTGATCACCATGAAAGCATTGGCATCCTCGCTGTGCACGAGCTCGCGCAGCTGCTGGATCTCGTGCCGCGCGACGATGACAAAGAGCACTTCCCGGTCTTCCCTGGTGTAAAGCCCTTCGCCCTTGAGCGCGGTCGCGCCCCGGTCGAGTTCGTACAGGATCCGGTTACCGATCTCCCTCGCCCTTTGGGAGATGATAAACGCCCCTTTCGCGTAAGTTGAGCCCTCCTGCATCACGTCGATCGTCTTGCTGGTAAGAAAGACCGAAAGGAAGGCGTAGAGCGCGAGCTCGGGGTTAAATGTGATCGCCGCGAGGCCGATGACGATGCCGTCAAAGATCAAGAGCGAGCGCCCCACGCTGATCGCCGTGTAATGGTTGAGCAGGCGCGCCGCCATGTCGGTGCCCCCCGTCGAGCCGCCAAAGCGGAAGGTGATGCCGATGCCTGCTCCCGTCAGAACGCCGCCGTAGATCGCGGCCAGGGCGGCGTCTTGCGTCAAAGGGGTGATGTAGGGCGCCGTCAGGTCAACGAGGACCGACGTCGCCACCGTGCCGATGACCGTCTTGACGCCAAAGCGCGGCCCCAGCACCTTGATGCTGGCAAGAAAAAGGGGAAGGTTGACCGCCAGCATCGTCACGCCCACCGGCCAACCAAAGACGTAGTGGGTGATTGTTGCCAGGCCGCTCACGCCGCCGGCGGCGATCCGGTTGGGCACGAGAAACCAGTTGAGCGCCAAGGCGACCAATGCCCCGCCCAAGATCACGCCCAGGTAACTCGTGATCGTCCTCCTGACTCTGCTCATGGCGCGTCTCCTCGCTTCAGCCACTTTTGCGAAAGCACGGCTGCGACAAAACGGGGCAGCGCCGCCATCCGCCGGATCCTTTTCGGCTCCTGAAGGAGGCGGTACGCCCACTCGAGACCGAGGCGCTGCCAAGCTGCGGGCGCCCGGCGCACCCTGCCGGAAAAGACGTCCAGCGCGCCGCCGACGCCCATCGCCACCCGGGCCCCGGCGCGGTGAAGGTTTTGGTGGATCCAAAACTCCTGTTTGGGCGCTCCCAAGCCCACGAGAAGCAAGTCAACCCCCTGGCGGGCGATCTCGGCGACGACGGCGTCGCTTTCCGCGTCAGTAAAGTACCCGTGATGGGTGACCGTCACCCGGAGCGAAGGATGGCGCGCTTGAAGCCTTTTCGCCGCCTCTTCGGCGACGCCGGGCTTGCCTCCGACGAGGGCGACGGTGCGACCTTGGGCCGCCGCCCGAGCGATCGCGGCGCTCGCGAGATCCACCCCCGCCACCCGTTCCGGAAGAGCCCGGCCCAGCACCCGCGAAGCCCACACGACGCCGATGCCGTCGGCTACCACCAGCGAGCTTTGCCGCAACACGTCCTTGAGGCGCGGGTCCTGCCGCGCCGCCATGATCATCTCGGGATTGAGCGTCACGACTTGGTGCGAGCCGCCTTTTTCCCAAAGCTCGACGAGCCTGTCCACCGCTTCCTGGGCCGTTACCACGTCGACGCCCACGCCAAGGACGTCGACGCGGCTCCCCTGGTGCAGCGGGGGCAAAGCCGACGCCAGCGCCAAAGCCCTCTCCCCCTCGGCGAGCGCTCGTTCGCGAAAGCGCGCCGCCCGGTGGGTAAGATTCTCGCCGAGGGACGCCCGCTCATGCCACGCCTCCTCTAAGACGTAGGAAAGGCGCGAGGGGGCTTCTCCCGGATCCAGCCACGGCACGCCCAGCGCCTCGGCTAGCTGACGCACTTTCGGGTCGTATGCGAGCGCGACCGCCGGCCTTCCCGCGAGAGCCGCAAACACGAGGCCGTGGTAGCGGACGGTGAGCACGAGATCCATCCCCCCAACCAGCGCCAAAAGATGCTCGGGATCGCGAAACCCGCCCCGCTCGCTGACTCCATGACTGTTTTGCTGAGTGTTGGTGTCGCTGCGGCGGACGCAGAGGGCGTCGGCCCCCGCCTCGTGCACGGCCTGGCAAAAGGCCTCGGCTTCGGCTTCGTCCTGCTGGGGATGAAACGGGATGACGACCACCCTGGCGCCGAGCTTTTTCGCCAGCGCCGCGACCGCCTGCGCCACTTCTTGCCTGTAGCGGTCACGGGCGCCGGTTTCGGCGCTGTGTTGGCTGGAACCACCGGTCACGACGAGGGCTGGCGCGGCTTCAGCGGAGCCTTGCGATGCTCCTTGAGACCCCAACGACCTCGGGGAGGCTCGAGAGGGTCGAGCCGGCGGCGAAGACATTGAGGGAATGGATGAAGAGAAGAAGAACGGAGAGCCCTGAGAGGCCCGAGCGGATGTAGAGGCCAAGCGATCCGGAGACGACGGAATGGATGAAAGGCCCGCTCCACCCGGAACAGCCGGGTCCAGCGGCCAGCGCCAGACCACACCGATCAACGGTTCGCCGGGTGCGACCCCGATCGCTTCAAGAGCCTGTTTCGTCTGCTCCGGATCCGGGGTTTCAAGGGCAAAGGCCGCATCAGCGGTGACGTGGACACAAGACGCCGGGATGCCACACGCCTCCAAAAGCTCCCGCGACGCCTCGTCCCTCACCCCGATGCCGCGGGCGCGCCGCAAGACCGCGCCTGCAGCCCGCCGCAGCCAGCGGCGCCGCAGGGGGCCGACTCCCTGGCCGTAGACGTACACCGGCTTTCCGGCCGCCGCCGCAAGGACGATCACCGCCAGGTAATATAAGGAAGAGCGGGCGCTCGTCCGGTCTTGGAGAAGCCCTCCTCCCCCGCTGATCACCAGATCGGCGCGGCGAAAAGCCTTCCAGATGGCGGCGAGGCTGTACCGGTCGACGGCTTCAACGCCGTGCAGCGCCTGCGTCTCCTGGGGGTTGCCGCTCAGGACCGTGATCTCGACCGAGCCGGCGCGGCGGAGAGCGGTGATGAGCCCCCGCAACACGGCCTCGTCGCCCGTGTTGCCAAAGCCGTAATAACCCGACACCACGACGCGCACGCTCTTACCCGCTCCTCGACGAGCCTTGCGAGCCCAACGCTGCCTTGCCGGCGGCCCCTTTTGGCCCGCCGGCCATGCCGCGCGTGTTCTTTTCCTTCTCCACCGTCCAGCCACGGCGACGGTCTACGACCCACGCCAGCGCCAAGACCGCTGCCGCGCCGAGGAGAAGGCCCAAGATCGCCCCGTAGAAGGTACGAGCCAGCGAGACGAGCAGGGCCGTATGGGCGTGCGCAAAGGTGTTGATGATCGAAATCTGCCCGATGGCGCCGAGGATGAGAAGGGCGTGCGTCCCGATCCTTAGAGCGCGGCTTCGCCAGGTGTCCTTTTCCCTCCAGAAAGCCAGCGCCACGAAGAGCGCCGGGTGCCCGATAAACACCTCTTTCGTCCGGGGCCGTGCGAAAAAGCTCTCTTCGAGCCAGCGCCTGAGCGCCGCTTCCAGGGCGGGGACGGGCAGGCCTTCGTTGCCCGTGCGGACGAGGTAAACGCCGACGAACGCAAGGATGACCAAAGCCGCGCAAAGTTCCCAGACGCGGATCGTTTGGTTCATCCAGCTTCGGAAAAGAGCCAGGAAGGAGCGAAGCCAGGAGCGACTTTCCTCTCTCTTGGAGAAAAGCCGCTCTAAACCCAAGACCGGCGCCGCCAAAATCACCGCCAACGTCACCAAGGGCGCAAGGTGCGCCAGCTTGACGCCGCGAAACTCTTCGATCTTGAGGAGGAAGCGGACCTCGGTAAGAAGCGTCGCCACGCACAGGGCTCCGAGGAACGTCACCGCTCCCGCGAGGAGAAAGCCCGCAGCCGCCCGAACGAGGCGGGATGGCATGGACGGAGGCTGCGGGATGCCCCGCACCTGCTCGGTAGGGCGGTCTCTGTCCCCCGCGGCGGCAACGTGAGCAGCCGCTTCACGCGGGCCCACAGCTACTGCTGGGACGGCGGTTCCTGCCGGGCTGGCGGTTGCTCTCGGGCTGCCGGTCGCTGCCAGGACGGCAATTGCTGGTGGGACGCCGCCTTCCGGTGATCCGGCGTTTTCCGACGGAGGAGCAGTTTCTTGTGAACTGAGAGCGGCAAGCGAATTCGCAGTTGCTCCCGGACCGCCTGTCGCTCCTGGGCCGGCTGCAGCTCCCCGACCGGCGGTCACCGGAGGACTGCCGGCCGCTCGTGTCGCGATGAGGGTAGACGCCACCGGAAAACTGAGCGCGACGAGCAGGGCGATCCCCTGGCGGGCGAGCACGGTATACCCTTTCAGCCAAAAAGCAACAAAGGCCCCACAGGCGAGCAGCGCGCCGCCAACGAGGCAAACAACCTGCACCGTCCGGGCGGGCCAGAGCGCCCGGGCGATCAGGATCCATCCGACCCAACCGGCGCAAGCGCCGGCCACCAGGGCGATGGAAGCCAGCTTCCACCAGGGCGTCGCCGGCGCCGCAGGAAGCGACGGCCGGCCCAGATGGTAACCTGCGTCCTCGAGCGCTTGCGCGATCTGGGCGAGATACTCGAGATTTTCTTCCAAGGAGACGTCCGGGAAAAGGCGGACGTAGAGGAGGCGGACCTGCCGCTCTCGCACCGCCCGCAGCCACCGTTCGACCGCGATCTTCTGGTCGATGCCGGCCTGCATCTCCCGGTCGGTGATGCTGTGCACCCGGACGGCGCGATAATCCACAAGGCGCGCCAGTTGGTTGAGACCGCGCTGAGGAGCAAACTCGATCAACCCGATGGAAGAGCCCGCCTCCCTGAGGAGACTGCCAACCAGCGTCACGTGATGCGGAAATCCTGCTGCTTGGACCCCTTTGAATAAGATTGGTCCGTCCCCAAGGCCTTGAAAACGGCGTTGGAGCTCTTCGGGAGTTTCAAATGCTTCGCCCTGGATGCGGGGAACGATGTCAAGCCCCGCCCGGCGGATGCGCTCCACTTCCCCAGGGTGAAGCCCGAGCACGATTCGGGCGGGCAAAACGTCCGGCAAGAGCCAAAGGGGAGTGTCGTCGAACTCGTTGGGGGGAAGCTCCACGGCGACCTGGGGCAAAAGCCGCGCGAGCGCTTGAACCACCCAAGGATCGGCCTTGGACCCCCAGCCCACCACGATAGCGTCGCCGGGGAGCCCCGGCGGCAAACGAAGCGCCAAGGGGGACTCCATCGCGTCCAGGTCGGCCTTGGTGACAAGAAACACCTGGCCCTTGCTGGCAGCGTCCGAAAGGGTCCATTCGTGGAGGCCCACGCCGGTGACGCCAGCTTCCCGCAGGCCCTGCAGCACGGCTTCCCACGCAGCGCCGGGATCCTCAAACGCGGGGCCCTGGAGCCCAGCCATCTCAAGTAGGTCTTCCTGCAGGTGGTTCTGTTGCTGGCCGTCTCCTTGCAACAGCGCCGGAATTTCGGCTTGGCCAGGCAAGGTTTGGGCGGTTTGCGCGGTTTGGGCGGTTTCACCGGCTTGGCCTTCGCCGGATTGGTAGGGCGGGTCAAATTGGCCGGATAACAGCCTTTCGACGAGGTGGGCGACCTCTTCCCCGTCGACCACGACGGCCACCTGCGTCATCGCCTGCTCGCTCACGTGGCGAGGCCACAAGGTTGTCCACGCGACGGCGATCACGGCAGCGAGGAGGATGGAGAGAGCCAGTCCCATGGCGAGCGCGGCCCGACTCCCATTTCGGTTGGATGTCACGGAGGAACACCCCCCTTGCCGGCGTTAGCCGTCGCGAAGTACCCGTCCGGTGCAATTTGCCGCCCTTGGCGCTGCCGCGCTGCTCCCCTGCCTCCTGCTAAAGCCTCCTACCACCTGCCAAAGCCCAAAGCGGCCGCCTCGCCGCTTGCAGCACGCCACAAGATCCAGCTTACGACGCCCGTTTGCCGCAGGATGTCACCCAGCTCACAGCACCCGATCACGGCACGTCCCGTCCCGGCGCCCGCCGCCCGTCTTGTCTCGGCGCTCAAAGCGCGTCGCGTTCCGGTGCTGGCAGCGTGTCGGGCTCCGGTTTCTCAGCTAACCTCGGGTGGGCGCGAGGCGTAAATCAACAGCTGGCCGTCTTCGATGTGAAGCTCGTCGAGCGCCAGGTCAAAGGGCGTCTTGCCGATGTCGAGAACGACCGCCCACTCCTGTGTGATGAGATCCAAGAGCGCCTCAGGCAACCGGGCGTTTTGGAGGCTGACCTCCTCGGGAATGAAGGCGACGCTGGCAGGCCCTTCGACGCGAAAAACCCCGCTCACGTACACCTCCAGCGACCGGCCCAGGAGATTCACTTCTCCAGTCAAAAGGGCTCTTCCCTTGTCGAGGGAAACCCGGAAAAACCTGGCTTCGTGCACCTGGCTCCAAAAGTACTCGTTGAGGTCGGCCTCGGCGATCACCAGCGTCGCCCGGAGTTCCTCGGCCTCTTTGATCTCCACGCCCCGGCCCTGGACGAGCCGCGGCACGTCCACGATGAGCCCACGGCCGTCCACCAGGAGGGCGTCGACGACCAGATCGCCTAGAGGCACCCGCCTCAGGTCCAGGTCGACTTCGTCGATGCGCCCGGCAAGGAGCTTGAGGCCGGGCGACGCCTCGACGCTCGCGCGCACGAACCGTGCGCCCGGAAGAGCGCTCTGCAGCTCTTTTTCGATCCTCGTCTCCACGGTCCGGGGCAAGACGAGCTGCGATACAACGAGAAGGGCGGCCGCCACCGCAAGGAGGACGGCCGCACGGCGCAATCGGATCATCCTCGTTCGCCTACTTAGCGACTTGCGAGGCGCTGGCGCTCTTTTGGCTCCTGAGATACGCCTCGATGAACACGTCGATCTCGCCGTCCATCACGGCTTGCACGTTGGCGACCTCGGTGTCGGTGCGGTGGTCCTTGACCAGCGTGTAGGGGCAAAAGATGTACGAGCGGATCTGGTTGCCCCAGGCGATCTCCCCTTGGTCGCCCCGGAGCTCCTGCAGCTTTTGCTGCTGCTCCATAAGCTTGCGCTCGACCAGCTTAGAAAGGAGAATCTTCATCGCCGCCTCGCGGTTCGCGTGCTGCGATCGCTCCGACTGGCACTGGACGACGATCCCTGTCGGGATGTGGGTGATCCGCACGGCCGAACTGGTCTTGTTGACGTGCTGGCCGCCGGCGCCGCTAGCCCGGTAGGTGTCGATGCGAAGGTCGTTGGGGTTGAGCTCGACGTCCACATCCTGCTCGACCTCGGGCAGCACGTCGACGGACGCAAAGGAGGTGTGCCTCCTGCCCGACGCGTCAAAGGGCGAAATCCGCACCAGGCGGTGCACACCCTTTTCCGCCCGGAGATACCCATAGGCGTTGTGCCCCTTGATGAGCAGCGTGACGCTCTTGACCCCCGCCTCTTCCCCGGGAAGATAGTCGAGCATCTCCACCTCGAAATTGCGGTTTTCCGCCCAGCGGGTGTACATGCGGAGCAGCATCTGGCCCCAGTCTTGGGCTTCGGTGCCGCCCGCTCCGGGATGGATCGAAAGGATCGCATTGTAGCTGTCGTACTCGCCGTTTAACAGGGAGGAAAGCTCCAGCGACTCGACGTCCTTTTGCAGCCCGGCGAGCTCCGCGGCCACCTCGCCCAAGGCGTCGGCGTCGTCCTCCTCGTCGGCCAGCTCAAAGAGGACCATCTGGTCCTGGTGCTTGCTGTAAACCTTTTCCCACGCCGCGACGGTGTCTTTGAGCCGCGCGAGCTCCTGGTTGGTCTCCTTGGCCTTGGCGGGATCGTCCCAAAAGTCGGGCTGCGCCATCTTTTGCTCCAGCCCGGCGATGCGCTCTTTCAGGCCCGGAATGTCAAAGATAATCCCTCATTTCCTCGATCCGACGCCCCAGGTCGGCCAGCTTATCCTTGATCTCTGCCTTGTCGATCATCTCGTCCCCTCCCACGCCGGTGAAAAGATTAACGGGGCTATGCCCCGCAACATTTCTTGTACTTTTTGCCGCTGCCGCAAGGGCACGGATCGTTGCGGCCGACTTTCGCCACCTTCCTCTGCTGCACTGCCGCGGCCTGCCGGCCGCCCGGATCCCGGTTGGTGACCGCATGGCGCAACCGCGCCTCCGACTCTTGGCGCGCCTGCTCCGCGGTCCGGGCCGCGACACTCTGGTCCACCACCCGGATGCGGAACAGCGTGGTGACCACCGACTGCTCGATTTCGGCCATCATGGCCTGGAACATCTGGTACGCTTCAAACTTGTACTCGAGCAAGGGATCTTTCTGCCCGTAGGCCCGCAGTCCAATCCCTTCCCGGAGATCGTCCATGCCCCGCAGGTGCTCCATCCACTTTTGATCGATGAAGTGGAGCACGATCGAGCGCTCAAGCTCCCGCAACGCGGCGGAGCCGATGCGCTCCTCCCGCTGGGCGTAGGCCGTCCGGGCCCGCTCCCAAAGGAGCTCCTTGATCTGGTCCCGGTTGAGGCCCTGCAATTCGTCGAGCGTCACCTGGGCCTCGCCGGCAAAGGTGTCCTTATAACGTTGGACAAGCCCTTCGAGGTCCCACTCTTCGGGGTACACCTTTTCGTCGCAGTGGGCGTCCACCAGCTGCTGGCAGGTCTTTTCGATGATCTCTTGCACCCGCTCCTGAACGCCCTGGCCCATCAGCACGTTGCGGCGGGTCTCGTAGATCACTTCCCGCTGGCGGTTCATGACGTCGTCAAACTCGAGGACTTGCTTGCGGATGTCGAAGTGATGGCTTTCCACCCGGCGCTGGGCATTCTCGATGGCCTTGGTGATCTGGTTGTGCTCGATGGGCTGGTCGTCATCCCAGCCCAAGCGCTCCATGATGCCCGAGATCCGCTCGGAGCCAAACAGGCGCATGAGGTCGTCCTCGAGGGAGACGTAAAAGCGCGAGGCGCCGGGATCACCCTGGCGGCCGGCGCGGCCTCGGAGCTGGTTGTCGATGCGCCGGCTCTCGTGACGCTCGGTGCCCAGGATGTAAAGCCCGCCGAGCTCCAGCACCTTTTCCCGCTCGGCGTCGGTCTGCTTTTTATACTCGGCGTAGAGCTCCTGGTAGCGGGCGCGGGCCTTTTCGACCTCTTCCGGATCGGGCTCCGCGCTGACTGCTTTCCCGTCTTGAGCCACGCCGTTTGCCGTAGCCGAAGCCACGTACCGCCCGGTGGCCCAGGCGATCGCTTCGGGCGAAAAGCCCTCTTTGCGCAGCTGCTCCTTGGCCAGGAACTCCGGGTTGCCGCCGAGGAGGATGTCGGTGCCCCGCCCGGCCATGTTGGTCGCGATGGTGATCGCGCCAAGGCGGCCCGCTTGGGCGATGATCTCCGCCTCTTTCTCGTGGTACTTGGCGTTGAGCACCTGGTGCGGCAAGCCCTTCTTGCGGAGCATGGCGGAGAGCCTTTCCGACTTTTCGATGGATATGGTGCCCACTAGGACCGGCCGGCCGGTCTTGTGCTGTTCTTCGATGTCGTTTACGACGGCGCGAAACTTGGCTTCTTCGGTCTTAAAGACCAAGTCGGGCAAATCTTGGCGGATCATCGGCAGGTTGGTCGGGATGACGACCACGTCCATGCCGTAGATCTTGATAAACTCGTTTTCCTCGGTCTTGGCGGTGCCGGTCATGCCCGCCAGCTTCTCGTACATGCGGAAGTAGTTTTGGAAGGTGATCGACGCGAGGGTCTGGCTCTCCCGCTCGATCTTGACGCCCTCTTTGGCCTCGATGGCCTGGTGCAGGCCGTCGGAGTAGCGCCGGCCAAACATGAGCCTGCCGGTAAACTCGTCGACGATGATGACCTGGCCGTCTTTGACCACATAATCCCGGTCCCGCTTAAAGAGGGTCAGGGCCCTGAGCGCCTGGTTGAGGTAGTGCGTGAGCTCAAAGTGCTGTTCGTCGTAGAGGTTGTCGATGCCGAGCATCTGCTCGACTTTGGCGACGCCCTCTTCGGTGATGGAGACGGTGCGGGCCTTTTCGTCGACGGTGTAGTCCTCGTCCCGCTTGAGGCGGGTGACGAGCTTTGCGAACTTGTAATAGAGGTCGGTCGACTGCTCCACCGGGCCGGAGATGATGAGCGGCGTGCGCGCCTCGTCGATGAGGATGCTGTCCACCTCGTCGACGATGGCATAATAAAGCTCCCGCTGCACCAGCTGGGAGGGATGGGTCACCATGTTGTCCCGGAGGTAGTCAAAGCCAAACTCGTTGTTGGTCCCGTAAGTGATGTCGCAAGCGTAGGCCCGGCGCCGCTCTTCAAAGGTGAGGCCGTGGACGATGACGCCGACCGACATCCCTAGAAAGCGGTAGATCGCGCCCATCCACTCGGCGTCGCGGCGGGCCAGGTAATCGTTGACCGTCACCACGTGGACGCCGCGCCCCGAGAGGGCGTTGAGGTAAACCGGCAGCGTCGCTGCCAGCGTCTTACCTTCGCCGGTTTTCATCTCGGCGATGCGCCCCTCGTGGAGGACGATGCCGCCCATGAGCTGCACATCGTAGTGGCGCTGCCCGATGGTGCGCTTGGCGGCCTCCCGCACGGCGGCAAAGGCTTCGGGCAGCAGGTCATCGAGGCTTTCGCCCCGGGCGAGGCGCTCCTTAAACTTGGGGGTTAACCCCCGCAGCTCCTCGTCGCTCAGCCTTTCCATCTCGGTTTCGAGCGCGTTGATCTGCGCGACCTTTTCCGACAGGCGGCGAAGCTCCTTATCTTGCGTGTCAAACAGCTTTCGCAAAAGCCCCAGCACGGTGGCCGACCACCCTTCTTCAAGAGGCCTTCCCGGGCGCGAAGGAAAACCCACCGGAAGACAGGCGCCCAAGAAAGCAGGCTTCATTATACCATTTTAACAAACCGAGTCACAAGGAGACGGATCCTTTGTCTGGACTGGCCAAACAGCGGCCGTCGGGGCGTTGGTGCATGAGGTGAAAGCGAGCGGGAGGGGGCCCCGGTCCCGCTGGCGGGGCCGAGAGCGTAAGGGGTTGGGGGGCTGCCAGACACTCCCTATCTGTGTCGTTGAGTGTTGCTCGTGAGCGCCGCTTGTGTGTGGTGCTCAAGCGTCTTGCTCTAGTGTGTTACTCGGGAGCATTGCCCGTGGGCGTCGCTGCTCAGCGTTGCTCGTGGGCGTCGTTTTTGTGCGCTGCCCGATCTGTTTCGCCGGAGAACCTGTTGCCCCGGCGCCGCAATCGAGCGTCAATCGAGCGAGGGCGCTCAAGCGCGTGCGCCCTCGCTCACACGAAGCTGCGAAAGGAGCTCGAGGATTTGCTGGGAAAGGTCCACCACTTCCCGGTAGAGCCGCTTCGCCTCTTGGGCGTCGCCCCGGTTCCAGGCTTCGACGCAGAGGCCCGCGGCCTGGTGGATCTTGCGGTGAGGCTCTTCCAGATCGCGGAAGGCTGCAAGCCGCCCGTGGGACTTGGCGCCGCGGCCGTAATACCACCGGCCCAGGCGGCATTGGGTGTGATCCGTAATCTCCCCGGCCCGGATCCTTTCCCTGCCCAAGAGCATGGCGTGAAGCCTTTGCACCCAAAGGACGTGATCCGCCCGGGCAAGATCCAGGAGTTCGTCGTCCCTTAAGACCAGCGAGAGGCCGGCCCCCACTTCCCGGGCGCCCCGCAGCACAGCCTGCAGGTCCGAGACCATCGTCGCAAGGTCGCTCGCGGACTTTTCGATGCGCTCGGCGGCTTGCGCGATCTCCTGAGCGCTGCTGGCCGTCTGGCCGATCGCCCTCGACTGCTCCTCCGCCGAAGCGGCGATCTCACCGATGGGGTCGACGGCGTGCTGGATCGCTTCGCCGATGCCCCCGAGGGCGTTGAGCCCATCCTGGGCGGAGCTCACGCCTTGGGCGACGCGGCTTGCCACCTGCTGCATCATCGTGGAAAGCCGCTCGACGCCGTTGCGGATCTCGGCTACCCGCTGCTGCACTTCCCGCACCGACTGGTTGGTCCGCTCCGCAAGGCGCCGGACCTCATCCGCGACCACGGCGAAGCCGCGGCCGTGCTCGCCCGCTCGCGCCGCCTCAATCGCGGCGTTGAGCGCGAGGAGGTTGGTCTGGTCTGCGATTTCGTCGATGAGCGCGAGGACGTCCTCGATGGGTTTCACCGTCTCCCCAAGGCCCGCCACCTCGGCCTGGAGCTTTTCGACGGCATCGCCCGACTCGACCATGCCTTCGAGGGCCCCGGCAATGCGCTCGCTGCCAAAGCGGACCTGCTCCATCGCCTCCCGGGCGGCTTCGGAAACCTGGTCGACGCGGCTTGAGACCTCGCCGATCGACGCGGCGAGTTCCTCGGAGACGGCCGCAAGCTGCTCGACCTGCTCCGTCTGGCGCTGGGTCTGCCCGACCAGCTCGTCCGAAGCGATCAGCGGGCGGGCGCCGTACTCAACCGCTTTGCACACGGAGATCTGTAGGTCGACGAGGCGGCGGTTCCACGTTTGGACAAGGGCGTCAAGGGGCTCGCGCCAGGCCGGCGAAAGCTGCGAGCTGGAAAGGAGCGCCCGGGCTCCGTCCAGGTCGCCGGCGGCAAGCACCTCGATCACTTGCAAAACCTCTCGGGGCGGCCCGGCCTCGCTCCGGTTGGGCAAGGCTGTGGTTTCTCCGGCGCTTTCGATTGTGTTTTCTACTGTGTTGTCTCTTG
>PKEU01000054.1 GCA_002919195.1 bacterium
GGATCCATGGCGAGGCCAAGGCACACGGAGAAGCAATCGGCGCCCAAGGCCAGCGCGAGCGCGAAGATGTCGGCAAGACCCAAACGCGCCCCTCCCTTTCCAGCGCCTCCCGGGCCGCCTCATCAACTGGATCATGGGGCGCCGGGGCCACGTTGCCATGTATATGGAGGGGGCGGGGCTGCCATGTGCCGCGCCGGAAACGGGCACTCTATGGAAAAAGCAGCGCGCCAAGGAGTGGGAGCGATGGGACGGGCGTATCTTTGCCCTGTCTGCAAGGCCAATCGCCGGGAGTTTGAACTCGTGTACAAGCTCGCGCAAGAGATCGTCAAAGACCCCGACTCCGGGGCAACTCTCTTTTGCTCGGACGAACTCACGGCGCTCCTCAAAGAGGACGGCCGTCCCGACCTCGACGTCAAGTGCCGCCAGTGCGGGTACGTGGGGGCTGAGGCGGCCTTTCACAGGGCCGCTTTGCGGGATCAAAAAGCCCTCTAAACGCCCTCACTGACTCGAAAGGTCAAGGAGCATGATCGACCACTCCCCGCGCGTGTCGCGTGCGGTGCCCATCTCTTTGAAACCCGCGCGGGTATAAACGCGCACGGCCGATTGGTTCCACGGCCGCACTTCGAGGCGGACCCGCTCGATCCCCTGCCGGCGAAAGCGATCCAGCGCATGGCCGACCAGCCGGGTTGCGATGCCCCGTCCCCGCAGCTCGGGCGCGACAGCGATCGAGAGGATCCTCGCGTCGGCGGCGAGCTCCGTACCCAGCGAAAACCGCAGGAAGTGAAACTTGTCGAGGAGGAGGACTCGTAAGGGGGCAAACCCGACACTCCACCTCCCTCGCAGCCACGATCCGATCCACCGCAAGAGGTGTCCCCGGGAAAAGGCCGTCCGCCAGATTCCGGCCAGCGACGAAGGGGCGTAGACGTAGCCCCCGACCTTTCCATCCACCACGGCTACCATGAGCGCGCGGGGCTCCGCATCGTAACACAGCCTAAAGACCTCCTGGATAAGCCTTTGCGGCGGAGGCTTGCGAAAGACGTGGGCGATGCTCTCGCCAAAGGCCTCGTTAAAGAGCCCCGCGCAAGCGGCGAGATCCGCGGGCGTCGCGGCGGCGTAGACGACGCCAGAGCCTTTCTCCTCCCGGCTTTCCCACTCCGGCAGGCGCAAGAGATGAAGCCCGGTGCGATCGATGGCGATGCCTCTCGAGCGCGTCTCGACCTCGAGGAAAAGCCTCCGAGGCGCTCCGAGCGTCTCTTTGGGAATCGCGACGTCCAGCCATCGTCCGATCGGCCGGGCGACCACGTCCCGGGCGAGCTGGCGGCGCCGGCCCTCGACGATCACGGCGCGGTGAGGAGGCTTGAGCCGGAGGACAAGGCAGCGGCTCCTGGGCACGTCGGAAAAGATCAGCCGGTACTCCACGTCGCCCGCCACCCTTGCGGCCGTTTCCAAACGGAGAAAAAGATGGCGCCCGTCGGCCTTGGCGTCCACGGAGACGATATCCCCCGCTCTTTCCACCTGCCGGGTCAGCGAATCGGCCACCGGATCGCGCAAGGTGGGCTCTTCGGACCAGAGAGCCCCATCGCCGCCGAGGAGAAGCGCGCCAGGCGACACCCGGTCCACCGAATGGGCGCGAGCCCAAGCGAAGAGCTCGTTGCGGCGGACGAAGCTCGTCAAGAAACGCCCCAGCGGCGGGATCTGGCTGCGGTACATCAAGATGGCTTGATATTTGGCCTTGATCTCGTCTTCGTCACCGACCACGCGGATCCAGCGCTCGCCAAGCTTTGCAAACGACTCGGGGGGCTCTAACATCACGCGCATGTTGGGTCCACGCGGCGACGGCCAAGCGCCGCGGTGCACCAGATAGTACAGCCGCCGGCACTCCCGCGCCCACGGTTCTTCGTCAGCCAAGAGCTCGAGCGCGTACGTCACAAAAGCCGACGCGACCGCATGATCCCGGTGCGCGTCTTTGGGGTGCGGGTAGAGGCAGATCGTCGGTTGGATGCGCTGAAGGAGGGTTCTCAAATCACTGTAAAGCGCTTCGCCGGTGTAGGGCGCCGCGGGTGTCAACGTGCCGGGATAAGGCGATGCGTCGCAGTGCGTATAACGGGAGCGGTACGGGGCGCCGCCATGCCAGTGGCTGCGCCACAGGGCGGCAAGGCCCCGGTCGGGGTAGCCTAAAAACGTGACCTGCTCGGGAGAAATCCCAAGATGGCCCAGGGCTCGCAGCGACTCCTGCCGCCGGACGAGGCCCAAGCCCTCGACGCGCCGAGCCGCGCCTCGCTTGCCGACGGGGGCAGGCCCGGGGTAACCAAAAGCGTCACCCAGCGTCACGAGAGCCACATGCACCAAGGCCCCGGCCTTGACCGCCCGTTGGAGCGTCAGGCCTGCGGCGAGCAACTCGTCGTCGGGATGGGGCGCGATGACCAGCAGCCGATCGTCCCCGCGAAGGGTGAGCTCGCCACCGGCGCTCACCACGGGCGCGCCTCCCCGCTTTTCGCAAGCTCTGCCGGCGTCAGTTCACCGGCCAAAAGGGCGTCAGCGTCCACCTCCGCCGCCGCGGCGGCCCTCCGCATCCGGTCCATCAGCGCCCGCCCGATGCCCGCTTCGTCGTATCCTTCGATAAAGATCACGTCGACCTCCGGCCGGTCCATCTCCCGGAGGCCGTGGTACAGCCTCCGGGCCGCCTCCTCCGGCGCCGACTTGGACCCTAGGGGAAAAAGGCCGGAAAACCCTTGGGGGAGCGTCGCGATCGTTTCGTCCGAAAGGAGAAAGGCGGCGCGGCCTTGAAACCCCTGCGCCAACTTGAGCACCGCTTGCGCCACCCGATCCGGCGCCCCGCTCACGACGACCGCCCGCGCCCTGGGGGCATAATGACGGTACTTGAGGCCGGGAGAGCGCGGCCGCTCACAACTTGGCCCCTCGGCCCTTTCGGCCACTGGGCCGATGACCTCCTCGATCTGTTCCCGGCTCACTCCTCCAGGCCTGAGGATGAGCGGGGGCGACACGGTGAGGTCGATCACCGTAGACTCGACGCCCACACCCGTTTCACCGCCGTCGACGACCGCGTCGATCCGGCCGTCCAGATCGGCCAGCACATGCTCCGCCCGGGTGGGGCTCGGCCGGCCCGAACGGTTGGCGCTGGGGGCGGCGACGGGCACACCGGCGGCAGCCAAAAGGGCCAGCGCCACAGGATGAGCGGGCACCCTCAAGGCGACGGTGTCGAGCCCCGCCGTCGTCTCCTTCGGCACAGCCCCGCTCGACGGGACGACCAGCGTCAGCGGGCCGGGCCAAAAGGCCTCCGCCAGGGCAAAGGCCACGGCGGGCAAATTTTTCGCTAAGGCAAACCCTTTGGCCGCGTCGCTCACGTGGACGATCAAAGGGTTATCCGCCGGCCGTCCCTTCACCGCAAAGACGGCACGGACCGCGTTGGGATCGAGGGCGTGCGCGCCGAGGCCGTACACCGTCTCCGTGGGAAACGCGACGAGCCCCCCGGACCGGAGGATCCGGGCGGCTTTCTCAACCGTCCCTGGGTCGGGACGATGGGGATCCACCGTGAGCACCTTGGTCTGCCGCACCGCGCCCTCTCTCCCTATGACAGGATGACGACCCGGTCCAATCCCGCGAGGTCCTGGACCAGGCGGGTCTTAGCATACCCTGAGGCTTGAGCCAAAGCCACCACCCGATCGCCTTGGCTGGCGCCGATCTCGATAGCCAAAAATCCTCCGGGTGCCAGGCTCCTCTTGGCCTCCTGGATGAGCTGGCGAATCACCGCCAGACCGTCCTTCCCCCCGACCAGCGCCTGGCGGGGCTCGTAATCCCTGACGTCGGGAGCGAGATGCCGCCACTCCTCTTCTGAAATATACGGGGGGTTGGAGAGGATCGCGTCGAAAAATTCACCGCCCAGCGGGGTCAGGAGCTCCCCAAGCTTCAACGTCACTCGATCTGCGACCCCTGTCCGCTGGACGTTCGCCGCGGCGACATCGAGGGCATCACGATCGATGTCGACAGCGGTCACGCGGGCACGAGGCTCGTGTTTGGCGACACTGATGGCGATCGCGCCCGATCCCGTCCCAATGTCAGCCACTTTGATCTCAGGCTTTTCGGGAAAGCGCTGGCGGATCTCCTCCAAAGCCGTCTCGACCAGGATTTCAGTCTCCGGACGGGGGATGAGGCAGCGCCGGTCGACCAAGAGCTCGATCGAGAAAAATTCCCGCTTCCCCGTGATGTAGGCGACAGGTTCCCTGTGGGCCCGTCGCGCGACGGCACGGCGGTACGCGTCGACCTCGGCGGTGGTCAAAGGGCGATCGTGCTGGATGTAGAGTTGAATCCTCTCAAGGTTTAAGATGTGCGCGAGGAGCACCTCGGCGTCAAGGCGGTGGGTAGGGATGCCACAGGCTTTCAGGTGACCCGAGGCCAGCTGGATGTACTCCATCAACGTGCGGGGCGGCGCCACCAGGCTAAACCTCCAGCTCCCGCAGTTTCTCAGCCCGCTCGTTTTCGATCAAGGCCTCGATCACCTGGTGAATTTCGCCGTCCAGCACCTGGTCAAGCTGGTGCAAAGTGAGCCCGATGCGGTGATCGGTGACCCGCCCTTGGGGGAAGTTGTACGTCCGGATGCGCTCGCTGCGCTCTCCCGTGCCCACTTGATCCCTTCGCTGGGCTGCCAGGGCCTCCGCTTGCTCGCGCTGCATCTTGTCGAGGAGGCGAGCCCGCAAAATCTTGAGGGCCTTCTCCTTGTTTTTGTGTTGCGACTTCTCGTCCTGGCATGAGACCACAAGGCCGGTGGGAAGGTGCGTAATCCGGACCGCCGAGTCCGTGGTGTTGACGCTCTGTCCCCCGGGACCGCTCGAACGATACACGTCGATGCGCAGGTCGTTGGGATCGATCTCCACCTCGACCTCTTCGGCTTCGGGCAACACCGCGACCGTCGCCGTGGACGTGTGGATCCGCCCGCCGGCTTCGGTGGCTGGCACCCGCTGCACCCTGTGCACGCCGCTTTCAAATTTGAGCGAGCTGTAGGCGCCGGCGCCGTGGACCATAAAGATCACTTCTTTAAAGCCACCTAGCTCCGTGGGGTTGGCGCTCAACACTTCGGTGCGCCAACCGCGCCGCTCCGCGTAGCGGCTGTACATGCGAAACAAATCGCCGGCAAACAAAGCCGCCTCCTCGCCGCCGGCGCCCGCCCGGATCTCGACGATCACGTTTTTCTCGTCGTTGGGATCTTTAGGAAGGAGGAGCTTTTTCAGCTCATGCTCCAACTCCTTCCTCTCTTCTTCCAGGCGCCGGCGCTCCTCTTCCACCATCGCGCGAAAATCTGCCTCGAGGTTCTCTTTCAAAAGGTCACGCGCTTCTTTCAAGTCTTCGCCGAGCTTTTTGTACTGGCGATACTTCTCGACGATGGCGCTCAACTCGGCGTGGGCTTTGGCAAGTTTTTGAAATTCGGCCTGGTTGCTGATGACCTCGGGCTTGGAGAGCTCTTCGGTGAGCTTTTCGTAGCGGCCCTCCATCGCCTCCAACCGCTCCAAGACCGTAGACATACGCATCCCTCCAAGGCAGAAGGCGGCCTGATCCGCCGCTCGCCTAAGTCATACCGGAATCCAACTGATGGGATGAAGGGGACAAATCCTAAGGCACCACCAGCTGGGATTCGGACCCCGCCCCGCCGTCCCGCGCGAGCACGGCGTTGAGGGAGCGGATGGCCACTTCGATCTGTTGATCGTCTGGCTCTCTCGTGGTGAGCTTTTGGGTCCACATGCCCGGTCGGGATAAGATGTCGATGATCCACGGGCTGTTTTTGCGCCCCGCCAGGCGGATGATCTCATAAGAGATCCCCGCCACCAGCGGCAAGATGGCAAGGTGCAGGAGCACCCTCTGGAGAAACGGCGGCCGGCCGAAAAAGCTAAAGATGAAGATACTCACCATCAGGACAAAGATGATGAAACTGGTTCCGCACCTTTTGTGAATCAGGCTGTGGGCGCGGACGTTTTCGACGGTGAGCGGATCGCCGGCCTCGTAGCAGTTGATCGCCTTATGCTCGGCGCCGTGATACTGAAAGACACGGCGAATCTCTTTCATCGTCGATATCGCGGCGACGTAGGCGATGAAAAACGCGAGCTTGACGGCTCCTTCGATCATGTTGAGAAGGACGTTGCTGGCCACATGGGCTTGGACCTGGCGGATCACAAAAGCGGGCAAGACGATAAAGAGCCCGACCGTCAAACCGACCGACATCGCCAAGGTGATGGCGATCTCTTTGGGGCCCAGCTGCTCTTCTTCCTCTTGGGCAAACTGGCTCGCCGAGTAGTTGAGGGCCTTGATCCCCAGGACCATCGCCTCGACCAGGGCGACGCTTCCTCTAAGGAGCGGCCACTTTAAGAAGGGATAGCGCTGCGAGATCGAGGAGAGGGGCTCCTCTTTGGTCACGATCTCGCCGTTCTCTTTCCGCACCGCAATGGCGAGACTCGTGCGGCCTCGCATCATGACGCCCTCGATGACGGCCTGCCCACCGTAAAAGAAGTTGTCAGCCAATCCCTTCACCCCCTGGCCGCATACCCATTATTGTACCATAAACGCCTCATCCATCCGAGAGGGAACGGGTGGCGCGCACCTCCCGGTAGGGTGCGACCCTCTCGGCGAGGTTTTGCCTCAACTCCGCCTCAATTTCGATGCCGTCGGCGCCGTACTCCTCCTTGAGCACCCGGCCGTAGCGGTGGATCCACGCGACCACGTGAGCCTCGCCGTAGGGGATCGCATACTTCGCCCGCACGATCCTTTCGGGAAGGCTGGCCTCGATGGCAGCCAGGAGCTCGTCCAGCCCCTCTCCCGTCGCTGCGGAGATGGCCGCGGCACGGGGCGTGCGGCGCACGATCATCTGCACCTCGGCCGGATCGACCCGGTCGATCTTGTTGAAAGCCATCACCGTGGGCTTGTCGGCGGCTCCCAGCTCCCGCAACACCACGTCGACCGCCCGGGCTTGGTCGTACCAGTCGGGGCTCGAAAGGTCCACCACGTGCACCAGCAGATCGGCCTCTGTCACTTCTTCCAACGTGGCCCGGAAGGCTGCCACCAGCTCGTGGGGAAGCTTGCGGATAAAACCCACCGTGTCCACCAGGAGCACCGATCCACCGCCGGGAAGGCGCGCTCGGCGCACCGTGGGGTCCAGGGTGGCAAAGAGCCGGTCGTCCGCGTAAACTTCCGATCCCGTCAACCGGTTGAGCAGAGTGGATTTGCCCGCATTGGTATAGCCCACCAGGGCGCAGACCGGCGCCAACGCAGCCTCTCTGCCCCGTCGCTGTTCTGCCCGGGAGCGCATCACATCCTCCAATTCCCGGCGGATGTCGGCCATGCGCGAACGGATGCGCCGCCGGTCCACTTCGAGTTTGGTCTCGCCGGGACCCCGGGTACCGATCCCGCCGCCAAGGCGCGACAGGCTCGCCCCAATCCCCGCGAGCCGGGGCAAGAGGTAACGCAGCTGGGCCAGCTCCACCTGGAGTTTCCCCTCTTTGGTCCGGGCCCTTTGAGCAAAGATGTCGAGGATCAGCTGGGTCCTGTCGATGATCTTTACCTCGAGGGCTCGCTCGAGATTACGGCCCTGGGCTGGGCTGAGCTCGTCGTCAAAGATGACGAGGTTGGCTTCGGTCGCGCTGACGAGTTCCCGGAGCTCCTCGAGCTTGCCCGCGCCCAGGTACTTCCCCGGGTCAGGCCGGCGGCGAGCCTGGGTCAGGCGGCCCAACACCTCGGCCCCGGCGCTTTCGGCCAGGCGCTCGAGCTCGTCCAAGCTCTCGTCCAAATCCCAAGCGCTGTCGGGAAGATCAAGCCCGACCAGGATGCAGCGCTCTCTGGGTTCCTCTGTCTCAAACTGGCGGGACATCGGTCGCCACCTCCGATAGGAACAGCCGTGTCTCAAGGAGAAGCAGCCCATGGTGTTCTACGTTCAAGACTGCAGCGTGCGCCCCGTCGGGGAGGAGAATGCGGTGTCGTCGCGTTTCCCTGCTGCCAGCCAGGGGCGAACCGTGGTCCACGTCGACATGGACGCCTTTTTTGCCAGCATCGAGGCGCTCCTCCATCCCGAATACCGCGGCAAGCCCCTCATCGTCGGAGCCGATCCCCGATCCAACCGGGGAGTCGTCTCCACCTGCTCCTATGAGGCCAGGGCTTACGGCGTCCGTTCGGCCATGCCGATTCGCGAGGCCTACCGCCGGTGCCCCCACGCCATCTTTGTGCGCCCCGACATGCCAACCTACGTGGCCTACTCGCGCAAAGTGAGGGAAGTGCTCGACCGGTTTACCCCCATCGTCGAGCCGCTCTCCATCGACGAGGCCTTTCTCGACATGACGGGGTGCGAGCACTTTTATCCTTCGCTCCACGAGATGGGAAAAGCCATCAAAGAGGCCATCCGGGAGGCCACGGGCCTTATCGCTTCCGTCGGCATCGCGCCTAACAAATTTTTGGCGAAACTGGCCTCCGATCTTGGAAAGCCCGACGGCCTCGTCGTCGTCTCGCCCCAAGATGTCCAAAGCTTCCTCGATCCGCTCCCCGTCCAGCGCCTCTGGGGCGTGGGCGCAAAGGGGGCGGCCCGGCTGATCGCCCAGGGGATCACGACCATCGGCGAGCTGCGCCAACGTTCGTTGCCCTGGCTTCAACGGGAGCTGGGGCACTCGCTGGGCCAGCATCTCTACCGGCTCGCGCGCGGCATCGACGAGCGCCCCGTCGAGCCAGTGTCCGAAGCCCAATCGATGAGCCGGGAGATCACTTTCGACACGGACGTGCAAGATCCCTCACTGCTCCGCAGCGTGCTGGCAAAATTGGTGGCCGACGTGGGCCGCAGGTTGCGAAAAGAAGGTCTCTTTGCCCACACGGTCACGCTCAAGCTCCGCTACCCCGACTACACGACCATCACCCGGCAAAAGCGGTCCCAACTTCCCTTTTGCGACGACGACCGCATCTTTGCCTTGGCCATCCGCCTCTTGGAAAGCATCAACGTTTCCCGCCCGGTCCGCCTCATCGGCGTGGGCGTCACCGACTTCGTCGAGGCCAAGCAGGCCTCCCTTTTTGAGGACGACAGCCGGGCCGAAGCCATCAGCCGGGTGATGGACGCCGTCAACGCCAAGGGCTCAGGGCGCCTGCTCCAGCGCGGCCGAGAGCTTTACCGTCCGCCGGCGCCGGAAAAACTGGACCCCGGCGCTGGCCGGGGTCCATCGGCGTTGGATAACCCTGTTGACGTCTAGAGTGCGGCGCGTGGTGTGATGTTTTTGAGTGAGATGTCTTGCTGTTGGAATGCCTGCATTGCTAGGTGGTTTAATGCCCTGTTTTGCTTTAAGGGTTACGCCCGCCCTTTGGCGTACTCGCTGCCCCGCATGTAGGGGTACCGCTGGCGATTGAGCTCGTTGCGGATCTCGGGATTGAGGATCCGGAGGTACGTCCCCTTCATCCCCAGCGAACGAGACTCGATGACGTCGGCCGAGGCGAGCTTGCGCAGGGCGTTGACCACGACCGACCGGGTGATCCCCGCCTCGTCGGCGATGCGGGAGGCGACCAACACGCCCTCGTCGCCCTCCAGCTCGTCAAAGATATGCTGCATCGCCCGGATCTCCGAGTAGGAGAGGCTGTTGATGGCGGAGCGGGCCATCCGCTTGCCTTCGGCCTCGTCCTCCTCTTCCTCGTCGATGGCCTGGGCGATCACCATGCCAACGGTGGTCGCGGCGTACTCCATCAAGATCCAGTCGTCTTCGTCAAACTCGCCTTCCGTGCGGGCAGCGAGCACCGTGCCGACCCGCCGGCCGGCGCCGACAGCCGGGGCGATGAGCGAAGGCCCAAAGCCGATCACGCGCTGGGCCTCAACGCCCGTGGAGAGGGCGCCGACCTTGAGCAACGCGGTGGCTGCCTCGTCGGATAGACGGCCCTCCTCAAGCCAGTTGGGATCAAAGCCCGTCTTGGGGAATCCGTCCTGGAGCGAGTGGCCCAGGATCTTCCCCGAACGGCTGACCACGTATACTTCAGCGCCATCCAACACCTCGCCCAGCACCTGGGCCAAATCGGTGAAGGAGACCGCTCCGCCTTCACGCTGGAGCAACTCTGTGATTTTGTTCACTTTCTTGAACAGCATGATTGACCATCCTTTCCTTCTACCCGCGCCTACAAACCCCGACATGAGATAACGGCTATCCGCCGAGTGGAAACCTGCCAGATCGAGATCGGGGCAACACCCTTGCCCACGTCTTCACGGCCTCGCCGGGCCGTGACCAATCCCGTCCGCTTTGGACTGGACGGTTAAAATTGGCAAAAAAGTCAGGCTTCTCAGCCACCATACTACACTATTCGCCGGGGAACGTCAACGGGTTGTCCGAACAAATCCAGTGCATTTCGACATCGTCTCCCATTGTACTCTTCCTTTTCTCCCGTTGCAAGTCAGCACCCAGTGACGAGGCGGCTTGACAAGGACGGGCGGCGATGTTACGATAAGAGCGCTAAAGGCCCTGCCGAAGTGGTGGAACTGGCAGACGCGCTGCGTTCAGGGCGCAGTGGGCGAAAGCCCGTGTGGGTTCGAATCCCACCTTCGGCACCAGTTTTCGAAACACGTCGAAACCCCCCGCCACATGGGGGTTTTCGACGTTTTTTGCCTAAAGCATGCTGTTCGCGCGCGATTTAACAAAAGATTAACATATCCTCATCTTTCCGGGGCTTTCCAGGGCCGGTTTTCGGCCCATGTCCACACCGGTATAATAATCCTAGACCCTTGAGAAAAGGTGGTGGCCATGGATCCCCGGTTTTTCGCAAAACGGGCGGCGGCGCTTTCCGACTCCAGCCTCAAAGAGGTGCTGGAGACCCATCCCGGCATCATCTCCTTTGCCGGCGGCCTTCCCGACGAGCAAGCCTTTCCCATCGAGCAGATCCAAGAGGTCGCCCGGCGCATTGCAACCTCGCCACGCGCGTGGCAATACCTTCCCACCGAGGGCGATCCGGCGCTCCGGGAGGCCGTGGCCGAGCACGTCGCCTCGTTTGGGATCCAGGCCGGCGTCGATAACATCTTGATCACCCAAGGCTCCCAGCAGGCGCTGGACTTGATCTCGATGGCCTTCATCGATCCGGGGGACAAGGTGCTTTTGGAGGCGCCGGGTTACCTCGGCGCCATCGGCGCGGTGCAAAATTACGAGGCGGAGATCGTCGACATTCCCGTGGGCGAAGAAGGCGTCGATCCTGATCGTCTCGCCCAAGCGCCCCAAGGCGCCAAGTTCTTTTACACGGTCTCCACTTTCCACAACCCCACGGGGTGTTCGATTCCCGTTGACAAGCGCAGAGAGCTGCTCGAGGTCGCAGCAGCGAAAAACTTCCTCATTGTCGAAGACGGCGCTTACCGCGAGCTCTGTTTTGACGGCGACGCACAGCCTCCCATCAAGAGCTTTGACACCGACGAGCGGGTGATTTACCTGGGCTCCTTTTCCAAATCGTTGGTGCCGGGCGTGCGCGTCGGGTGGGTTGTCGCAGCCAAAGAGATCATCAAGAGGCTCGCTCTGCTCAAACAGGCCGTCGATCTCGCCTCAAACACGCTCGGGCAGCTTTTCGTGCTCCACTGGCTGCGCGAGTACGGCCTTCGTCCGCCGGTCGAGCTCTACAAAGAAAAGCGCGATCGCGCGCTCGCGGCTTTGGAGAAAGAAATGCCGCCCGACGTGGCATGGAACCGTCCCCAAGGCGGCTTCTTCCTTTGGATACGCCTGCCAGCCCTTCTCGACGCGACGGCGATGCTCTCCCGGGCACGGCAGGAGGGCGTCACCTACGTCCCCGGAGCCGCGTTTCGCGGAGCGCCGAGCAGCTTGCGTTTCTCTTTTAGCCAGGTGCAGCCGGAAGAGATCGCACCCGGCGTCGAGCGGCTCGCCCGGGTCATCACGAAAGAGCTAGAACGGGCAAGAAAACGCACGTCTAAGAGCCCTGTGGCGTAGGATAAGGCAGATTTTCGGCTTCAGACAGGAAAAAGGCGCCTTGAGGGTGAAAATTAGACCCAGTAGGCCTTGAGGGAAGCCGCTCGAGAAGAGGGGGTTGACGATGAAGCTCATCCTCGCGGTCGTCGAAGACGACGACGCTGCTCGCTTGATGGACGCTC
>PKEU01000146.1 GCA_002919195.1 bacterium
AGTCCCAGGGTGACGATGTTGATGGGCAGCGTGAGCAGAAAGAGGACCGGCCGGATAAACGCGTTGACCAATCCCAGCACCGCGGCTGCTACCAGCAGGGCGAAAACGCCCGAAATCGTCACGCCGCTAAAGAGCGCCGACACCACCAAGAGAGCGAGCGCGTTGATCACCCAACGGTAAAGGACGTCTGGCGAAATGCGGATCACGTTTCATCCCACCCTGGCACAATTTTATCATCCCGGCTTGCGCCCGGCTGGCAAGCGCAAGGGCGGGGGAGCCATCGGGGCCCGCCCGGAAGCCCCCCCGTCATACCATGCAGAGATCGCTGAGGTTTTCAAGGAGTAGCCCGCTTCAGTCTACGTATACTTCGACTTTGCTGTCGCCGTCGGTGATCTCAACCAGCCGGCCGCCGGCGCCCGCCTCCACTTCCTCGACGATCGCGTCGATATCCAGGTCTTTCACCTTGGGCTCAAAGTTGCTCGCCACTTTAAGGGCCATTTTGGCGAGGCCGATGGGCAGGTTGACGTTGACCTTTTCTCCATCGCCGCTCGTGATGTTGACCCGGATAAACTTGGGCTTCCGGCTGGGCGACGGCGCAGCGTGCGCCGGCTCGATGGTATCGAGGAGTTTCATCGCCTCCTCGGCCGTGATCTTCCCCTCTTCCAGCATTTTGAGGATCTGCTCCCGTTCACTCTTCATGATTCATCTCCTCCCGTCTCGTTTCCTCGGGGCTCGCCATCCCCGCGGGCGCGTTCCGTTTCGAAGCGGATCGAACCGTTGGTCGTCTTGAGTTGAAACACCATACGCCGCCGGGCATCGTCGTAGCCTCGTGTGGCCGCGATGAGCGTGTGGGTGGGGCCGTCGTGCGACTCATGATCGATCGCGAAACGGTGCGAATCAGGGCCCAGGTCCACGCCCATGCCGTGGGCGGTGACACGGACGCCCAGACCCGCCTCGGCCGGCAGCCTCACGCGGATCCCGGCGTTGGTCGTCTCGGCCGTGTACTTGACAGTGAGCTTTTCGTCTCCGTCTCGGTCGACGGCCGCGACCTCATGGGGCGGCCTCGGAACGAGACGGATCGAGCCGTTGGTCGTCGCGAGCCTGGCTTCCCGAGCGGTTCCATCCCAGGTGATGGAACCGTTGGTCGTAATTGCCTCAACGTCGTTGGCTTGGACCTGCTCGCCGGCGATTCGCCCGTTGGTGGTGCGGAGCATCACCTGGATGCCTTTAACGTCTCTGGCTCGCACCGGCCCGTTGGTGGTTACGGCCTCGGCGCGGATGGTCTCGATCCCTTCCACCGTCACGGATCCGTTGGTAGAGGAGGCAATCAGCGAGTAGACCCAGCTCTTGGGCACCCTCGCCTCGATTGAGGCGCTCACCCGGTCGCCCTCCCGGCAGACGACGGACAACCCGCGATCGTCTGCGGTAACCCGGATCGCCTCATCCAGGAGCTTTTTCGCCTCGCTCTCGCTCGCGGCGTAGGCCCGCTTGCGGATCGTCACCCGGTAATGGGGCTCATCCCACCCGACGACCGTGATGCTCCCGTTTTTTGTCACAAACTTCAAGTCGGGCCGTGTCTCTTGCGCCCAGACCCCTTTGATCTCTTCCTCGGCCGCGTGGGACGGTCCCCGGCCAAAGACGTTGACCAAGAGGTGCTTGAGCCCGCTCACGTCGACCAGAGGCCCTTTTTTGAGCTCCTCCCGCACCTCTTTGAGGGAGTGGCTGAGCTCCTCCCGCACCTCGTGCAGGTTTTCCCGCAGCTCTTCCTTGATCTGGGGAACCCCCCGCATCGCCTGCTGCACCGACTCCCGGATCTGCTGGGCCAGTTCCCGGGAAAACTCGCTCCAGCTCTTTTCCGACCGCTCGCGGCGCTCTCCATCCTCGTCCTCTTCCTCGAAGGCGCCCACCTCCACACGTGGGCCGTC
This sequence comes from bacterium, assembly GCA_002919195.1. Classification (GTDB taxonomy): domain Bacteria; phylum Bacillota; class Limnochordia; order DTU080; family RSA5; genus RSA7. Next base: position 1,926 of record PKEU01000146.1, read on the forward strand.
TTCCCGGCGCCCGCGGGCTTCATCGTCGCCCGCGGGTCCGCTGGCCTCCAGGGCTTCGAGCAGCGCCGCCGCCTCTTGGGCGTTGATTTTTCCTTCTTCCAGCATCTTCAGAATAAAAAGCCGCTCTTCGTTCAACGTGGCGCCTCCCTTCACCGCTTGAGCTCTTGATGATGCGGCCTACTCTTCTCCCCTGAGCTTCTTGAGCGCTTGTTCAGCCGTGATGTCGCCCCGGTCCAGGGCTTCCAGCACCGCCTTGCGGTCGACCGCGTCGGCCTGCCGCTGCACTTGATATCCCAAGGCGCGGATCACATCGTCCAAGCGGCTCCGCACCGTGGGATACGAGATGCCGAGGACCCTCTCCACCTCGCGGATGTTGCCCCGCGAGGCGATAAACACCTCGACAAACTCCCGTTGCTCGGGGCTCAGCTGGCAAAACTTGCACAGCTCGAAATCGCCCTCCAGCGACGAGCCGCAAGCATGGCAGTTGAGCTTGGCCACGCGAAACTCGTTGCCGCAGACGGGACACTGGCCGACCAGTCGCCTCGCCGCCATAAACATCCTCCTTTGCGACCATAATCCAACACCTGTAGCCATTGTACCCGCGCGGCTCAACAAATTCAATAACTAGATTAAAATTTTTAAGGTGGGGATTAAAAATGTTGATGTGGGATTGCCAAAGGGGGTTCCTCTGCAGTCGCGGCGGCCTAGAGCCTCGTCTCCTCCCAGCGGTTGTTGGCGGGATTGGCGTCGGCAAGCCACATCTCAGGGTCAAGGTAGGCTGCTACCGGGCGGCCGGGAAGCTCAAGGTCGATCCTTTCGCCCAGCCAGGCCTGCGCGGTCCAGACCTCTCCACTTTCCAGGTGCACGCGGAGCGTGACGGGGCCCGGCTCCGTCAGCTTGCCCCGGGAGACGACGCGGGCGCTGAAGCTCTTGGGACCCACCGCTACCTCTTCCAGGGCGTAGTCCAGCGTGGCTGTCCCTTTCACCCACTGGTCAAAGAAGGAGCGGATCTCGGCGGCCGCATCGCCCGACTCCCGGTAAGCCAGGGCCCCGGGGCGCAAGCCTTGGACGTACTCGGCCGAAAGGCGGATGAAATCAGTTCCTGAGGCGAAGTCTTGCCGGTAAGTGTCGAGGAAGTGGCGGACCAGCCCAAAGAAGGCGTCGTCGCCGAGGCGCCGGTGAAGCATGCGAAAGACGAGGGCGCCTTTCTCGTAGAGGACAGCGGAGTCGTCGTCAAAGAGCTCGATGGCGCTCAAGGCGCGGTGCTTCTCCCCCATCCGGGAGACGAACGGCTCGTAGGTGCGTTTCCTAAAAAGTTCGAGGGCTTTCTCGCGCCCCAACAGTTCTTCCAAGGCGAGATAGCCGAGGTATTCGGCGAGCCCCTCGCTCAGCCAGGCGCTCCCGAGGATCCGGGTGCCGGCGACGCCCCCGACCCACTTGTGCGCCGCCTCATGCGCCGCCAAAAACGCGAGCCCCTCTTCTCCGGTGAGCCCAAAGAGGTCGAGCTCACCGCCATAGACCAGGCCGTGGAGCGAAGCGTACGACGCCGCGCCGGCAAAGGGAAGCTCGGCGACGAAAAACCGCTGCATGGGCAGAGGGCCCAAGCGCCCGGCGAAAAACTCGAGGGCGGCTGCGGTGTATTGGGTCACCTGCTCCACCGACGCGCTCCACCCCCGGGGCACAAAGCCCTGCACGGCGAAGTCGCCGGCGGTGACCGGGTCAAGGGGATGAAACCGGCCCACCCCAACGCCTAGAGCGCCGACGGGCGCCGCGGTGCGAAAATGGAATCGCTCGCGGGCGCCCGGCGCCTCCTCGACCGAGACGAGCTCGCCGTCGGCGAGGGCCGTGTACCCTTGGGGCACCGTCACGGCGATCTCGGCCGTGAAAAACTCCTCCGTGGGCGAATGGGGATGCCACAGCGCCGCGTGGCCCAGGTAGAAAAAGTGCAGCGCGACGAAGGGGTTGACGTGCTTGACGCTATCGTGCGAGATGCGCCACTCAAAGCGGAGAACAAAGGGCTCTCCGTTCCCGGTCTCAGGAGCCTCGACGCGATAGAGCACGAAGGGCATTCCTCCCCAGCCCAACACCCGCAAAAACGAACGCTCCTCGCCCGAAGCGTCGGTCACCCGCTCGAGGACGGCGTCCGCGCTGAGCAGGATGTGGAGGTGCCGGCTGCCCCGGGAGATGAAGGTGACCTCGTCGGCAAACCGGGCGGAAAGGGCCAGCGGATCCACTTCCACCGAGAGGTTGTGGTGGGTGATCTCGGCCCGGTCGAGCCACCGGAGCATCGTGTAGCCGATGGACGCCAGCGAGACGCCCTCCGCAGCGGGGCTGAGCGTCGCGTTGATGACGACAAAGAAAACGAGGGCGGCCAACAAGGCTCGCCCCGGCATGAGCCGCCTCATTCGGCCTTTCTCACCTCTTGATAGATGCGCTCGGCCACGTCCGCGGGGATCCCGGGCACGGCCCGGATCTCCTCGAGGCTCGCCTCCCGCAGCCGCTTGACCGAGCCGAAATGCCGCAAGAGAATCTTCTTTCTCTTGGGCCCGACCCCTTCGATCCCGTCCAGAGCCGAACGGGACTGCCGCTTGCCCCGCAGGCTCCGGTGGTAATTGAGCGCGAAGCGGTGCGCTTCATCCCGCACCAACTGCAAGAGGTGCAGCGCCGGCGAACTCCGGTCCAGGAGGAGCGGATCGGGGTCGTCCTCTTGAAAGATCTCCTCCAGCCGCTCCGCGAGGCTGATCGTGGGGATCTCTTCGAGCCCAAGGTCCCGCAGGGCGTCCCGCGCCGCGCCTAGCTGTCCCTTGCCGCCGTCGATCACCAAAAGGTCGGGAAACTCGGCAAACTTGGCTTTGCCGGCCTGGCTTTTCCGCTCCTCGGGGCTCATCGCCTGGAGCTCCTCCCGCTCCTGGAGGCCCCGGGCGAAGCGGCGGGTCACCGCCTGGCGCATCATCTCAAAGTCGTTGGGACCTTGGATGTCGCGGATCCGGAAGCGGCGGTACTCCGACGTGGCCGGCTCGCCGTCGATGAGGACCACCATTGAGGCCACGGGTTCCGCGCCCTGGGTGTTGGAGATGTCAAAGGCTTCGATGCGCCGGGGAAGCGTGGGCAGCCCCAAAAGCTCCTTGAGCTCCGTGAGCCCCTGCTCGACCCGGGCGAGGCGGCGGCTCTGCTCGCTCTCCCGTTCGGCCAGGACCAGTGCGGCGTTTTCAGTGACCATCTCCACCAGGCGCCGCTTTTCGCCCCTCTGGGGCACCCGCAGCGTCACCTTGGAGCCCCGTCGCCCCGAAAGCCACTCCATCAGCACCTCGGCTTCTTCCGGGGCGTGGGAGAGCAAGATCTCCTTGGGCACAAAGGTCGCGTTGCTGTAGTACTGCTTGATAAACGCCGCCAGGGCCTCGTCGTCGCCGGTGTCGTCCAGCGACGTCAAAAAGAAGTGGTCGCGGCCCGTGAGCTTCCCGTCCCGGATGAAAAAGACCTGAACGCACCCCATATCGCCCGCGCGGGCAAGGCCAATGACGTCTTGATCCTCGCCCCCCGTCGAGACCACTTTTTGCCGCTCGACCACCCGCTCCAGCGCGAGCATCTGGTCCCGCAGCCGTGCCGCCTTTTCAAACTCAAGGCGCGCCGCGGCTTCCTCCATCTTGCGCCGCAGGTCCGGAATGAGCCGCTGGTGCCGGCCTTCGAGAAAGAGGCACACCTCTTCGATGAGCTTGTTGTACTCCTCCTCGGTCTGCAGCCCCGCGCAAGGCGCGCCGCACCGGCCGATGTGGTACAAAAGGCAAGGCTTATACGACAGCTCCCCCGAAAGGTCCAGGTTGCACGTGCGCACGGGAAAGAGCTTGCGGAGGAAGGCCATGGTCTCCCGCACCGCCCGGGGATTGGCGTAAGGGCCGAAGTAGCGGCCGTCCTTGCCGGGCCTGCGGACCACCACCACCCGGGGAAACCGCTCGTCCGTCACCTTGAGGTACGGGTACGCTTTGTCGTCTTTCAGCCGGACGTTATAGCGAGGCGCCTTTTCCTTGATGAGCGTCGCCTCGAGGATGAGGGCCTCCACTTCGGAGTCGGTCACGATGTACTCGACGTCGGCGATGTTGGCCACCATCGCCTTCACCTTGGGCGAGGTGAAGCGGCCCTGCTGCTGGAAGTAGGAACGGACGCGGTCGCGGAGCGACACCGCCTTGCCGACGTAGATCACGTCGCCCCGCTCGTTTTTGAAAAGGTACACCCCGGGCTTGGTGGGCAGCGTCCGCACCTTTTCGCGCACCGGCTCTTGACCCGGCTCGTCGGTCGCCGGCTCGATCATGGGTTCGGGGGCCGGCTCCACCGCTGGTTCGGGCTTTCCTGCGAGCGCAGGCTCAACGGAAACGCCGTCGGCGGCCTCAGCAACCGGATCCACTGGCGAGGCAGACGGCTCCCCGGGCGCGGCGACCTCGGGCGCACGCCTCTTGTCAGAGACGCCGGAGACGGGTGTCAACGGCTTCACCTCCCCGTCTCATCATACACTACTCACTTGGCCGACGCTTAGGGGCTGCTCCTTTGCCAAGATTTCCCGCAAAAATTGCCCGGTGTACGACGCTTCCACCTGGGCCACCTCCTCGGGGGTGCCGCAGGCCACCACCCATCCGCCGCCGTCGCCCCCTTCGGGCCCCAGGTCGATGATGTAATCGGCGGTCTTGATGACGTCGAGGTTGTGCTCGATGACCAGCACGGTATCGCCCGCGTCCACAAACCGGTTGAGCACGTCGAGCAACTTTTGGATGTCCGCCGAGTGGAGACCCGTGGTGGGCTCGTCCAAGATGTAGAGGGTCTTGCCGTTGCTGCGGCGGGAAAGCTCCGTCGCCAGCTTCACCCGCTGGGCCTCCCCTCCGGAGAGCGTCGTCGCGGGCTGACCCAGCTGGATGTAACCCAGGCCCACGTCTTGCAGCGTCTGGAGCTTGCGGTGAACCTTGGGGATCGCCTTGAAAAACTCCACGGCCTCGTCGACGGTCATCTCCAGCACGTCGGCGATGGTCTTGTCCTTGTAGCGGACCTCCAGCGTCTCCCGGTTGTACCGCTTCCCTTTGCACACCTCGCACGGCACGTAGATGTCGGGCAGGAAGTGCATCTCGATCTTGATGATCCCGTCGCCCTTGCAGGCCTCGCACCGCCCGCCCTTGACGTTAAAGGAAAACCGGCCCTGCTTGTACCCGCGCATCTTGGCCTCGGGGGTTTGGGCGAAAAGCTCCCGGATGCCGTCGAAGGCGCCGGTGTAGGTCGCCGGGTTGGAGCGGGGCGTCCGCCCGATGGGCGACTGGTCGATGTCGATGACTTTCTCCAGGTACTCGATGCCTTCGATGCCGTCGTGGGCGCCGGGCCGCACGTGGGCCCGGTGCAGTTCTTGGAGAAGGCGGTTGCGCAAGATCTCGTTGACCAGCGTGCTCTTCCCGGATCCTGACACGCCCGTCACGCAGATAAAGACGCCCAAAGGAAAGGCGACGTCGATCCCCTTGAGGTTGTTTTCGCGGGCGCCTCGCACCACGAGCCACTGGCCGTTGGGCTGCCGGCGGCGCTTGGGGACCGGGATCGACCGCTTGCCGCTCAAAAACTGCCCGGTGATGGACTCGGGCGTGTTGATCACCTCTTCGACGGTGCCCGCCACCACGACACGGCCGCCGTTGGCCCCGGCGCCCGGACCGATGTCGACGATAAAGTCGGCCTCTCGGATCGTCTCCTCGTCGTGCTCGACGACGATCAGGGTATTGCCGAGATCCCGCAGCCGCTTCAACGTGTCGAGGAGGCGGCGGTTGTCCCGCTGGTGCAGCCCGATGCTGGGCTCGTCCAAAATGTAGAGGACGCCGACCAGCGACGAGCCGATCTGGGTGGCGAGGCGGATCCGCTGGGCTTCGCCGCCGGAGAGCGTGCCCGCGGCCCGGTCGAGCGTGAGGTACTCAAGGCCCACGTTGGCCAAAAAGCCGAGCCTCGCCTTGATCTCTTTCAGCACTTGCCGGGCGATGAGCTCCTCCCGCTCGGTCAGCTGGAGCCCGTCGATAAACTTCAGCGCGTCCCGCACCGACATCGCCGAAAACTCCATGATGTTGAGCCCGCCCACCGTGACCGCAAGGCTCTCGGGCCGCAGCCGTTTCCCCTTGCAGTCGGGGCACGGCCGGGTGCTCATGTATTGCTCGATCTCGCTCCTGGCCCAGTCGGACTGGGTCTCCCGGTGCTTGCGGATCAGGTGCGGGATGATCCCCTCGTAGGGGCTGTGGAAGGTGCGGGTCCTTCCCTGGCTGTTGGTGTACTCAAAGGTGACGTTGACGTCGCCCGTGCCGTAGAGCAGGATCTCCCGCTGCTCGGGCGTCAGCTCGCCGATGGGCTTCGTGGGATCGATGCCGTACTTGCGGCAGACGCCCGAGAGCACCCCTTCGAGCCAGCGGCTCTGGCTTTCGGCCCAGGGGATGATGCCGCCGTCCAAGAGCGACCGGTTGAGGTCGAGAACGAGCTCGGGGTCAAACTCCATCTTGTGCCCCAGGCCGTCGCAGGTGGGGCAAGCGCCAAAGGGCGAGTTGAAGGAAAACATCCGGGGCGAAAGCTCCTCAAAGCTGATGCCGCACTCGACGCAGGCGAACTTCTCGGAAAAGAGCATCTCTTCCCCGCCGATGACGTCGATGAGGACGATGCCGTCCGCCCGCTTGAGGGCGGTCTCGACGGAGTCGGCAAGCCGCCCTTCGACCCCTTCGCGCACCACGATCCGGTCGACGACGATGGCGATGTCGTGCTTCTTGTTTTTGTCGAGCTCGATGTTTTCCGAGACGTCCCGCAGCTCGCCGTCGACCCGCACCCGGACGAAACCGTCGCGGCGGATCTCTTCAAAGAGCTTTTTGTGCTCGCCTTTCCGCCCGCGCACCACCGGCGCGAGCACCTGGATCCGGGCGCCCTCGCCCAGCGCCATCACCTGGTCGACGATCTGCTCCACGGTCTGCGAGGCGATGGCCCGGCCGCACTGGGGACAGTGGGGCCTGCCGATACGGGCGTAAAGCAGGCGCAGGTAGTCGTAGATCTCCGTCACCGTCCCCACCGTCGAGCGGGGATTGCGGCTGGTGGTCTTTTGGTCGATGGAGATCGCCGGCGAAAGCCCTTCGATAAAGTCGACGTCGGGCTTATCCATCTGGCCGAGAAACTGGCGGGCGTAAGCCGAGAGCGACTCGACGTAGCGCCGCTGCCCTTCGGCGTAGATCGTGTCAAAGGCAAGGGACGACTTTCCCGAACCGGAAAGGCCGGTAAAGACCGTCAGCGTATTGCGAGGGATCTCCAGGTCGACGTTTTTGAGATTGTGCTGCCTCGCCCCTTTGATGATGATCTTCTCTTTCGACATGGGCACCTATCACCCCGTAAACTCCAGTAACGTGCTGCGCAGGGCCTCGATCTCATCGCGCAGCTCCGCCGCCCGCTCAAACTCGAGCCTCTTGGCGCAGTCAAACATCTCTTTCTCCAGCTCTTGGATGTATTTCGCAAGCTCCTCGGCGGTGAGGCCTTTCACTTTGTCGAGGACTTGCTCCTTGGGCGAGCGGGCCTCCTCCTCCACCCGCTCGGCCCGGATCACCTCGTGCACCCGCTTGCGGACGGTCTCCGGGGTGATCCCGTGCTTTTCATTGTACTCCATCTGGATCTTGCGGCGGCGGTTGGTCTCGTCGATCGCCCGCTGCATCGAGCCGGTGATCACATCGGCGTACATGATCACCCGGCCGTTGACGTTTCTCGCCGCCCGGCCAATGGTCTGGATCAACGACGTCTCCGAACGCAAGAAGCCTTCCTTATCGGCGTCGAGGATCGCGACCAGCGACACCTCGGGAAGGTCGAGCCCTTCCCGCAAAAGGTTGATGCCGACGAGGACGTCAAACTCGCCGAGCCGCAGGTCGCGCAGGATCTCCATCCGCTCGAGCGACTCGATCTCCGAGTGAAGGTACCGCACCCTCACGCCCACGTCCGCGAGGTAATCGGTAAGATCTTCGGCCATCTTCTTGGTGAGGGTGGTCACCAGGACCCGCTCGCCCCGGGCCGTCACCACCCGGATCTCTTCGAGGAGGTCGTCGATCTGCCCCTCGATAGGCCGCACGATCACCTCGGGGTCCACCAGGCCCGTCGGACGGATGATCTGCTCGACGACCTTTTCGCTCACCCGCTTTTCGTAGGGTCCCGGCGTCGCCGAGACAAAGACCACCTGGTTCATGCGGGCTTCAAACTCTTCAAAGGTCAATGGCCGGTTGTCGAGGGCCGAAGGCAGCCGGAACCCGTGCTCCACCAGCGTCTCTTTGCGCGAGCGGTCGCCCCGGTACATCGCCCCGATCTGCGGGATCGTCTGGTGCGACTCGTCGATAAACATGAGGAAGTCCCCGGGGAAGTAGTCGAGCAACGTCGCCGGCGGCTCGCCCGGCGCCCTGCCCGTAAGGTGCCGGGAGTAGTTTTCAATGCCCTGGCACACACCCACTTCCCGCAGCATCTCGAGGTCGTACTCCGTCCGCTGCTGGAGCCGCTGGGCCTCGAGGAGCTTTCCTTGCGCCCGAAGCTCGGCCAACCGCTCTTGCAGCTCCGCCTCGATGGAGGCGATGGCCCGCTTCATCTTGTCTTCCGATGTGATGTAGTGCGTCGCCGGGTAGATCGTGATGCTGTCGCGCTCGGCGATGATCTCGCCCGTGATCGGGTCGAGCTCGAGAATGCGGTCGACTTCGTCGCCGAAAAACTCGATGCGGATCACGTTTTCCTCGTAGGCCGGAATAATTTCGATCACGTCGCCCCGCACCCGGAAGGTGCCCCGGGTGAAACCGATGTCGTTGCGCTCGTAGCGGATGCCCACCAGGCGCCGCAGGATGTTGTCGCGGTCGCGGAAGTCGCCGTGCTTGAGCGACAGGGTCATGCCGACGTAATCCTCCGGCGAACCCAGGCCGTAGATGCACGAGACGCTGGCGACGATGATCACGTCCCTCCGCTCAAAGAGGGCGCTGGTCGCCGCGTGGCGCAGCCGGTCGATCTCGTCGTTGATCGAGGCGTCCTTCTCGATGTAGGTGTCCGTCTGCGGGATGTACGCCTCCGGCTGGTAATAATCGTAATAACTGATGAAGTAGTGCACCGCGTTGTCGGGGAAAAACGACCGGAACTCGCTGCAAAGCTGGGCCGCCAACGTCTTGTTGTGCGCGATGACGAGCGTCGGCTTCTGCACCCGCTCGATCACTTTCGCCATGGTGTACGTGTTGTGCAGAAACAGCCCGCCAAAGCCCCCGAGGAACGTCTCGTTCTCCGCCACGCTGACGTCGTACACGTACCGGCGCTCGTAGGGCACCGGCTCGACGCTGATGATCTTGGACCACCGGACCCGGCCCGAGTTTTCACCGGGTTGCAAGGCCGCTTGGTGGTGTGATGGGTTCTTGAAGCTCGATTCGCGGCTCCACTTTGGATAGCCCCACTCAGGATCGTCCCCCTCTGGATAGTCCCGCTCGGGTTGGCCCCGCTCTCCGCGCGCTTCGAAGGCCGTTTCAACCGGATCCCGCCCGAGAGCGATGGGCTGTAGCCAAGCTTCTGCGAAGGTCATTGTGCCGCACGTAAGCGCGGCGACAGCCCGCTCCCCACCGGCGGCGATTTTGAGGGGGGTGGCCGTTTGCATGACGCGATGCACCGCGTTGCGACCGTGCCTCACGCTGGAGCGATGCGCCAATTGGTCACTTGCGTCGGGGCGATGTGACGCTTTGCGCAACAGCGCCTCGAGCTGCCGCTGTTTGCGGGCCGAGCGAAAACCGATTTCCTCCGAGAAGCGGCTTAGCGCCTCGTATCCCTGGAGGATCACCCGGTATGATTGACGGCCCTGCTCACCAGCCACTGCGGCACCGGGATCGATGCCCTCCT
>PKEU01000219.1 GCA_002919195.1 bacterium
GATAACGTCGGCGACGTCGCTGGGATGGGCGCGGACTTGTTTGAATCCTATGTTGGCTCCATCATCGCGGCCATGGCCGTCGGCGCCAGCATCGCCGCCTCTCGAGGCGCCAGCGCCCTGGCGTACGTGGTCCTGCCGCTGGTCGTCGCCGCCGTAGGCATCGTCGCTTCGGTGCTCGCCACGTTTTTCGTGCGGATCAGCGCGGACAAAAACCCCAGGATCGCCTTGCGCAACGGCACCTTTGCCGCTGCGCTCCTGGCGGTCGTCGGGATCTTCTTTTACGCCGTGCGCCTCTTGCCGGGCGACGGGATCCGGGTGTTTCTCAGCGTTGCCGCGGGCTTGATCGTCGGGGTCGTCATCGGCCTTTTGACCGAGTATTACACGTCCAGCGACTACCAGCCGGTCAAAGGGATCGCTGCTTCATCCGAGACTGGCACGGCCACCAACATCATCTCCGGCCTTTCGGTGGGCATGATGTCGACGGCGCTGCCGATCCTCCTTATCGGTGTCGGCATCGGCGTCGCCTATGCAGCGGCTGGGCTATATGGCATCGCGATCTCGGCGGTGGGGATGCTGGCCACGGCGGGCATGACCATCGCTGTGGACGCCTACGGCCCGGTCGCGGACAATGCCGGCGGTATTGCCGAGATGGCGGGTCTCCCCGGCGAAGTGCGCCAGGTGACGGACCAATTGGACTCGGTGGGCAACACCACCGCCGCGATGGCCAAGGGTTTTGCCATCGGCTCGGCTGCCTTGACGGCGCTCGCGCTCTTTTCGGCTTATTCGACGGCCGTTAAGATCGAGAGCATCAACATCCTCTCCCCGACGGTGATCATCGGCCTGTTTATCGGCGGCATGCTGCCGTTCCTTTTTAGCGCGATTACCATGCAGGCCGTGGGACGGGCGGCCTTTCAGATGATCGCTGAGGTGCGGCGGCAGTTTCGTGAGATCAAGGGCTTGTTGGAAGGCAAGGCAAAGCCCGACTACGCCCGGTGCGTGCAAATCAGCACCGCTGCCGCTCTGAAGGAGATGCTGGTCCCCGGGGCCATGGCCGTGGTGGTACCCATCGCTGTGGGGCTTATCTTGGGCAAGGAAGCGTTGGGCGGCCTTTTGGCCGGCGCGACGGTCACCGGCGTGCTGCTGGCGATCATGATGGCTAACGCGGGGGGCGCCTGGGACAACGCCAAGAAGTACATCGAAGCCGGCGCCCACGGGGGCAAAGGGAGCGACGCGCACGCGGCATCGGTGGTCGGCGATACCGTGGGCGATCCGTTTAAGGATACCTCCGGTCCGTCCCTCAACATCCTCATCAAGTTGATGGCCATCGTTTCGTTGGTGTTTGCTCCGATCTTTGGCAGCGGGATCTTCTAGAGCGCAGGGGCCGGCCGATGCCTTGCTGCTTGAGGGTTAGGGTGCTATAATGTAGGATGCGGCAGGGAGGGAGGGACGCGTGAGCCAACAGAAAGTGGTTGCCACCAATCGGAAAGCCCGTCACGACTACCACATTGAGGAGACCTTTGAGGCGGGCATCGTCCTCACGGGCACCGAGGTCAAGTCGATCCGCGAGGGACGGCTCAACCTCAAGGATAGCTTCGCCCGCATCGAGGACGGCGAGGTCTTCCTGTACAACATGCACGTGAGCCCTTACTCGCACGGCAATCGGTGGAACCACGAGCCGACGCGCACGCGCAAACTCCTCCTCCATCGCAGCGAGATTCGCAGGCTCGTCGGTAAGGTGCAGCAGCAGGGGTTTACGCTGGTCCCTCTGCGGGTCTACTTCACACCTAGGGGACGGGCCAAGGTGGAGATCGCTCTGGCCCGGGGCAAAAAGCTCTGGGACAAGCGGCGCGATATCGCCAAGCGAGAGGCTCGCCGCGAGGCCGAACGAGCGATCAAAGAACGCCGGTACGCTTAAGAGTTGCTCGTTGCCAAAGGTACGGGGGCGAGTTAGGTTCGACAGATGGAGCGGGGATAAGGGATAAGCGAGCCGAGGTCCCACCAGCTCGTTAAACGGTGGAAAAAAATAAACGCAGACAACACTGCGCTTCCTGCGGCTGCTTAATTAAGCCGCACGCTCAGGCGCCCTTTGCCTACGGGGGCGTTTGGGTGTCATCCGATGTAGGCTGCCTGCCGGTCGCCTCCTGACGGCCGTCAGGGAGATTTCATCAGGATAGCAGGCGCCTTGTAGCCTGCCCGTCGGCGCGGGCCCTGCGAACTCTAATAGACGGGATACGCTCGTAGAAACCCTTGTCACTGCCCTTCTGGACCAGGGGTGCAACTCCCCTGCGCCTCCACCAACAACACGAGGCCCGGGTCATCCCGGGCCTTTCGCGTTTGGCCTGTGAGCGGAAGATCCCGTCAGATTGATGTGGGATTGCCAGGAGGATATCCCCAGTTTCTTTTGAAATGAAATTTCCGAAGTGAGGAGGGGAATGGTCGATGATTGAGACAGTGCGCCTGACGAAAAAATTTGGTGATCTTACCGCCGTAGACTCCCTCAACCTCCATGTGGAAAAGGGGGAGATCTACGGCTTTTTGGGACCCAACGGCGCCGGTAAGACCACCACGATCATGATGATCCTCGGCCTTCTGCCCCCGACGGAGGGCGAGGTGAGGCTCTTTGGCAAGCGCATCTCCGAAGACTACTTCAACATTAAAAGGCGCATCGGCGTCCTGGCGGAAGTGCAGTACCTTTACGAGGAGATGACCGCCCTCGAGTACTTGCGCTTTTTCGGCCAGCTCTACCAGGTGGAAAACGTCGACCAACGGATTAAGGAAACGCTTGGCCGCGTCAACCTGTACGATCGCCGCAACGAACTGTTGAAAGGATACTCCAGGGGAATGAAACAAAAGCTGGGCCTGGCCCGGGCCCTCCTCCACGACCCCGAGCTCTTGCTCCTCGACGAGCCGGTTTCGGCGTTGGATCCTTACGGCATCAAAGAGGTCCGGGACATCCTGTTAGAGGAAAACGCCAAGGGCAAGACCATCTTGATCTCCTCCCACATCCTCTCGGAGGTCGAACGCATTTGCCATCGGGTCGGCATTATGAATAAGGGCCGGTTGCTGGCCGAAGACACCATGGCCGAACTCCGGCGCCGGCTGACCGAAGAAGTGGAGCTCACGCTCGAGCTCGAAGAGGAGCGGGAAGAGGTCGTCGCGGCCTTAAGGGAGCTGCCTTTCGTCGTGGGGGTCAGCAGCAACGGCAAGCAGATCACGGTCAAAACCCGCGCTGACCAGGACTATCGCGGCCAGGTCTCCGCGACAGTCTCCCGCCACGGCGGCGTCGTCATCGACCTGAGGCGGCATGAGATGAGCCTTGAAGAAGCTTTCGTGACCATCACCGAAAAGAACCTCTCGCTTCTCACTAAGGAGGGGCCAGCAGCGTGAGTGTGGGCTATCGCATCCATGCCATCAAGGTTTCGACCAAGAGGGAAATCCGCTCGACCCTCTACGGCGTGGGGATTTACGTCGTCTTGGCGCTGATCTTTCTCATCTCGTCGTACGTGTTTGTTAACAGCACCCTGCGTTCGGTGGCCGACGCAGGGATCCAGGCCTTAACCAATCCCATTACAAGCCCGCTTTTCGTCTCGGTAGGGCTTGCGGCCACGTATCTTGGGCTTTGCTCTTCCCTCTCCATCTCGCGCGATCGTGACCTTGGCACGATGGAAGTGCTGTTTTACGGACCCGTGGACAGCATCTCCTACGTGCTGGGCAAATACTTCCACCAGTTGCTCGCGTACCTGGTCATCCTCGTCTTCTCGTTGATCAACTTCTACGCGATCTCGCTGGTAACCAACGTCGGCTTTTCCATCGACATCCTCAGCATTATGTTCCTATCGATTTTCTTAACCTCGTGCATGGTGAGCTTCGGCATTTTGCTTTCGGTGAGCACCCGGCGGGTGATCGTCTCGGTCGTCCTCTTTTTGGCTCTGGTCCTCTTCTTTTTGGTCTTTTCGATGGTGCACACCTGGATCATGAGCATCGCGGGGCAAAATCTGACGCCGACGATGGTCTACGTCCGGGTGATCTTGGACAATGCAAACAACTTCATCAAGTGGATCTCCCCGGTGGATTACTTCCTCCGGGGTATGAGCGCCGTCTTCCGGCAAGATCCTGGCGGATACGCTCTGAGCATCCTTTCATCGCTCATCTATAGCTTGGTCTTGCTTTCTCTCAGCGTGGGGATGTTCCAGCGAAAGGGGGTCCGGCGTTGATGCGGTTTTCCCGGTACTTAGCGATCCTGATCTCATTGGTGATGGCGGTCGCCTTGGTGGGCGCGGCATGGGCGCAAGAGGCGGAGAGCGGCCAAGGGGAAGAGCCGCAGCAAGAGGTGGCGGGAGCAGAAAGCGATGGTCAAGGCGCGGAGGCCCCGAGCCCGGCGCAGCAAATGCTTGAGTCGCTGCCCGATATCACCGAGATCGCGACCCAAGCGTCTCAAGAGCAGATCGGGCAAGGGCAACCGAGGCTCGAAGAACAGGTGGTCTACTCGGTTTCGCCCTGGAACGGCCGCGAGTATAAGGGCACCTTCGCGCCCCGCCAGGTCGATACCATCTATCTCATGGCCAACGAGTACTCGATCCTCAACGTGCAGAGGACTCAAGTCTACTTTTGGCCCATCACTAACGAGTATATGGCCGATTGGTTTGGACTGAGGGAAGAGGTGCCTGGCACGCTGGAGATTTTGCGAGACGGCCAGGTGATCGACACCCTCGAGCGGACGGAGTACAGTTACTACTTTCCCAGCGGCATCGGCCGCGAACAGCGCCTCTACCTGGGCGAAGAGGCCGTGAGGGTCTACGAAGATTACCGCAACCGCCTCAATGCTTATTACGACGCGGTCTCCGCCTACTACGAGGCCCATCGCGAGTGGCAGCGGCAGATGGACGAGATCCTGAGGGAAGTGCAGGAAACCGGGCAATATAAGGATCCTTCCGAGATTCCCGAGCCTCCCAAGCAACCGACGCCGCCGACCGATTTCGCCTACAGCCCCAGGACGGCCTTTGCCGTGAATCTGCCCGAGGGCCGCTACCAGGTGCGCTTGCGTGGGCCTGACGGCGAAATCGTCCCCGACACCACCAAGACTTTGGAGGTCTTTGACTCCCGCCGCCAGGGAGTCGGCTACTTGGTCATCCCGGAGCACAAGTGGACGCGCAGCTTCCAAACCAACGATCCTAGCGACATCTTGTATCTCGACGGGCGGCGGGTGTTTTACATCGTGCCGCACCACGCCCGGGAGTTCAACTTCTATCAATACGTCAAGATGGCCAATCTTCACAAACCGTTGGAGGGCGAAGGGACGCGGAGCGTTTGGACGTGGGCTCAGTTTGAGCCCATCACCCAGGCCAAGCTGCAAGTCCTGCATAACGGAGAAGTAATCGAGGAGATCGCGCTCAAGCCCTACTACGTCAGGCAGACGCCGGGCTACGCGTTGGGTTACAACATCGTCGAGTTTGATCCCGAAAACGACCCGTTGCTCCAGGGGCGTTCGCCTACATTTGAGGCGTACCGGGTCGAACTCGAAGGAGATAAGAGCTACCAGCTGCGCTTTGTGGACGACGCGGGCAACGTCCTGATAGGGAGCGCGAGGGAAGTACGGCCGATCAAGTCGCCCGGCAACGCTGTGTACGCGATACCCCTCTTTCCCTTTGCCGTAGGGCTGGTCGTCTTTGGTTGGCGGCGGGCCACCGCCCGGGTGGGTAAAGGAGAAGAAGCGTAGGCGGGCACCGCGCACGGCGCGGGCGGGATTGTGCGCCTCGACGGGGCGAATGCCGGGAGCATCGCCTCGGTCGAGGCGCTTTTTTATGAGAATTTGTCGGTTTGCCGCGGGTTTCAAGCGGGAAAATGCGAGGATGTCGAGAATGTGTAGGAAATAATCGCCATTCTTCCCTTTGGGGAGGAGACGATGATGAGGCGCCTCTCTTTTCGACATCCTGGCATCCAGGCGACCGTCAGGACGGTGGCCTTTTTCGTCCTCCTGTTGTTGTTTGAAGCCGGCGGCTTGGCTTCGACGGTGCAGTTGATGAGCGGAAACCGCCTGCTGCCGCACCAATATGCGCCCGTCCTGACGCCGGGTGGGTTTTTCGTTCCGCTGGAACTTGCCACGCTCTTTGGGGGAGAAGTCTCGTACGAGCAGGGGGAGTGGCTCCTCACCCGGGGCAACCGGACGGCCCGGCTCAAGCCGGGATCCCGGGCGGTTGAAGTGGGCGAGAGTGTGATGGAGCTTTCGGCCGCCCCCATCGAAAGAGATCGTGAGCTCTTCGTCCCCTTGCGGTTTCTTGGAGATTTTATGGGCCTGCGCGTCTCGTGGGACGTGGGGGCCAGCACGCTGGACATCACTCCGTGGACGCCCCTCAGTCGCGGCGTAGGGACACAACGAGCGAGGGAGCAAGGACAAGCCATTTCCCCCGCCGCCATCGAGGCGCCGCCTTTAGTGAGCGGCGCGCCCGTCTATGCCTCTTTGGTTGTTCCGCCCCTCGCTCAAGGCGCCACTCCAGTAGCCTCGGGAGCGCCCGCGGCTTCACCTCCCGTAGGAGCGACGCTTACCGGTGGGAGGACACAAGAAAGCGACGCAGTTGAAAACGTGCGAGAAGCGGTGGACCGGCTCCTGGGAGGTCTGGTCACTCCTCGCCCTGCCCCCCTCGAGTGGAGCGCGCTGCGACGGGCCACCGGCGTGGCGATGCAGGTGATCGACCAAGGCGGCATGTGGGAGTACCGTTTGGAAGGGGTTGCGCCCGGTGAGGTCAAGACGGCGTATCTCGTCGAGCCCGATCGCCTCATCGTCGACCTTCCCAAGGTAAAGGGCGCAAAGCTCGATCCCTACACACCGCCCGATCCCAGCGTCCAGCAGATCAGGGCGGTGGAATGGGAAGGCGGGTTGAGACTCATTTTCGATTTCGTCCACGCCGTAGGCCACCGGGTCGAGGGAGAGGGCGAAGTGGCCCGGATCCTCTTTTACCGGCCCCTCACAGGCGTGCACGTGGACGCGAGCGCCTACGGTGGACGCATCCGGCTGGACGTGGCAGGGCAACCTTCCTACGAGATCTATCGCCTGAAAGAGCCGGACCGGTTGGTCGTCGACTTGTACGATACCTCCCTGGTGGCCGGGCCGGTCACGGTAGGCCCCTTGCAAGGGCCCGTGACCCGGGTGCGGGCTGCGCAAAATCAGCCCGAGATCGCCCGTGTCGTCTTGGATGTGGCGTCTGACATTCCCGTCGAGGTGGTGCCGGCGGACGACGGGCTCGTCGTCTTGTACGGCGATCATCTAGGATTGGTCGCGTATCGCAACGCGGGCCCCAGAGAGTTTCATATTGGGGTTACCGCTCCAGCCGAAACCGGGGTCCGTGTCTACCGGCTTTACCGGCCGGATCGCCTGGTGATGGACGTGGAGGGTCTCATGCTCCCGGCGCCCCTCAGTGACCAGGTGTTTCTCGAGGGGCCTGTCTCCCGGCTTCGCGTTTCGCAGTTTAACCCGACCACCGTGCGGGTGGTGGCCGACCTGCGGTATCATGTCCGCTACGCGGTGAGGCGGGAACAAGGCCGCCACGTGTTGGTGCTGGAGCAGCCGGTTCTCAAAGGCAAGACGATCACCGTCGACGCAGGGCACGGCGGCCGAGACGGGGGCGCGGTGGGCGTCCGCCACGGCGTGCTGGAAAAGGAGATCAACCTCGACATTGCGCTCCGCTTGCAAGAGCTCCTTTCAGGCGCCGAGGCCGTTGTCCACATGACCCGGGTGGACGATACCTTTATCGACCTTTGGGCACGGGCGGACCTGGCCAATGACACCGAGTCGGATGTGTTGGTGAGCATTCACGCCAACTCGGTACCACCCGATAACACCAGCGCCAAGGGAACAGAGACTTTTGTGCGGCTCGGGGAGCCCCTCTCCGAACGGCTGGGCGCCGCTCTGCAAAGCAGCGTGACGTCCGCGCTCAACACGGTCGATCGGGGGGTGCGGGCGAACCGGTATCTCGTGGTCCGGCGGGCCAATATGCCGGCGGCTTTGGTCGAGGTGGCGTTTCTTGCCGACCCCGAAGAGGAAGAGCTCCTGATGGAACCCTGGTTCCGCCAGCGGGCAGCAGAGGGGATCTTTAACGGCTTGCTCCGCTACTTCCACCCTGACGACGAGCTGGATGTCGCTGGGAGCCCCGAGGCCGCGGTGGACGCGCCGTGGATTCACCTCAAAGAGGCGACAGCGCCACAAGGCGCGCCGGCGGTGTCGTGAATTGGGGCTTGGTTGGGGGAAGATGACGATGAAAGGTTGGCGGATCGCGGCGGTCGCCGCTCTCCTGCTTGCCGTGTGGTCTGCGGCCCGTTGGGGCGATCGCCTTGAGCAGCAAGATCCATTGTGGTTTGCGCCCCACGAAGAGGTGACCCTTTACTTCGCCGCTCCTGACGCCATCGGCTTGGCAGCGGAAAAACGATGGTTGCCGATAACCGAGACGGATGTCGAAGGACGGTTGCGGGCCCTTGTCGAAGGTCCTCGTAGGCGGGACCTAAGTCCGACCCTTTCGCCGCGGACCCAAATTAGAGGGGTATCCGTCGTGGGCGATACGGTGGTGGTCGACTTCGACAGGACGTTAGTCCGGGAACATCCAGGAGGCTCGACGGGGGAAATTCTCACTGTCTTTTCTGTCGTCAACACCTTGACGGAGATTCCGGGCGTGCGGAAAGTAGCCTGGCGGATCGAGGGTCAACCTGTCGAGACTCTGGTCGGCCATTTGGATTTGAGCCGCCCCGTCGAGCGGGACCCGTCGCTGATCGTCGAGGTCGCGCCCAGCCGGTGAGTGTCGCAAGGGGGAAGGGCACACTTTCGCTAGGCTTGCCGTACCTTGAGAGGTGCTAATTGGTGAGCTGCTCTGATCCGTTGGGGTGAATCTCCCATGAACTGGTCCGGTAAACATGTTTCTGTGGTGGGTCTTGGCAAGAGCAACCTCGCGCTCATCCGTTACCTCGTACGCGAAGGCGCGATTGTTACTGCTCGCGATCGAAAGACCCAAGAGGAGCTGGGCCCAGTCTATGATCAACTGAGCGCTCTGGGCGTCGACTTCCGCCTGGGAAGGGATTACCTCAAGGGATTGCGCTTTGCCGACGGCGTGTTTCTCACCCCGGGCATGCCAAAGGACCTTCCCGAAATTTTGGATGCCCGGCGTGCCGGGGTGCCGATTTCCACAGAGACCAACCTGTTTTTCGAACGGTGTGCAGCGCCGATCATCGGCGTGACGGGATCGAGCGGCAAGACCACGACCACCACCTTGATCGGCGCCATTCTCGAGGCGACGGGGCACAAAGTGTACGTGGGCGGCAACATCGGCCGGCCTCTCATCGAGCTCGTCGATACGATCGAAAAGAACGCAGTCGTCGTCTTGGAGCTCTCCAGTTTTCAGCTAGAGCTCGTGGAGGCGTCGCCCCAAGTGGCGGTGGTGACCAATATCTCGCCCAACCACCTGGACATTCACCGCACCATGGAGGCGTACGTCTCCGCCAAAGAACGGATCTACCAGTTTCAGCGGCCCCAAGAAGCCGTTATCCTCAACCGGGACGATCCTGCGACGCGCGCCATGGCCGCGAAGGCCCCGTCCAGGGTGTTTTGGTTTTCGCGCCGGGGAGAGGTGGATAACGGCGCTTTCATCTGCGATGGCCGGGTGATCCTCTCGCGCCGGGGTGAGGACCGCTCGCTTATCGACGTGTGCGCCGTCGCGGACATTCGCCTGCGCGGTGAGCACAACCTGGAAAACGTGCTGGCAGCGTGCGCCGTGGGCTACCTTTTGGGAGCGACCGCAGGCACCATGCGCGAGGTGGTGACCAGCTTCACAGGAGTTGCTCACCGGTTGGAGCTGGTGCGGGAGGCCGGCGGCGTCCGCTACTACAACGACTCGATCGCTACGTCGCCCGCCCGGGCGATCGCGGGGCTGCGCTCCTTTGACGAGCCGGTGCTCTTGATCGCGGGCGGCTACGACAAGCAACTCCCCCTCGACGAATTTGCCGAGGTCGTGGTAGAGAAGGCTAAAGCGGTCTTTTTGATCGGACAGACCGCGCGCAAAATCCAGGAGGCGATCCTCAAGGCCCGCGGCGAGCGGGATCGGCCCCGCATCGTGCTGTGCGAAAGCCTGGACGAGGCGGTGCGTGAAGCTCATCGGGCGGCGAGCCCGGGAGACGTGGTGCTGCTTTCGCCCGCGTGCGCGAGCTACGATATGTTCCAAAACTTTGAGCAGCGGGGCGAGCGCTTCCGCAAGCTCGTCCACATGCTGACCGAAGAAGAGGTTCCCAAGATCTCCCGAGTGGATGTATGAAGGGCAGGCGATGGGCGGATTGAGCATGTTACGGCCTGATGGCCGCAAAGTGGACGAGATGCGGCCCATACGCATCGAACGTGGGTTTGTCAAGCACGCTGAGGGTTCGGTGCTCATCTCGGTGGGCGATACCCGGGTGATCTGCACGGCCACCATCGAAGAGAAAGTGCCGGCATGGCTGCGCGGGACGGGCCAAGGGTGGGTGACCGCCGAGTACGGGATGATCCCTCGGTCGACGCATGAACGGACGCCGAGGGAGGCGGCGAAAGGGAAAGTTGGGGGAAGGACCCATGAAATCCAGCGGTTGATCGGGCGGGCGATGCGTGCGGTCGTCGACCTTTCGGCCCTGGGTGAGCGTACCCTCTGGATCGATTGCGATGTCATTCAGGCTGACGGTGGCACCCGGACGACGGCGATCACCGGCGCTTTCATCGCCATGGTCGAGGCGCTGGCGAAACTGGGAGAGCGGGAGGGCTGGAAAAAGCTCCCCATTTCCGATGTGATCGCCGCCACCAGCGTCGGCATCGTCGACGGTCGCCCGCTCCTCGATCTTTGCTACCTTGAGGACGCCAACGCGCAAGTGGATATGAACGTCGTGATGACGGAGCGGGGAAACATCGTGGAGATCCAGGGAACGGCCGAAGGATGGCCTTTTTTGAAAGATGAAATGTACGCCCTGATCGATCTGGCCGAACGCGGGATCGCCCAGCTGATCGCTGCAAGCCGGCAGGCGCTGGGCGATCTGTTGGATGGGGAATCGTTGTGAAGCTGATCCTGGCAACGCACAACCAGGGTAAGGTCCGGGAGATGGCCCAGTACCTCGCAGAGCTGGGGCTGGAGGTCCTCTCTTTGGCCGACGTGGGCGCGCCCCAGGTCGACGAAGTCGGGACGACCCTGTGGGAAAATGCGAAGCTCAAGGCGGTGACGGCGGCATCGCAAACGGGCTCTTGGGCCTTGGGGGAAGACACGGGGCTCGAAGTCGACGCGTTACGCGGAGCGCCCGGCGTCTACTCGGCCCGGTATGCCGGAAGCCACGCGACCGATCAAGAAAACAACGCGAAGCTGTTGAAAGAGCTGCAAGGGGTTCCCCAAGACCAGCGGACCGCCCGGTTCAAAACGGTGATGGTCCTGGCAAGTCCCGCCGGTAGGGTATGGACGACCGAGGGTGTCTTAGAGGGCGCGATCTTGACGGCGCCCCGGGGTTCGGGTGGGTTTGGGTACGACCCGCTCTTTTGGGTGCCGTCGGAAAACCGCACCCTGGCGGAGATGGACACGGCCGAGAAAAACGCCATCAGCCACAGGGGAAAAGCCCTGCGGGCGATGATCGGGCTGTTGCGGAGCCTGCTCGAAGGCGGCGAACTGGCCGCGGAGGACCGGTAGAGGCGCTCGCCGACTTGACAAAACGGCTGCTTTGTCGTACGATAAGCAGGTCGAGAGGTACGCGGGGCGTGGCGCAGTTTGGCAGCGCGCCTGCTTTGGGAGCAGGAG
>PKEU01000133.1 GCA_002919195.1 bacterium
AACGGGGCCGCCCGGCCGCAAGCCACGCCTTCCAGGCCTCGGCCGCCCACCAGTCCCGCAAGCGTTTCCTCGCTGCCCAGTGCATGCGCTCTTGCTGGTTGAGTGATAGCGGCGGTTCGCCGGGGATCACGAGGCGGACGGCTTGTCTGATCACTTCAAGCCGCCCTTTCGCAAACTCAATGCAAACCCGCACCCACACCACGCATACGGCACGGTCGGGTGCGTAAGCAGCTTCAACTGGCTGCCACACTCGGGGCACAGCTGCAGCAGATCCCGCCCGCCAAAGACCTCGCTCAGCGCGGCCAGGATGTCGGCGCGGAGCTCGCGGTCGGCGGCGTCGCGGGTGTACACCGTGCCGCGGTGGGTGAAAAGGCGTTGCTGGCCGTTGACGGTGCCGATGCGTCCCAAATCCGCCGCCCTCCTCAGAATAGGCTCAGTTGCGCCTCGCCAACCTCGACGACCTCGATCTCATCACGCCAGGGGTGGGCGTAAATGCGGCCGTTCTCGACGAACACTTCGTTGATGTAGCAAGTGTGGTCTCGATCATCCTCGTACACGATGGTCCAACCGCCGAGGCATGGACGGGCAAACCAGTTGGGATCCGGCGGGTACGGTCCCTCTACACGCAGCACCCGTCCACCCGTACCGTAGCTAGTGCGGATGATGCACCCCTCGAGCCGGAGCTCGGGCGGACGAACAACGTTAAGGCAGGCGTTCACGCCGCACCACTCTCCCTCTCTAGCGCCGCCTTCGCCCGCCGGACGGCCGCTTCGTGCACTGACCACGCGTCGTAACCGTAGAGTGAGAGTAGGTGCGTGATCGGCTCCAGCGCCGCGCGCACCGCCACGTCGATGACGCGGTCGCGCTGCGCCTGCATCCTCGCCTTCTCATCAGGCATGATCTCGATGCGCTCGCACATCAGTTTCCGCCCTCCTCTCCGAAGTAGGCCATCGCTTGTTCCGCGGCCCGCTTCAGGGCCTCAAAGTCCTTCGGATCGCCACCGACGTCGGGGTGCATCTGCTTCGCCAGCGTGCGGAACCGCTCGCGCACCTCCTGCCGGCCAGACGGGATCTCGGTGAAGCCGAGGAAGCGGAAGAAGCTCGGCGCCTCGACTGGCGGAGGAAGGAACTTCATCCCCTGCACCCAGGTCGAGAGCTTGTAGATGCCACGCTCGGCGATCCGGCACAGATCCTCCAGCGCCAGCACCACCTGCGCGAAGGCGTCGCTGCCACGGCGCAGCTCGATCCCGAACGTCCGCGCCTTCTCTACGCTGTGCTCGAAACGGTACAGCTCGCCTTCGAGTCGGAACTGAATCCAGCACCCGTGACGGTCGAAATTGTAGTCGTACGACTCGACTCTAAAACAATCCATCACCCGGGCGAGCTTGCGCTCGTAGTACTCTGCCGAGGCATACTCCCTCTTGGCCACTTGTCATCACCTCCAACGATTCTAACTGCGCTTTTCCGAATTCCCGATAATGCCGATTTGCGGGAATTTAGGCCGTCCGGCGCTGTTGGGTGAGCGCCAGCTCAAGCAGCCGCAGGAGCTGCTGCGTCGTGTCCGGGGAGCCCTCTCGGCCCTGTTCCTCGAGCGCTCTCATACGGGCCGACAGTTCACCCAGGCCGCCGGCGAGAATGCCGAGCTCCCGCTTCACGCTATCCAGCTCCCGGGACAAGTCCTCGAGCACCGCTACGCCGGGCGCCTGGCCCTTCGCTTCCTCGAGCCGCTGCAACCGGGCCTCGAGCTCGCCGAGGCGCTGTTCGAGTTCCCCCGCAATCGTAGCGCCGCCGGCCGTCGGGCGGCGCGGCTGAATCACACCGAGCTCTCTCGCCCGCCTCAAGTAGTGTTCGACCGTCACCTTGGCCACGCCGAGCTCCTCGGCGATCTGGCGATACGACTTTCCGGCGTTGTACATGTCGACGATCACCTGAAACCGCGGACTGACTTTCTGGCCACCCGCGCGCTTTGTCTCCGCGGCCGGCGCCGCCGTCGTCTCCATCGCTCCGTTGCTCGTCGCCGTCGCCATCGTCTTTGACTCCTCCTCTCTGGGCTTCACCACGTACTTCTCAGCCTTGTCCGATCCCGGCCAGCGCAGCGTCACCTCGCCCGTGTCGATCCGGCCGTACACAAGAGGCCGATTGAACTCCGGCCCATCAACTGGCGCCGATTCACGCAGGTCCAGCGGAGTGCTGGGACGATTCCCACCGACGACACCATACAGCCTCTTGCCGAACATCATCCCGCCCTCCTCGCCATCGCCGCCAGCTCCGCCTCGACCACGTGCACGAACGCCGGCGCCATGTGGAACAGCTCCCGCATCGCCTCCCGGTGTGGCTCGAGCCACTGGGACCGGAGCTCGCTTTCCTCCCAGGTGCCGAGCAGCGGCGTGTAGTCGAGCTTGAAGAAGTCCCGGCCGTCCCGGCCCCGCCGCAACTCCAGCCGGGCGCCGCCGCAGCGCAGGCTGTGGAGCAGCCCCCAGAGCTCTCGATCCCGGTGCCAGGCCAGCGACAACACCGCCGCCCACCAACGGTGGTCCTCAGCCAGGTCGGGGCGAGGATCCAGGTCGGTGCGGCGGGGTTTGGTTGTGGCTGTGACGCTGGACACGTCGCATCCCTCCCAAGGGGGTTCATCCGGGTGGCTATCGGCGGTCAGCCGTAGGCCGCCAGGCGCCGCGGGGAGTCACAAACACTCCCCGCGCAACTCCCCGCGGCGAAAAGCCGCATCACCAAAGGTCTCGCGGGGAGTGCGGTGAGTCGCGGGGAGTTTTCCGGGCTTTCTTATCACGCGCGCGCACGCGTACCCGCGCGCGCGTGCGTAAGGAAGGAAAAACTCCCCGCACTCCCCGCGAAGAACCGGAAATGCGCTCCACGACGGGCCGGAAGTGCGCGGGGAGTTGTCTAGCTGCACAAACCTCTGAAAACCGCTTCTGGTCGAATCCGGATGCCGCGGGGAGTTGTTTTGAACTCCCCGCGAACTCCCCGCGCAACTCCCCGCGAAACCGCCGAATCCCCAAAATCTGCCTCTGTTCAACTCCCCGCACTCCCCGCGACGGGACACCGATTCCGTGAACCGGGACGAATCTGATCCCGAAACACTCCCCGCACACCCCGCGAAGCGCGGGGAGTCGCGGGGAGTTCTCCAGCCCATTTCTTGCCATCACCAAGTCCGTCCCAAGAACGCCGCGGGGAGTGCGGGGAGTGAACCGTTCCATTCCCTGCCACTTCTCAAAACGGCGCCTCATCGTCGACGTCCTCCCCCGCGGCGATCTCGCCCAGCGATCCCTGAACCATGACACTCGTTTCCCCGGCTGCCCCGCCGCCTACCGGCACAAGCCGCCACAGCGGTTGCTTCATCCGCGCGTCCTCTCCGGCCCGCACGATCTTCAGCTCGCCGAACTGGCGGTCGACCATCCGCAGCAGGGCCTTGCCCAGCCGGATCTTCTGCGACTGCTCCGACTTGTCGCCGCGCACGGAGAGGAGAAGTTCCTGATCGGCCGCCACGTCGTAGAGCTCCTTGACGAGGACGGCGCGGTCTTTGAAGCGCTCCCACCAGGCGGCGACGAACTCTTCCCACTCCTGCGTCTCCTCGTCGGCCCGCTCGTAGAGCTCCTCGACGTTTCCGAGAAAGCCCGGGATCCTGCACACGTCCAGAATCCCGCCCACCACCCGGGCCCAGGCCTCGTACTGTCCGAGACGCTCCTTCCCGTCCGGCCGGCCTGACTCGATCCAGGCCTGTACGAGTGTCAGTGCTGCCCAGACGAGGCGGCCCCGGTTCTCCTTGGCCCAGGTGCGAAGGTCCTCATGGCGGAAGCCTCCTCTGCGCCACGGCCTGGCCATCTTGGCGTCGAGGCGGATCCGCACGGTGCGCCGGGCGATTTCGGTGGTGAGTGCCGGATTGTTCCCGGTCGCAAGCCAAACAGCTTTCGCGGGAAGCTTGGTGAGTTCGCTGCGGCCCAGGATTCGGTCTTGCCACACCGTTGACGTGAGAGCCGCCGAAAGAGAGGCCGAATCGAGTTTGCGCCGGACGTTGTCGATGAGGACGTATGTCGGGGCGGCGATAAGGATCGACGTGATGCGCTTCCTCCACTCATCCTCATCTCTACCCTCCGTCATCACGGCCGCAGGCCGCCCGGTGGCGGGGATCGAGATGGCGTCGGCGAGAAGACTCTTGCCGGTTCCGGGGCTGGGCGCTTCGATCAGATGCAACGGCACCGGCCCGTCGATCATCTCCCGCACGAACGGGCACAGGATCGCCGCCACCGCGTGGGCCCGCTCCGATTCCGAAACGAACGGGAAGTCGACAAGGAGCTCGTCGAGAAGGAGCGCCTTCGCTTCCTCCAGACGGTCCGGATCCGGACGATCGATCACCATGTCTTGGTTGCAATAGTAGGTGCGGCTGCCCTCGTGGTAGCCTGGTTGCGTTCGCAGCGACCCGTCGGCGCCGAACACGGGCGCCTCCACCAGCCGGGCGATGACGGGCAGCGGCATGCCCTCGCTCCCGGAGTGCTCCCTGGCCGCCATCATGTCCTTGACCACGTGCACTGGCGGCAGCGCATCGACCGGCCGCCGATCGTCCCCTGAGCCCGTCCAACGGTACCACCACGCGGCCCGGGCGAGGATGCCGCGTAGGCCGGACTCGGTGACAACGGCAAGCGACGGCTCCCCGCTGTCGCCGACGTCGATCGTGGTGATCAGCCCCCCGCGCTGGAAAAGCCGGGGCGGGTTGTTCCAACGCTTGATCGCCTCCCAGGCCTGCTGGGCGAGCTGGGCGAGGTTGTTGCTGCCGGCGTCGATCTTGGGGCGGTCGCCTTCGGGGACGTCGATCGTCGGCAATTCCGGCCTCTCCACCACCTCCGCCGCGGCCACGAGCTCGTCCCACGCCTCCCGGGTGCCGCCGTAGCGGAGGATCCAGTCGGAAAGGTCCTCCCCCTCGTCCTCGACCGGCAGTTGCACCACCCGCACCTCGGCGGCGACCGGTGCGAGAGCCTCTGCGACCTTTCGGGCCCCCTCCCGGCCGGCGTCGTCGTGGTCGTAGCAGATCGTCACCTTCTTGCCGGTGAACAGCCCGTTCCACTCCGCCTTCCACGTGCCGGCGCCGCCGGTCTGGGTGACGGCGTTGATCTTGAGCGCCTGGCGGGCGAGCATGCAGTCCCACTCGCCCTCGACGATCACGATCTCGTCGCCCTCGAGGGCCTCGATCGGGAAGAAGCGGGCCTCGCCGTAACCCTCCCGGTACGGCAGCATCTTGGGCTTGCGGTTCGGGTGGTACCGCCGGAGGTTCCGCACGGCGCCGGCGGCGTCCCGGATCGGGATCACGATCCGATCGCCGTCGTAGCCGAGCTTGTACTCCCGGATGGTGTCGACGCTGAGGCCTTTTTGTTCCTCGAGGAACCGCATCGAGCGCGCGTAGCCGAGCAACTGGACGTGGTAGCGCATCACCTCGTCCTCGGGGATCGGGGGCGGCTCAGGCTTTTCGTCTCTGGGAGGTGCGGGCGCCACCGCAGGCTTCTTGTAGACGCCGTTTGCGCCGCGCGTCGCTGGATCGACGACGATGCCGGCAAAGCGCGCCAGCTCCTCCTTCGCCCGGCTGAAATCCACGCTGTAGCGCGCCATGTGGAACGTGAACACGTCGCCGCGGGCGCCGCAGGCGTAGCAGACGTATAGCCCGGTTTCGACGTTCACGCCCAGACTGTCGCGCCGGTCGTCGTGAAACGGGCAGCGTGCGGTTCGCTCGGGACCCGATCCATGCAGCTCGATCCCCTGGGATCGGTAGTAGGCTTCGTAGTCGATTCTGGCTTTGATCTCTTGGACTGCGTCCAATGCGTCCGCCCCCTAACGTCAGGCGGTCATCTGCTGCCGTGTCGATGCGATCATGCCAAGCTCCTTGTAGACGCGCCGCCGCTGCCAATACTGAGCCTTCATGACGCCGCATTCTTCATCCACGACGTCCCAAACGACGGGCCTCGGCTTCCCGGGGTGCAGCCGCTGGATACGTCCGATGGCCTGCTTGAGGAAAATCGGGTCCTTGCCGCCGGCTACGAGGAAAAGCTGGTCCAGGATGGGCACGTCGAGGCCTTCCTTAGCGATGTTGACCGAGAGAAGGATCTTGACGTCTCCCGCCCGGGCCCGCTCAATGATCTCGTGGCGCAGGCTCTGCGGCTGGCCACCGTGAATCACGCGGATCCAGTCGGCGCGCTCCGGTCCGATCCATCCGAGCCGTTCTCGAAGCATGGATGCGAGGAGCTCGCAGTGGTCGATGCGGCTGGAAAGCACCAGAGTGTGCCGACCGGGCGCGACGCGGGCGATGGTGTCGACGATCAGGCGGTTGCGATCCTCGTCGGAAAGGAGCTCGTCGAGGATCTGGCCGTAGGGCATGATGGGCTTCTTTGGCTTTTTCCGAATCTGCCCGTTCTCGTATGCATCGAGGACCTGTCTGTAGCGCGCCTCGAGTTCCTCAAAGGTCCTCCAGGACTGAGGAGATGCGTTGGTCTTGATCACCCGCAGCTGCGGGGTGAGGACGCCTGCGCCCTTTGAGCGCTCGATCGTGTACGTCGTTGGGCCGAAGAACAGGTGCGTGATCTTCTCGAGGCCGTCGTTGCGCTCGAGACTCCCGGTGACGCCGAAACGGTAGCGAGCGGCAAACGACCCGATCACCTTCGACCAGGTCTCCGCCGGGCTGTGGTGACACTCGTCGAGGACGACGCAGCCGAATTCCCCGGCGTACGCGTCGGCCACATTCCTCAGCGTCGGGATGATCCCGATCGTAAGGACGTCGCCGATCTCTAGCCTGCCGCAGCCGATGATCCCGATCGAATACGGATCGAGCCCTAGGCGGGACACAGCTCGTTCCCGTGCTTGTCTCAGCAGGTCAGCGGTGTGCGTCACCCAGAGGGTTCGCTGCCCGAGCCGGGCGATCACCTCCAGAGCCATCTCGGTCTTGCCCGCCCCGGGCGGCGCTTCCAAAAGGCCCAGTCCTGTGTTTTCGAGGCTATGGCACAGCGCGTCGACGGCCGGCGTCTGGTAATCCCGAAGCACGACGCCCGACTGCATCGGAGGCGCCGGCACCTGGCACCTACGGTCGTCGATCTCGACCTTGCCGCCGGTGGCCTCGATGATCTCCCCAAGAATGCCGAGCGGAAGCGTCAGAACATCATCGCCATCCCGGTCGATAGCGAAGCAGTGGATCTCGCGCGGAATACCGTACCCTCGCCTTCCGGCCCGCCTCGCCTCGTGGTACGCGGGGTTGGGCAAGATGACTCGGCTTTTCAGCATCTTGTGCAGTCCGGGATAGGCCTTCTTGACCTCGGACCAATCATGGATGTGCACGCCAGTTCGCAGCGTGATCCGGATCTGCATCGTTGATCGTCCCCCCTACTTCAGCCCCGCCCAGCGGTCGGCCCGATCCGCCGCCCGGCACAAAGCGAACACGAACAGGTAAACGAAGGCCACGGCGAGGATGGCGAGCCAGCGCATCACGCCGCCCTCCCGCCGAGCTCCTCCGATGCGGCGGCAATGCGCCGCAGGGCTTCGTCGCGCACGGCCTCGGGGATCTGCTGAGTCTGGGCGATCGAGCGCACCATCTCGACCAGGTCCAGCGCCTTCTGCGCCTGCTCGGAGGCGAGCAGCTCGAGGAACTCTTCCCGCCGCAGCTCCCGCTCGGCCTCGGCGACCAGATGTTCGCGGGAGAGCACCTCCTCCCCCGGCCGGGCGGACTGGAGCGGGATGAGCTCGGCGATCGGCCAACCGACCTCGGGAACTTCCAGAAGCGCAACCCGGACGGGACGAGTCATCTCCTCGACGTGGGCGGAAAGGCGGCACAAAGCGCCGGGATTGATGACGACCGTTTGGCCGAAATGGAGAATCCCCGTTCCCAGGTGGTAGTGGCCGTTGACGATGACGTGCGGCCGGTTGGGCAGCTTCATCAGGTCCTTCATCTGTGTGTGCCGGCCGGGAACAGGATTGAGGACCAGCATCCCATGGGTGATGTGCACGACCACGGGACCGTCCTTGTTCACGGGGACGACCGAAGCGTAAGTCGACGGGTCTGCGTCCGTCGCGGCATCGTATCCCTTCCCCGTGATCCACACCGGCGCTTCCGGCTGGTTCCAGCGGTCCACTTCCTCGGCGTTTCTCACGATCCCGAGCTGAAACAGGAACCCGAGCGGCGTGCGATACAGCGACTCCGGATGCGCGGCGAACAGGTCGTGGTTGCCGGGCACGGTGTAGATGGGCGCCGGCGCCTCCCGCAGCACGTGAATGAGGTCCGCCAACGTCGAGTAGACGATGCCGGGGCTGTGGAACAGGTCGCCCGTCTGGATGATGGCGTCGACGCGGTGCTCCCGGGCGAGCTGCCAGCACTCCCGAAGCTTCGCGTCGAGAGTCTCTTTGAAGTTGTCGAGGCGGGCGACGGGATTTGTCGCCCGGTAGTGCACGTCGCCGATGATCAGCGCCCGCCACACAGCGCATCCACCGCCTTTCGAAGGTCGGAAAGGTCCACACACATGAACCTGGCGATCTTGGCAAGGTCGACGTCACTGAGGTTGGGCCACTCATCGACCCGTATGTCGAGGTGCAGGATCGTGAGGGCCGGGCCATTGTCGGTGGGCCTTACGATCTTGACCGTCGTACATGGGCCGCCCAGCAGTTGCTGGACGATGTCGAGTGCGGGCTTGAGCTCAATTCGAGCCGGCATGAACCGACGCGTGGGCACGGGCGCCCGCGTCTCGATCACCCGCTCCTGCGTCTCTCGCAGCTCCCGCATCCGCCGCCCGGAGAGCGTAGCGTACCGGCGGCGCCGACACAGCCGGATCACAGCCTGGTCACCTCGCTGATCCCGTCACGCCGCTCCACCCGGTAGGCGACGTCGGCCACGACGGCGAGCTCCTCGTGGTGCGTGACGAGGATGATTTGCCGGCCCGTGCGGCGAGCGTAGGCCTTGAGAAACTCGGCCAGGGCCTCCCTGTGCTCAGCTGAAACGTGCTTTCCGACCTCGTCGAGCAGGATCGGTCCCCCGGGCCGAGGCCTGGCGAGCTCCAGTACCGCAAGGCGCAGCGCGAGCGACACCACGTCGCTCACTCCGCCGCCGCGGGCGTCCTCGGGGTCGCCGGCGACTTCCTCGCCTTCCATCGAGTCGACGACCCGCCAGTCCGCTGCCGTCTGGCCGCCGACGTCGCGCAGGAGCACCTCGAAGCGCATCTCCCGGCCAAACACGGCCTGGAGCGCCGCCGTGACGGTTTGCTCGACGTGCACCTTGATCTGCGCCCTGGCGGCCTCGCTCGTCTCGGCTAGGAGCAGACGAACTTGCTCAAGCAGCTCGAGGGTTTGGTTGCATCCCTCCAGCTGAGTCGAGACCTCGGTCCGGCGCGCCTGGAGCGACTCCAGGGCGCCGGACTCGCGGTCGTATCGGGACTGGAGAGCCTGGATGTGTGCGGCAAGCTCGGCGCGCTTCAAAACGGATCCACTCCTCCGGCCGACCGTGAGGCGTCCAGCGGCGTGCTCAGCAGCCGCTCCGCCTCCTCGAGGCCCGCCCGAATGTCCTCGGCGAGTCGCTCGAGTTCGGCCTCGAGCTGATCTTCGGTCACACCGAGCTCGCCGAGCTTCGCGAGCGCCTCCTCTCGCTGACGCTGGGCGTGCTCAAGGGCGGCCTCCGCCCTCGCCTTCTCCTGCCGGGCTTCGTCGATGCGCTTACGCAGCGCCTCGAGGCGCTGCTTGACGCTGGCATCCATCTGAGCGGTCGTCGTCACGATGCGAGCACCTCCTGAATGTGCGAGTGGATGGAGTCACTGATCATCTGTCCGCACGTGGGGCACGTGCCGCTCTCGGTGAGCACAGCGGCGTACTCCGAGACGGCCTCGTCGATCTTGGCTTTGGCGTCGCGAGCAAACTCGCGAGCGCCGTTTTCGGTTTCGTCTGCGAGTGTCAAGGAGTGACGGATCTCAACGAGCTGGCATCGCCGATCGACTCTTGCAACGATCCCGTCGAGCAGGGAATGAACCGCGATCACCGCCTCCGCGCGGCGCATCCGCGCGCGGGTCGTTTCGATCTGCTTGGTGGCTGCGGCAAGCTCGCTTTGCGCAGCCCGCAGAGTGTCGAACCGCGCCGCCAACTGCGCGACGTGAGCTACGATGCTCGCCGCCTGGTCGACCTGCCTCACACGGGCGAGTGCCGCCACGGCCGAGCGAACCGACTCCGAAGCCTGGCCGAGGGACCGCGCCGCGTCGGCCAGCCGGCTCCGCCGCTCGGAAGCTGCGGCCGCGTGCTCGAGCGCCTGGGCCGCGCCTTCAACGTCGCCGATGGCTGTGAGGCGGCGCCGGGCCTCGTCGATCTGGGTGTTGATCATCTGCAGCCGGCCCCGGGCCTCGTTCAGCGCGTTCCAGCGCTCGTACGCCGTCTCGATCCGGACAGAGATGGTACGCAGCTGCTCGATCCTGGCGGCCAACGCCGGCAGATGTGCGTACCGGGCGATCTCACCGTCGAGACGCTCGAGCTCCGTCTCAAGCCGCGACTTCTCGGTGCGCGTCCGGTGGACGTCGCCGGCGAGGTCGCGCAGGGCGCGGTCGATCACCTCGATCCCCGCCAACTTCCCCAGCGCCTTCGCCCGGGCGGGCCCAGAGATCGATGAGCCGAGGAACGGCGCCTCCAGCTGCCCGGCGAGGTTGGCGAGGATCTCCTGGTCGCCCAGGCGGATCGGGAACACGCCGGTGATCTTCTGGACCTCCACCGGGACCGAGGTTCCGAAACCTTCGAACACCTGGTTGTCGGTGGCATACCGGTTGGTGCTGGCGGTCCGCCGTCGCTCGACCACATGGCCGTCGGCGGTTTCGATCTCCACCTCGACGAAATCGCAGCCAACACGCTTGAAACCGTCCCCCTGCGGCTGGTTGTAGAGCAGCCACTTGAGCGCTCTTAACACAGCCGTCTTGCCGCTGTCCGACGGCCCGACGATGACGGTCAGGCCCCCGGCCGGCGCCGGCTCGATCACGGTGTGGCGATGCGACTGGAAGTTGCGGATCTCGATTCGGGAGAGCGCGCTCACGCCGCGTCCCCCTTTCCGGTCGCCAGGAACGCCTCGACGTTGTCCAGCGTTTCGATCCTGCGGGCCCGGGGTAGCGAGTCGAGAAACACCCGCCCGTATGGTTTGGTCCGGATCCGGGTGTCGAGAATCGCCACCAGGCCGCGGTCGCTCTTGGTGCGGATGAGCCGCCCGAAGCCTTGTTTGATCTGCAAGACGGCTTCGGGGAGACTGATCTCAAAGAACGCGCTCCTGCCCTGGCGCTCAACGGCGGCGGCGATGGCCTTGGTGACCGGATCAGAGGGCACGGAGAACGGAAGCTTGTCGATGATGACGCAGCTCAGGGCCTCACCCTCGACACTGATGCCCTCCCAGAACGTCTTGGTGGCGAAGAGCACCGCTCGGCCGTCCGCTTTGAAACGCTCAATGAGAACCGACCGGGGCGCGTCTCCTTGCTTCAGCACTTGCCACCGGAGCCGATCGGCCAGCTCGTCATAGACGATCTGCATCCCTCGATAGCTGGTGAAGAGAACAAACGCCCTACCGTCCGTCCTGAGCAGGATCTCCTCGATGATCGGAGCGATCTGGCGGTGGTAGTCGGGG
>PKEU01000047.1 GCA_002919195.1 bacterium
AGCGTGATTTTCACTGTGTTGAAGATGTAAAGGTGAAACGGCACCTGGCGAAACACCTCGACGTAGTTCGACCACGTCCACTCCGTTCTGTTTCGATATACCGTGCGCCGCAGCAATTCAATCGTCACTGTCGGCGAAGAGCTCTGGTACCTCGACCGCTACGTCCACCTGCAGCAGCACCGCTACGGCGATCGGTTTGTGTACAGGCTCCAAGCCGAAAACGAGCTCATGAACGCAATGATCCCCAAGTTCACGATTCAACCCCTGGTGGAGAACGCGTTCATCCACGCCGTCGAGGAAAGCGTCGACCCGGTGACGATCGACGTTCACGTCACCCGAGAAAACGACCTCTTGGTCATTACGGTGAGCGACGATGGTCCCGGCTTAAGTCCCAGCCGAGAACGGCAGCTTCGGAGACGCCTTTACGAAAAGCCTCGGCCCGCCGGCGCACCGGGAAATGGGTTGGGGTTGGTCAGCATCCACGATCGGATCCAGCACCTTTACGGGCGCAAGTTTGGCGTTTCCTTGCAGCCAAAGGAGCGTGGGCTCACCGTGCAGGTGACGATGCCACTCTCGTACCACCCAGGCGAGACGTCTTACAAACGGCCGGCCCTTACCACCGGCAGTAGCCCGTGAGCTTGTTGTCCAATTTTCCTTTCGTGTGCCCTTTTCACTGCGTGACTTTCTCAGCGATCGAAGGAGATGACACCCATGATCTTCCACGACATGACGTGGCCCGAGTTGGCCCGGGTGGACTTCAACCGCACCCTGGTGCTCGTGCCGGTGGGATCGACCGAGCAGCACGGCCACCACTTGCCGACCGACACCGACACTCGCATCGTCTCCCACCTGGCCGCGGCGGTCGAGCGCCGGCGGCCCGACTCGATCTTGCTCGCGCCTACGATGTGGCTCGGCCATTCGCCCCATCACCTCTCTTTTGGCGGAACCCTGTCGGCACACCACTCGGTCTTCATCGACATGGTCGTCTCGATCTGCGAATCCTACGCCGGCATGGGAGCCAAAAAGATCTGGATCCTCAACGGACACGGCGGCAACCGGGCGCCTTTGGCGATCGTGGTGCAGGAGCTCAAAAACCGCCACAAGGACCTGCGCGTGATCGCGTCCGAGTACTGGAATTTGGCAAAAGAGCCAATTTCGCGCCTGCGGGAGTCTGAGATCGGCGGGATGGGCCATGCCTGTGAGCTCGAAACCTCGCTCTACCTGTACCTGGACGAAACGAGGGTACGGCGCGAGCTGATCCAAGACGACGGGGCCCTGGGAAGCTCGTCTCTTTTCCCCACGGACCTGATCGAAAGCGCTCCCGTTGCGGAGGTGCGGGATTTCAAAGAGTTCACGCAGACGGGCGTGATGGGGAAACCCTCGCTGGCTAGTAAGGAAAAGGGGGAGAAGCTTTTCCAGAGCATCGTGGAGGCGCTGGATGAGTTTGCAGGGCGCTTTCTGGCGTTGGAGTAGCGCTCCGGCGGGACGCCCACGCGCGTTACCGCGCTAGAGTAGCGCCCCCGCAGCGCCCTCAGGGCTGCGCCGTTGCATAAGCTTCCCGCAGGCTCACACGGGTATCACGTCGGCATAACAAAACCCGTGCCGGTGCACGACTTCGCCTAACTTAACGGAGATCTCCCGGTCAAACATGGGGCCCGCGTAGCAAAAAGTGTGATACTCGCCCCGTTCGCCGCACGGGTCGACCCCTTGCGGCAGGTCCGCCAGAAACTCAGCGTCAAAACGGCGCCCAATGAAGTTTGCCGGCAGGTGCTTGGGATCGATGCAGGTGACGACGGCCCGTACCCCCGCTTGTATCATCTTTTGTGGCAGCAGGGCCGCCTGTTCTTTTCCAGACCAAAGAGGAAAGAGGGGTTCAAGGCCGACTGCCGCCAGCTGCCGGATCCGGTATTCACGAATGTCTTCGAGGTACAAATCGCCGAAGGCCACGTGGGTGACACCGGCGTCGCGGGCTCGGGTGAGGGCTTGTGTCATTCGCTGTTCGTATTCCTGGTTGGAGCAGGGCCAAGGCAACATCACAGGCCACAGCGGCACGCCGGCAGCGGCGGCTTGCGCCTCCACCAAGCCCCTGCGGACCGCGTGCATGGCCACACGGTCCGCTGCTTCGTTAAACGTCGTGAGAAACCCCACGACCTCCGTCTCGGGCTGCTGCCGGAGGACGTGGAGCGCCCAAGCTGCGTCTTTTCCCGAACTCCACGAAAGCAGGACTCGCTGGGTCAAGAAAAATTCTCCTCTGGCGTTGGGTCTCTGAAAAGGCGCCCGTAGGCGGTTTGTTCGTAGGTACGAGGCGCCCCCCCTTCCCGACATCCATCACGACTTCCAGGTCGAGTTTGAACGCCTGGCGCGGGAGGAGTAGACGAGCAGCAGGGGCAACAGGCGCACACCAAGAGATGAAATGTGAGGCGAGACAAAGTGCCCTTCACAGGAGACCCAAAGCGCTACCAAGAGTTACGTGACAAAGTGTTAGGAGGATGGGCGGGCAAAAACATCGGCGGCACGATGGGCGGCCCGCTTGAGGGCCGCAAAGAGCTGATGGATTACGACTTTTATCCAAAGCTCCCGGACGGCCCTTTGGCCAACGACGATCTCGACCTGCAGCTCGTCTGGCTCCATGCGCTGGAGACCTATGGACCCCGGCTGGGGGCCGTCGAGCTGGCCCAGGAATGGCAAGAGCACGTCTTCTTCCCCTACGACGAGTACGGGTACGCCCTCACCAACATGCGGAAAGGCCTCCGTCCTCCCGTCTCCGGATGGTTTGACAACCCCTTTACCGACTGCATGGGGGCGCCGATCCGGTCGGAAATCTGGGCGATGGTCTGCCCGGGCGAGCCCGAGCTAGCGGCCTATTATGCGTACCAGGATGGCATTACGGACCACGCCGGCGGCGAAGGCGTCTATGGTGAGATGTTTTTCGCCGCCATCGAAAGCGCGGCCTTCGTCCAATCGGACCCGACGCAGCTCATCGAAACCGGGCTTTCCGTCATCCCGCAACACTCCCGCGTCGCGCGGGCAGTGCGCGACACGATCGCATGGCACAAGCAAGGCCTGGACTGGAAGGAATGCCGCGAAAAGATCCTGGAGCACCACGGGCGGAGCAACTTTACCGACGCCCCGCAAAACATCGCCTTTACCATCCTGGGCTGGCTTTACGGAACGAACTTTGGCGACAGCATCTCTAAGGCGGTCAACTGCGGATACGACACCGATTGCACCGGGGCGACGCTGGGGGCCATTCTCGGCATCATCCACGGGTTTAACGCCCTGCCCGGCAAGTGGAAAGAGCCCCTGGGTGACCGGGTGGTGGTGAGCCCGGCAGTACGCGGCTTCCCGGCGCCCGCCACGTTGGAGGAGCTCACCGAGCGAACGCTCCGTGTAGCGCAAGAAGTCAAGGCATACTGGTCGGGCCGCCCCCGGCCGCAAGTGGCATCGCTATGGAACCAGCGTCCCCAGTCCAACACGTACTGGATTCCGCAAAATTCCCAGGGAGCGTCGGGCCTCGAGGTGACGATCCACTACGGCGATGACGGCCCGGCAGCGTACCCCGGCGAGACCGTCCGTTTGACGCTGGAGCTTCGCAACCACTCCACTGACTCGTGGGACGGACAGGTCCGCTTTGAGCTGCCTGCTGGTTGGAAAGGCGACCAGGAGGTCGCTTATGCCCTGCCACCAGGCGAAACGCAGCGGGCTACCATCACTCTTGAGGCGCCCCCGCCCTCGAGCGCCCGAGGTTCGAGCGATCCAGCGAGGGCGATTCGGGAGGATTTTGCTCTCCCCGTGTACCGCGTCGGCATGCGGGTCGAGCGCAACCACAACGGCTTTTTCTGGGCCGCCGATCGCCAAGAGCTTAGCTTGGTGAGAAAGGTCCGGTGGGAGATCCAATCGCCTTCGGGCGAGAGAAAGACGCTCATCGTCCCGGCGAGCCGGGTCGACGTGGCCGAGGCTTTTTCTACCCTCGAAGAAGGGGTCTACCGCTTGCGGACGACTATCTCGGTCCCCTCCCCCCGCAAGAGCCGCCTCGTGATCGGCACGGGCAACCCGGTCCGGGTGTCGCTGGATGGCGAGCAAGTCTTTGACGACCCCAACCCAGCGGATCCCACCACCGCTCCGGCGTACCACCGAGGCCGCGGCGTCACCGTGGAACTTTCCCAGGGGAAGCACAACCTGGAAATCGAGCTCGTGCACTCGGGCCAGCATGCTTTGGACGCCCAGTCGCTCGTTCTCTTTTTCACGCTGGTCGCGACGCACGAGGGTAAGCAGCCGGGGCCGTTTTTCAGTTACGTCGACGCGATCATCGGGTAACAGCACGGCAGAAAGGATGCGCTTCGCGGAACGCGCCGACAAAAGAGCATAAGGGCGCCGCCCAGGCCGGCCGGCGCAGGTGGAGGTGTGGCTTGAGCCGAAGCTTCCCGGAGACGACCGAGAAATCCGGGTCAAAGCCAGGACCGGCTGCACATCGTGCGCGATGGGGAGGGATCCTTCGATGGAGTTTCCACGTCTTGCAGAGGATTTTCGCCTGGCCCGGCTCAAACCGCCGGCTGGCAAAGTCCGGATGGTTCTCGATACCGACACGTTCAACGAGATCGACGATCAGTTCGCGGTGGTCTACTCGCTCCTTTCCCCCGAGGCCATGGAGGTCGAAGCGATTTACGCAGCGCCGTTTCACAACGCTCGCTCATCCGGCCCCGCCGACGGGATGGAAAAGAGCTACCAAGAGATCTTGCGGCTGCTCGAGCGGCTCGGCCGGGCGCCCGAGGGCTTTGTGTTCCGGGGGTCCACCACGTATCTTCCCAAGGAGCTCGCGCCCGTCGAGAGCGACGCTGCGGCCGATCTCGTCCGGCGGGCGATGGCCTCCCGCACCGACGATCCCTTGTACGTCGTGGCGATCGGCGCGGTGACCAACGTCGCTTCCGCCCTGCTGCTTGAGCCCAGGATCATCGAAAAGATCGTGGTCGTTTGGCTCGGCGGCCATGCCTTTCACTGGCCGCACACCAGGGAGTTTAACCTCCATCAAGACGTGCCCGCGTCCCGCATCCTCTTTGACTCGGGCGTCCCCTTGGTCCTCGTGCCGTGCATGGGCGTGACGAGCCATCTGCACACGACGGTGCCCGAGATCGAAGCGCACGTGAGGGGCCGCGGGAAAATCGGGGATTACCTGGCCGATATTTTTAGCGAATACCACCACGACCACTTTGGTTGGTCGAAAGTGCTCTGGGACCTCGCAGCGGTGGCGTACCTGGTCGACCCGGGCTTTGTCCCCTCAAACCTCGTCCACAGCCCCATCCTGACGGACCAGGTGACGTGGAGCTTTGACCCTTCCCGCCATCTGATCCGCTCGGTCTACTACGTCCACCGGGACGGGATCTTCCGGGACTTCTTCCGGAAGCTGGACGAGCACGCCCAACGAGGGTGATCAAGGTCCTCTGGCCCGCTCTTTGCGGGGCGTCGCAGGCGTCTTGGGCGAAGGGCGCGGCAGGCTCCTTCGGCCGGCTCATTGGCCTACCGCCCCGCGGCGCGAAAGGCCTCGTCGAGCTTGGCCTGCATCTCCTCTTGCAGGGTGAGGAGAATCGACCGCCCATCGGCCTCGCCGCGCAGGTAGGGCGTGATGCGACCGCTCATCACGTTGTAGATGTCGGTCAAGATGGGCATGGGCGGCGGAGCCGTGAAGCGGTCGGCCTCGTTAAACATGCCGATGATCGGCACAATCTCGGGAGCGGCCGATACGTCGAGCTCTTTGATGGCCGAGAGGTTGCCGTTGAGCCAGCCCACGGCGTCAAAGACGATCTGCAGCGCTTCAACGGTGGTGAAAAACTCGATTAGCTCAAACGAGAGGTTCGGCCGGGCAGCGTTAATGGGGATGGCGAGGCCCCACGGCGACGACGAAGTGGCTTTGTCGCGAGGGAGAGTCGGCACCCACGTGTAGCCAAACTCGCCCGCGTCGGGGAAGGCCGTCAACTCGCCAGGGATCCACGAGCCGTTGATCTGCATCGCCAGGCGCCCCGTGGCAAGGCCGCCGGTCCACCCGCCGATCCCCGCTCCGGTGATGAGGTCATACCCTGGCGCATCGTAGATCCGCTTGAGGTACTCCAGGGTGGGTTCAAACACCATCAAGTCGAGCTGCCGGGTGGACGGATCGTACCACTCGACGTCAAACACCGTGCCCCAAATGAGCGGGAAATAGTAACCGCCCATCGAGTCGAGCGGGTTGATGCCCACCTGCGCCAGGCGCTCGCCCGTCGGGTCCCACCGCGTCAGCTTTACGTGCATCTCATAAAGCTCGTCGAGCGACTCGGGCCCCCGGTCCGGCAGCCCCGCCTCCGCAAACAAGTCCTTATTGTACACCAGCAGCAGGCCCAGCGCCGCCTCGATCGCGGGCACACCGTACTCCTGACCTTCAAAGCTCAGCGACTCCAGCATAAAGGGCGGGTAGTCGGCCCGGTCGACCACCGCGCTCTGCTCGATGAAACGGTTGAGCGGCATGAGCAGGCCTCCGAGAGCCGGTTGGGCCAAAGGCGCTGCCAGCGCAATGGCGTCTGGCGGCGAACCACCTGCAACCGCCACGGCCAGCCGCTCCAGGAGCTCCGACTGCGAAACCGGCTGCACCGTCACGCTGTTGACCTCAGGATGACGCTCTGCAAAGAGGTCCGCGGCCCGTTGGATGGCGTCGATCCCCGCCTGCGGCCACGAGTTGACCCAGAGCATCATGTCAACGCCCGCCGCCTCGACAGCACCGAACGACCCTACGACGAGCCACACTAACGCTACCCACACGATCCATCTCGTACTCGGCGGCCTTTGTTGCAATCGCATGCGGCTCCCTCCCGGTATGATGTTAGGACACCAGCGAGAACGACCGACAACAGCCTTCATCAGATAGCGGCAGAGCTCTTCGGCCAAGCCAAAGTCCCAGCGGAGCCGCTCATGCTCCGGCGCCCTGCCGGTGGTGGATCGCGTCCCGGTCTGAGCACTCGGTCACCACGTCTTTGCCACCGGCAACGACCCGGGATGGCCTCCACCCGACTTCACAAGACGCCCATGCCCTTGCTCCCTAGCCTTCCGCGGCCTCAACTCCGGCCTTTGTCCCAGCGCCGGCGGGATGCGACGCGCTGGCGGCCGCAGGCACCAGGTGGCACGCGCAGGCGTGGCCTTCCCCCACCATTCGAAGGGGAGGCTCTTCGATGGCGCAGATCTCTTGGGCGATCGGGCAACGGGTGTGAAACCGGCAGCCCCTGGGCGGGTTGATCGCGCTGGGCACGTCGCCTTCCAGCAAGATCCGCTCTCGTTTCACCGTCGGGTCGGCGATTGGAATGGCCGACATGAGCGCCCGGGTGTACGGGTGCTGGGGGTTTTGATAGAGCGAGGCTTTATCCGCCACCTCGACGATCTTACCGAGGTACATCACAGCGATCCTATCGCCCATGTGCTTGACGACCGAAAGGTCGTGGGCGATAAAAAGGTACGTGAGTTGCAACTCGTCCTGCAAATCCTTGAGCAGGTTGAGCACTTGCGCCTGCACCGAGACGTCCAGGGCGGAGACGGGTTCGTCACACACGACGAGCTTGGGATTGACGGCCAGCGCCCGGGCGATGCCGATGCGCTGCCGCTGGCCCCCCGAAAACTCGTGGGGATACCGCTTGGCGTGGTACGACGCGAGCCCTACCGCTTCGAGCAGCTCCTTGACCCGCCGTTCCAAAGCGGCGCCTTTCGCGAGCTTGTGCACGACCAGCGGCTCCCCGATGATCTCGCCCACCGTCATGCGGGCGTTGAGCGAAGCGTACGGGTCTTGAAAGATCAGCTGCATTTCCTTGCGGAGGCTGCGCATCTCCCGGGCCGGCAGCTCAAAGATGTTTTTCCCTTCAAAGAAGACCTTGCCCGCCGTCGGTTCGAGAAGCCGCAGGATCAGCCGGGCCGTCGTCGACTTGCCGCAGCCCGACTCCCCCACGAGGCACAGCGTCTCGCCGCGGCGGATGTCAAACGACACGTCGTCGACGGCCTTGACCACTCCTGCCTGCCGCGACCACAAACCTCGCCGCAATGGAAAATGCTTGACGAGCCCCTCCACGCGCACGAGGGGTTCATGAGCGCCCGGCACTGGAACTCACCTCCCCCGGCACGGCCTCCAAAGGTTCAAAGTCGGTGTGCATCCAACAGGCGGCAAATCGCCCTTCGCCGACGGGAAGGCGCGGCGGCTCGAGCTGCTCGCAGATGGGTTTTGCGAATTGGCACCTGGGGTGAAACCGGCAACCTCTTGGCATGCGGGCAGGGTGGGGCACCACGCCCGGGATCGCGGTCAGCCGGGGGCGGTCCTCGTTCATCTTGGGGATAGATGCCAGCAATCCCCGGGTGTAGGGATGAGCCGGCTCTTGAAAGAGCGGCACGACAGGCCCTTCCTCGACGATCTTGCCCGCGTACATGACGATCACTCGCTGACACATCTCGGCGACCACGCCCAGGTCGTGGGTGATGAGCAAGATCGCCATTCCCAACTCCTCCTGCAACCGCCGCAAGAGGTCGAGAATCTGAGCCTGGATCGTCACATCGAGAGCAGTCGTCGGCTCGTCGGCGATGAGCAGCTTGGGATTGCACGAAAGGGCGATGGCGATGACCACCCTCTGGCGCATCCCGCCGGAAAGGTGGTGGGGGTATTCGTCGACGCGCTTATCGGGCGAGGGGATCCCGACCATCCGCAAGAGCTCGATGGCCCGCTCCCGGGCCTCCCTCTTGCTCACCTTTTGGTGCAGGATGATGGCCTCCATGATCTGGTCGCCGATTTTAAACACCGGGTTGAGCGAGGTCATCGGCTCTTGAAAGACCATGGCGATCTCGTTGCCCCGGATGCGGCGCATCTCGCGCTCGCTCATGCGGGAGAGGTCTTTCCCGTCAAAGAGGATCTCCTCCGCCTCGACCTTTCCGGGAGGCCAAGGGATCAACTTCATGATCGAGAGGGACGTGACGCTTTTGCCGCAACCCGACTCTCCCACGAGCCCCACCGTCGTCCCCCTGTCAATGGTAAAGCTGACGCCGTCGACCGCGGGGACGATCCCATCGTCGGTGACAAACGTGGTTCGAAGCCCCCGCACCGACAAGAGCGGGGTTTGGCTGTTTTGTTCCCGGCCGGCTCGTTTGGCCACCGGATCATCCCTCCTGCTCGCACCTACTCGCGTTTGAGGCACCCATCGATGGACGTCGTCGGTCGGCCATGCTGGTTGACACTGCCGCTCGAGACCACCGTTGGCAACTCGATCACTGGCTGTAGGGGTCGATCGCATCCCGCAGCGCGTCGCCTACGAAATTGAATGCGAGGACCGCCAGGATGACAAAGGGCGCCGGGAGCATCAACCAAGGATACGTGTTGACGGCTGCGATGTTTTGGGCTTGCTGCAGCAACACGCCCCAGCTGACGACGGGCGGCCGCAGGCCGATACCGAGAAAACTCAAGGCCGTTTCGCCCAGGATCATGCCGGGAATCGCCAAGGTCGCCGCCACGATGATGTAACTGGCAAACGCAGGAATCAGATGCCGCAGGATCACCCGGCTCGTGGTGCAGCCGATGGCCCGGGCTGCGACGATGAAGTCCTCCTCCCGCAGCGCGATAAATTTGCTCCGCGTCACCCTGGCGACGTAGGTCCATCCCAAGAGCGAGAGGATAATCGTAATGGCAAAGTACACCTTGAGCGGGCTCCAATCGGGCGGGAGGGCCGCGCTCAAACCCAACCACAAGGGGATCTGGGGGATGGAGCGCAGCGTTTCGATGACGCGTTGCGTCACCTCGTCCACCACGCCGCCAAAATAACCTGAAATGCCGCCGACCAACACCCCGATGACCAGGCTGATCAGCACCCCGACGAGCCCGATGCTCAGCGAGATCCGGGCGCCGTGAATGATGCGGGAAAACATGTCGCGGCCCAGCTGGTCGGTGCCAAAGAGAAACAGGGTGCCTCCCTCATCGACGCCAAAGAGGTGGATATCGGTGGGAAACAGGCCAAAGAGCTTGTAAGGGTATCCCCTTACGAAAAAGCGGATGTAGTGCTTCTTGGAAGTGTCTTCCACATACACCCGCTGGAATGTCTGCATATCGAGCTGGCTCTTGCTGCCGTAGACAAAAGGACGCCACGAGAAATTGCCCTCGGCATCCACGAAGTGGATCCGCTGGGGAGGCCGGTGAATCGCCGTCGAAAACCGCTGCAGGGGATCGTAAGGCGCGATGGTGTCAGCAAAGATCGCTATGGTGTAAAAGATGGCGATCATGACCAGCCCAAACATTCCCAAGCGGTGGCGCCGGAACCGGCGGACGATCATCTTCAACTGCGATGCTCCGCTCGCCGCCTCAGCGCTTTCAAGCTGCCTCTCCATCGCCTGGTCGATCATGCGTTCACCTCCCGCAAACTCCCGCAAGACCGGTTGGAAACACCGGTCGGCTTGGTCAGCTGTAGCGAATCCTGGGATCGACCACTGCCAAGAGGATGTCGGAGATCAACGTGCCGACGACCGTGAGCACGCTGAGCATCAAGATGAAACTGCCGGCGAGAAACATGTCTTGAGTCTGCAGGGCCTGCAAGAGCAAAGGCCCTGTCGTCGGCAGGTTGAGCACGATCGATGTGATCTCGGCGCCGGAGACGATGACGGGCAGCTCCCAGCCGATGGTGCTGATGATGGGGTTGATCGCCACCCGAAAGGCGTGGTACACCACCCGCCAGCCCGGAAGGCCCTTGGACCGGGCGATTTTGACGTAGTCGCGCCCCAGCTCGTCCAAGAGGGTCGCCCGCATCACCCTCACCGTGCTGGCCGTGCCGGCGGTGCCGATGACGATGACGGGAATCCACAGGTGATTGATGAGGTCGACAAACTTGGCCCAGCTCCACGGGGCGTCTTCCATCTCGGG
Source organism: bacterium (assembly GCA_002919195.1). Classification (GTDB taxonomy): domain Bacteria; phylum Bacillota; class Limnochordia; order DTU080; family RSA5; genus RSA7. Next base: position 10,898 of record PKEU01000047.1, read on the forward strand.
AGAAAAGAGGCCCCCGACGCTGATGCCAAACCATTGGTAAAAGGCAAACATCAAGACCAAAGCGAGGAGAAAGTTGGGTGTGGCAAGGCCCACAAATCCGATAAACGTGGCCACGTAGTCGATGATGGAATACTTGTACACCGCCGAGATGATCCCGATGAAAATGCCCACCAGGTACGCAAAGACCAGCGAGCAGAGGGAGACCACGATGGTCATGGGCAGCCGCTCGGCGATCAGATCGGCGACAGGCCGGTTCCACTCGAAAGAACGGCCAAAGTCGCCTCGAAAGAGGCCGGTCACCCACTTGAGGTACTGCATCCAGTAAGGCTGGTCCAGTCCATACCGGCGCTTGAGGCTTTCGACCAGCTCCGCATCGACGATCTGCCCGCTCGACTGCAGCTGCAGGATGTAACTGGTGAGATAATCCCCCGGCGGGAGCTGGATGATCGCGAAGACGATCACCGAGATGATCGCCAACGTGACCGCCATGTAGAAAAGCCGGCGTATGACGTAGGCTACCACGTTTCAACCACCCCTAACGCGTGTGCCGGTCGTCCCCCAACGTGAAGGCGCCGCAGGCAGCCTAGACCGGCGCCTTGGGGGCTGGCCCGCCGGCGCCGGTCCAAAGCT
>PKEU01000048.1 GCA_002919195.1 bacterium
GGGGGCAGGCGAGTGATCGAGGTCAAGGTGAAGATGGTCGGCCTCGACCCCCGGGGAGAGCAACGGGTCGTCATCCTCGAAGAGGTCGGAGGAGACCGCTACCTTTCTATGTCGGTGCGGCCGTGGGAGGCGGAAGCCATCGCCGCCCAACTGGAGAGGGAAAGCTGCCATGAACCCCCCACGACCCACGATCTCCTCCTCGCGATCGTCGCCCGTTTTGGCGGCAGACTCCGACGGGCCATCCTCACCGATGTGCGGCACGAGACCTACCACGCGATCCTCGAGCTTGACGGAGCGCCCGGCGCAAGCCCTCTTCCCTGCCGGGCCAGTGACGCCGTGGCTTTGGCGATGCGTGCAGCCATACCGATCTACGTTACACCAGGCGTCGCTCACATGGCGATGCGGCGGATCTCCAGGCATCCGCGGCCCCCGGATCGTCCACCCACTGCGGGCTGAAGACTCCATAAGGAGGGTCCACCGTGATCGAAAGCGCCATCGAATCGCTTGCCCGCTCCGGCAGGGTCGTGCGCATCCGCGAGCTTTCGCTGGGCTACATGCGCCCCGTCCGGGCGGCTTGCTCGGGAGCTTTCACCGCGCTGGCGCTCACGTGGACCGTGTATCTTTGGTACCCCCTCCTTTGGCTCCTCTCACACTTTCTCGGCCTGGTAGCAAATCAACGGATCGGCTTAGGCCCACCGCCTGAGTTCCACGTGTTTCCTGCGGGCTTGCCCGCTTCGGTGGTCATTGCCGGCGCGGGGGCCCTGCTCGCTTTGATCCGCCGCTGGTCGATCCGCCGCGGCCGGCTCATTGTCGTCGAAGTGGGCGCGATCGCGCAAATCCGGGCGGGATGGCACGCCCCGGTCGCCCTTTTGGGGTTTGTGGGCATCGCGCTGCTGTTTGCCGACGGGCTCGATCGCCTGCCCGGGGGCTTTCGTTACCTCGCGCTGGCCGCCGGTTCCATCGTCGCGCTGATCGCGTGGGAGGTGCTCCACGACATCGTGATGCCGCTCTTTGCCACGCCGAAAGAACGGCGGCGGGCGGCTGTGGAGTTTGACTTGAAAGAGGCGCTCGCGCAGGATGAGACCGCCCTGCGCTGGCGGGTGGAGCGGCTTTGGTTTGACCCCGACTCCCGCGTCGCCGTCCTGCAAGGCGACTTTCCCGATCCCAGGGCAAGGAATCGGGCCAGGGAAGTCGCGCTGCGGGTAAGAGGCGTCGAAGACGTCAGGCTGGAGCAAATTAAGCCTTAGCGTTCTTTGGCCGGCAAAGCGTGGACGCCCTCCACGCTACGGTGGCGGGCCTCCATTTTTTCGGCCTCAGCCCGGTACAGCGAAAGGACCTCGTTGACCCGTTCCCCATTGGCCTCGGGCGTCGAGTAGAGTCCCATCTGGTGCATCAAGCTAAAGACGGCCGCCTGCTGCTCAACCCGGTCGATCATGATGTCCTGAAGCGTGTCCCGGACGTGGTCGTGATCGGCTTCAAAGGCTGCCTCTTGATAACGCTCCGCCGCGTGCTTGATCGATTCGAGGCAATCCGTCAAAATCGACTTCTCTTGCATCTTCACCGCGGGTCACCTCCGTGTTTTGAGCCTATCAGTGCAGGCGGGCGTCGGGATGCTCGAGGCACTCGAGGAGCGCCACCATGTGCTCCCGGCTCCGGTCGCCCAGCTGCTCGCAAAGCTTTCGGGTCGCGCTCTCGCCTGCGTGCTCGGCATAGTGATGAAACTTCTCGTAAAGGGCCGATTCCAAGCGGAGCAGCTCTTCGATCATCCCCAGTTCCTTTTCGGTCACCTGAGCCATGAAACCTCACCTCGTTGACGCCTGGGTCTGTCGCTTTGCATAATGTTCCCCGGGGTCCTTCCCGTCATGTACACTGCAGGACATCCCCCAGAATGCGTTGAACCCTAAAATCTGTCCCTCATGCGAGCCTTCTAGGGAGTCCGCGCCGGGGCGTATGCTAAAGAGCGCCGAGCCGGGGGTGCGGCGTGCCGGGCGTTACATAGCATGAAGAGACCGTGGGTAGACCAAGGTCGTACGTGATCCTTTCCCGTAGGAGATGGAGCGATTGATTCGGGACGGAAAGCACGAGGGAGAAATGGTCAAACAAGTGGTGTCATACCGGGACGACGTCTTTGTCTGGGTCTACCTCGATCAGGTCGACCGGGTGGTCCGTTACGAAGCGTACGTCATCGGATACGACGATCGGGGCCAACCGTCGACGCTCGACTTTGTGATCGAGGAGGGCGTCCTGGACAATGCTCACGAGGTGCCTCTCATCTGCGAGCTGCTGAGAGAGGTTCAAGAGGAGCGCGCCTTGGTTCCCCCCGGCGCCGGCTATGCGTTTACCATGGATGGCCGCCTCGTCACCGCCCCTTCGCTCCTCCACTTTTACCGCCATCTTACCCGCGAGCAACTCGAGCGCCTGCACAGCTACTTTGCAGACCAGGAGGAGCGGCTCAAAGAGAGCCGGCGCACGCGGTGGATCCGCATGCTGCGGGCGCTGGGGTATGACGTCATCGAATCCCTTTAGTCTTGGAAGTGCCTGCGGACGTAGCTTTGGTGGTCTAAGCCGCCAAGCGCCCTCCTCGCCAGCTCCCACCATGGGTACCGGGCACCGTGCATAAACCAGCGGTCGATGAGAACGTAACCGGCCGCCGGGCTGGTGACGAGCGCCCCTTCGCCCAGTTCGTCCTCGACCAAGTCGAGGAGTTGGGCAGCCACGAGCTCCCCGAGCAGATAGTTTTGGTAGTAGACGGGCGCCACGCCCAAGTGGATCTTGGCCGCCCAGTCGCCTGGCACGGGCTTGTCGGGACGGCTTACTCCCTGAAAACGCTCGACAAAGCTCCACCACTGGTCCGACCGGTCGGCTCCGCCGTCGCGGTAAAGCGCCCGCTCAAAGTGGACCATGACCAAACCCCATCGCAAGAAGATCGCTTGGGCCAGGTTGGCGTGGCTTCGAATCATGGCCGCCAGCTCGCTCGCCTCGTCCTCAGTGAGGCCAGCCCACTCACGAAGCCAGTGAGCGTCGTAGAGCACCCGTTCAAAGAGGAGCGCGGCAGCTTCGGTGGTCACAATGTGGGCCGGCCGCCGCAGGAGGTAAGGAAATTCGGTGGCGATGTTGAGAGCGTAGACCGCGTGGCCCAGCTCGTGGAAGAGGGTCCGGGCGCCTCGTTCGGTGGGCCGCAGGTTGCAAAGGATCCTGACGTCTTCTGCCGCGGCGTTCACTTCGAGGCAAAAGGCGTCTTCTGCTTTTCCGGGGCGTTCAAAGAGGTCGCTGCGGACGATCACGGGATCGACCCGCAGGCCGATGGCATCGAAGTAGGCGGTTGCGACCCCAACCAGATCTAATCCGGCAAAGACGGCATCGAGGTCGACCTCCAGCGGGGGCGCTTCTTGAAAGAAGGGGTCGCTGTAGTGCCACGGCCGCAGCTCTTGCGGCTCAATGCCAAACCGCTCGGCAAGTTTCCTGTCGAGGCGGGCCTTTTCACGCGCGAAATACCGGTGGGACGCCGCTTCCAGCTGGTCGAGCCAGGAAAAGAGCGCAGCTTCCTCCATTTCCCCGGCGGCGAGAGCCAAAGCGTAGTAGTCGGGAAAGCCCAACTGGCGGGCGCCCTCATTGCGCAAAGCGACCAGCTGTTTCAACAGCGGCGCCACCTGGCTCCCCACCGCTTTGCTGGCCGTCCAGGCGTCTTCACGCAATCTCGCGTCACGCTCTCGCCGCAAGATCTCGTCCAGGTCGTTTTGCGTCAAGCGTCGCCCGTCGACCTCGGCCCGAAACGCGGCGTGGATCGCTTCGATCTCCGCTTCGAGCTGCACCTGGCGCGCGATGAGCTCCTCGTCGACCTGGTTGGGAAGAAAAAGGGTGTACAAGATGTCAAGTTGCCGCCTCAAGATCTCTTGGGCCCCGGGATCGATCGACTCGCGCGCGGCGACGATCTCCCGGAACACATCGTTTTGCGCGAGAAAGCGGCGCAAGGCGCTGCGGGCACTGGCGTAGGCGTCTTGAGCCTGCCGGCTGGCAGCAGTGGCCAAAGCCCAATAAGCCAGCGCTTCGCGCATCGCCAGGACCTCGAGCTCTTTCTCCAAAGCCGCAACCAGCGCGGCAGCGCTGCCCGCTCTTGCCATGCGAGGCGTTCCCCTCCATCCGGCCAAGCGATCACTCCAGAAGCTTTTCTCGTTGGATGGGCTCCACTCCTGGCAGACCCCGGTGCGGGCGCAGTCGTTGGGAGTTTCGGCGCCAGGAGAGGCAATAGCGGTGCACAAGGCGCGCCCGCCACCCCGCGCGCCGGAGCAACGCGCCAGCGACCGGTTGCAGCCCTTGGGCCACCACTTTGGGGTCCGAAAGGTAGAGGCCCAAAAGCCCCTCGACGACGGTCAAGTGCAAGTGCCGATCGCGTAACCCCGCGATCGACTCCAGGGCCCGCTCCAGCATCCAGGCCATCCGCGCTTCGGCCTCGGCCTGGCCGGCATAGAAACTGACGAAGTTGAGATCGCCTTCGCGCCGGTCTTCCTCTTGATCGATCAGGTAATCGAGGAGAATGTGCAACCCGCAGATCCACGGGAAGTAGCAGCCGACGAGCCGCTGGGGCGGATCGGGCGAGGGCCCCTGCCCTGCGGCTTGGCTTACCAGCGCGAAAATGGCGAGCGTCGAGCCTGAGGCGGCCGCAAACTCCCACCACCGCAAATCAGGATACTGAGCCCGATGCCGGGCAAACCAATCCTCGAGGGCCTCGACCCGCTTTTCGGGGCGGATGTGTTTTGCGACTTGCATGTCGACGTAGAGTCCCATGAGGCGCCGGACCGGCTTTTGGACGCCTGGAAAACCTGGAAGTTGGGACAAGATCGAGCGGCACGCGGTGACGAGAGCCTCGAGGTATCCACCGTCCTCGCGGTGTGGGTGAAACCGGTAATAATCTCCAGCCCGGGGCTGGTCCGGGCTGATCGCGTCCATCATCGACTGGTGCAGTTGGCGGAAGTCGGCGGCATTGAGGCTCTGGGTCCTGTCGCAGAGATTGTCCAGGTAATCGCTGATGGTCTGCAAAGCCACGATGAAGCGAACGACCGCAGCGCGGGCCCGGGAAGCCACCTCGTCGTCGCCGGGAAAAGGGCCTGCAAACCGGGTCGCGAAGACGCTTCCCCCTTGGCAATGAAAGCGCTTGTGCGTCAGGCTGGAGAGGGCTTGGCGGCGAAGCTCGGGGTCGGGAATCTCCCCGGCTCGCCCGCGCCAAAGGTCTAACTCCCGTTCGACCTGGGGGAGCACGTGGACGAGATGTCTCCGGGTGATCAGCAGCGGCTTCCAAGTCCAACGAGCAGAGCGCAGCACACCCACTCTCCTTTCGCCCCGTCCTTTACCGCCCGGTTCGTCGCTGGGATACTCTTCCCTCTCCGCGCCCCTGCATACAAGGGTTGGGGCGAAAACAAAGAGAGCGGCGCAAGCCGCTCTCCTTCATCGGAGCTATTTTATGACACCGCGTCCGGCTCGGAGCTCTAACGGAACTGGGCCAAGACCTCTTCGAACTGCTCGGGCGAGATCTCCCAGTTTGCTTCGGTGATCGGCTCCTCCCTGTAGCCGGGGATCTGCGCCTCATAGGAGGGCTCGTCACTTTGAAAGATCAGCCCAGTGACCAGCTCATTGTGCTCGATGACCGTCCGGATCGCCCAGCTCCGGTCGCGAGGATCGTAGCCAGGCAGCTCTTCGATGTTGACCAGCGATTGCCGGTAGAAGTCGTAAGTGTTGACCCGGTTAAAGGTGACGCAGGGGCTGATCGCGTTGATAAACGCGAAGCCCTTGTGTTTGATGCCCTCTTCGATGAGGCGGGTCAGCTGCTTGACATCGCTGGAAAAGCCTTGCGCGACGAAGGTGGCGCCGGCCGCTAGCGCGAGCTGCAAGGGCTTGACAGGCCTTTCGATGTTTTTTTGCGGCGACGCTTTGGTCGAGAAGCCCAGATCGCTCGTCGGCGAAATCTGGCCCTTGGTGAGCCCGTAGACGTGGTTGTCCATCACGATGTACGTGATGTCTGGGTTGCGCCGTAGCGCGTGCAAGAAGTGCCCCATGCCGATCGCGTAGCCGTCGCCGTCGCCCCCGGCCGCGATCACCGTCAGCGACCGGTTGGCCAGCTTGACGCCCGTCGCCGTGGGCAGCGCCCGGCCATGGGTTACGTGCATGTTGTAGCAGTTGATGTAGTTTCCGATCTTGCCGGAGCAACCGATCCCGGCGATCAAGGCCACTTCATGAGGCGGCTTGCCCAGGTTAAAGAGGGCCCTTTGGAGCGCGGCCAGCACGCCAAAGTCGCCGCAACCTGGACACCACCAAGACTTTTCGTCGGTCTTGTAATCAGCCAGCTTTAGCATGCGAGATGACCTCCTGAACCTTGCTCACGATCTCACGCGGCAGGAAGGGACGGCCGTCGTACTTGAGCAAGCTTTCCATACGCACCAAGGGATCGCTCACCGCTTTTCCGGGAGCGGCGGCGAGCTCGGCCCTGATGACGTCGCCCACAAAGAGCTTGATCAGCTTGGCCAGCTGGCCCGTGGCGTTGTTTTCGACGACCAGCGTCAACTTGGCCCGCTTCATCAGCGCGGTTAGCTCCTCGGCCGGGAACGGCGCAAGGACCCGCACGTGGGCGTGGCCGCACTTAATCCCCGACTCCTCCAGCGTCCGGCGGGCGACATCGATCGGCCCCGCGGTCGAGCCAAACCCGACCAACAGGACGTCGAGAGCCTCTGGAGCCTCCGGCCCTTGGTATCGCAGGCCGTCCAGCTTGAGCTGGCTGACCTTGCGCAACCGCTTATCCATCATCGCAGTCCGGTTTTTAGGATCCTCCGAGACTTTGCCAAACTCGTTGTGCTCGACACCCGTCGCCAGAAACTGGCCGTGGGGCTGTCCTGGCAAAGAGCGGGGCGAGATGCCCGACTCCGTCACCTTGTAGCGGCGGAACCCTTCGCCCTTGCTGGACTCGAGCATTTCCTGGTCCGCGATGAGCCCCCGGTCGATCGTCACCTTGGAGAGATCCAGCTCGGGCACGGTCTGCTTGTTGAGGCTGAGCGAAAGATCCATCATGACGAAGACCGGGCATTGGTACCGGTCTGCGAGGTTAAATGCGAGCACCGTGTCGTAAAACGCCTCTTCGGCGGAGCTGGGCGCCAGCGCGATGCGGGGGGAGTCGCCGTGGGTGCCGTACAGGGCCGCCAGCACGTCGCTCTGCTCGTGCTTGGTCGGCATCCCGGTGCTGGGGCCCCCTCGCTGGCAGTCGACGATGACCACGGGAATCTCCGCGGCGTGGGCCAAACCGATTGCCTCTTGCATCAGCGAAAGGCCCGGCCCGGCGGTAGCCGTCATCGCGCGGGCGCCCGCCGAGCCTGCGCCGATGGCCATCGTGATGGCCGCGATCTCGTCCTCACACTGGACGACGACGCCTCCCACCTTGGGGAACTCCCGCTGCAGCCACTCCATGATCTCGGACGCAGGCGTGATGGGATACGCAGACATGACGCGGCAACCGGCGACCAAGGCGCCCAGCCCCACCGCCTCGTTGCCAATCATGAGAAGCTTGGGTTTACCGTCGGAAGGCGCGAGCTTCCAAGGCGTCTCCAAGACGTGCTCCAGCGCGTACGCGTAACCCCGCTGAAGCGCGGCCTCGTTTTGAGCGACGACTTCCTTGCCGTGGCGGCCGTAAGTGCGGGACAAAAGGTCGGCAAAGGCCTCGACCGGAAGCCCCAAGAGGTAGGCGGTCACGCCCAAGGAGACGACGTTTTTCACCCGCGGGTTGCCCACCTCGTTGGCGATCTCGGTCATCGGCACTTCAAGGAGTCGCGCGCCCCTCCCCTCGGGAAGCTTCGCCCCGATCGCCGTGTCCGCGACGACAAATCCCCCCGGGACGAGCTCGTGATGGTTGCGATCGATCGTCTCTTGATCGATGGCCACCAGGATGTGCAGGTCATCCGAAGTGGACGCGACGGGCTCGACGCCGACCCGTATCTTGTAGTTGCTGTGCCCCCCCTTGATCCGGGAGCTAAACTCTTTGTACCCGTAGACGTAATAACCCAAACGATTGCACACGGTCGCGAAAAGGTCGCCGCTGCTGTCGATGCCTTGACCTTGCTCGCCACCGATCTTCCACGATATGAGGTTTTGCATGGTGACAACTCCTCCGCGCTGCCTGCTTCACCTGCGTTTTAATTCTAACATTGAGCTATGCTATAATACAAATCAATACATCGAATACCTTCGATGCTCTTGTGGCATACCCACAGCTGGGAGGCCTCTTTTCGTGCTCTACCAGTACCTTGAGACCTTTTGCCGCGTCGTCGACGAAGGGAGTTTTACGAAAGCTGGGGAAAGCCTCGGATTTAGTCAACCCACAGTGACCAAACAAATCCATGCCCTCGAACAAGAGATGGGCGCGGTCCTCATCCGCAGGGGCCAACGCCGCCTGCAGCTCACCCCGGCCGGCGAGGTGGTCTACAGCCACGCCCGGCGGATCCTCAACCTGGTCCAAGAGTGCCGCTCAGCCATCAAAGCCCTCGAACAGCCGGGCCACGGCGAGTTAAAGATCGGCGCGGTGTTTACGATCGCCCTCTTTACGCTCCCTCCCGTCCTGGAAGAATACCGGCAAGAGCAACCCAACGTGACGCTTCGGGTGCGCACCGGAACCAACCAGCACATTCTTTCGTTGGTCCTCCACGATGAGGCGGACGTGGGTCTTACCACCGTCCCCCTCTTTCATCCTCAAGTATCGACCATTCGCCTCTTTGACGACAGGGTCTTGCTGGTAGCTAGCCCCAAGAGCCAATGGGCGTCGAAAAGAGTGGTCACCCCCGCAGAGGTTTCTCAGCTCCCCATGATCTCCTACCAGCGCCATTCCCAGTTTCAAGGCTTTGTGCAGGCCAATTTCGCCGGCGCCGGCATCACGCCTCATGTCGTCATGGAGTTTGACACCCACGAAGCCGTCAAGACTATGGTGCAGCTCGGGCTCGGCGTCGCGATGGTCCCTTTAAGCGCGGTAAAAGACGACCTAGCTGCAGGCCGCCTCATCGAGCTGGAAATCAAGGATTTTCCGCCGCTGGCCAGGACGACGTCGCTGATCGTGCGGCAAGACCGGCACCCGACGCCCTCCATGGCTTCTTTTAAGCAAACGCTGATCCGGCTGCTGCAGGCACCGCAATATCGCGAACCGCCCCCGGCGCAAACTACAACACCTGAGACAAAATGATGCCGCCCAAAACCACCAAAGCGACAAGGCCCACCGCCGCGCTGGTCCAATCTTGCGGCGCGACAGCTTTCGCGTCTTTGAAAAACTCTTCCCGAGCCTCGTTAACGTAGGCCGCGTACAGGCGGCCCATGTCGGCGTCGTGGGGATCCACGGGATCAGCGCCGCTGCCGATTTTCTCGCTCAACTGGACAAACGACCTCCCGCGCGTGACTTTGAAGCGCTTCGCGCAAAGCTTATGCTGGTTGATTCCACGTCAGTCGCCTGAACCCTTTTTCGTAAGTCCCCGCGCCCGGCCGATAAAAAAAGCCCCCCACAATGATGCGGGGGGCCGGTTTCCGTCGAGATTAGACGTCTTTGGGCTGCAGCTGCTGCTGCGGCTGAAAGGTCTGCTGGCCGATCGCTTGACGGAAGCCCTGCTGGACGCTTTGCGCCGCCTGACCGATCAGGGCTTGCTCCGCAGCGGCGATCATCCTCCGCACCATATGTCCTCCCACGGCGCCCCAGAGCCTCGACGGGATATCACCGCCGTAACCTCCAGTTTGCCCGGTGTACCACTGCTGCAGCAACTGCGCTTGCGCATCGCCCGAAGTGCTGGCAACCTCCTGAGCCACTTCGTATTTGAAGCGGTCGAGAGCTTGCGCTGCTTGAGGCAGGAGCGGCTGGTTTCTCTGCTGTCCGGCAGCCATGTCTCACACCTCCCTTCAGGCGATAGTGTGCCACGCTCCTTCCCCAGCATAATGGCAGTGTATGCCGCTACCGGGCGCAACCTCCCAGCCCCGGCAAAGCTCTAGGTCAAGGTCGCGCCGGCGCGAAGGCCGTGAAACCGGCAGGATCAAGGGAGACACGGCCGCCCATCAGATTTGTGAAGGCGCTTGGAAAGTTGCGGCATGTCGAGCGGGGCGAAGTCAGCACGAGACGAATGGCAAAAACGCGCAAGGGTTCCCTTGGTGGCGTTGTCCTATGGGTAGAATGCCAGGATGGATGCGGATTCTTTTCGCTAAAATTATGGCTCAGTTGGCGGGCTGTGGCTCTCTTGAGGCATGCGGCAGGCCGTAACGCCTTGCGACGTACTCGTCAAGGATGCGTGTAAACTCCTCGGCCACCCCTTCTCCCCGGAGCGTGGTGTAAAGCTGGCCGTCGATGTAGACCGGAGCCTTGGGCTCCTCAAAGGTTCCGGGAAGCGAGATCCCGATGTCCGCGTGCTTGCTCTCACCGGGCCCGTTGACGACGCAGCCCATCACGGCCACTTTGAGCTCTTCGACCCCTGGGTACTGGCTGCGCCAGACGGGCATCCTCTCTTGAAGGTGCTTTTGCACCTTTTCTGCCAGTTCTTGGAAAAACGTGCTGGTGGTCCGCCCGCAGCCTGGGCAGGAAGTGACTTGCGGAAAGAAGCTGCGCAGCTCCATCGACTGCAGGATCTGCTGCGCGACGCGCACCTCCTCGGTCCTGTCGCCCCCCGGCGCGGGAGTGAGCGAAATCCGGATCGTGTCGCCGATGCCCTGCTGCAAGAGGACGGCCAAGGCCGCGGTGCTGGCAACGATGCCCTTGACTCCCATTCCCGCCTCGGTGAGCCCGAGGTGAAGAGGGTAGTCGCAAAGCGACGCGAGCCTCTGGTAGACGGTGATGAGATCTTGCACACCCGAGAGCTTCGCGCTGATGACGATCCGGTCGTGGCGCAGCCCGCACCGCTCGGCAAAGGCCGCGGAGCGCAAGGCGCTTTCGACCATGGCGTCGAGCATCACCGCCTTGGCGTCCTTGGGCTCTTTGCGCTTCGCGTTTTCGTCCATCATCTCGGTGAGGAGCTGCTGGTCCAACGAACCCCAGTTGACACCAATCCGGACGGGTTTGTCATACGCAATCGCCTGTTCGATGATCGCCTCGAAGTTTTCGTCGCGACGCTTGCCGCCCACGTTTCCAGGGTTGATCCTGTATTTGGCCAGAGCTTGGGCACACTCTGGATACTTGCGCAGGAGGATGTGCCCGTTGTAGTGGAAATCGCCGATGATGGGGGTGTCGATCCCTCGAGCTTCGAGGCGCTCGACGATCGCGGGGACCGCCTGGGCGGCCTCTTCATTGTTGACCGTCACCCGGACCAACTCGCTGCCAGCTTCGACGAGCCTTGCGACCTGATCCACCGTTGCGCTCACGTCGGCGGTGTCGGTGTTGGTCATCGACTGGACGGCGATGGGATGTGAGCCCCCGATCCAAAGGGAGCCCACCTTGACGGGAACGGATTTGCGGCGCTGGATCGACATGGCCTCCACCTGCCCACTGAGCGGCGACCGCTCGTCTCTTGTCGTACGCCCTCTATTATA
>PKEU01000118.1 GCA_002919195.1 bacterium
ATCGCGGATCAAGCGCGCACCATTCGCATCCCCGTGCACATGGTGGAGACGATCAATAAGCTGATCCGGGTCTCTCGCCAGCTCCTGCAGGAGCTAGGGCGTGAGCCTACGCCTGAGGAGATCGCTAAAGAGATGGACCTTCCGGTCGAGCGGGTGAGGGAGATCATGAAGATCGCCCAGGAACCCGTCTCGCTGGAGACGCCCATCGGCGAAGAAGAAGACAGCCACCTCGGCGACTTCATCGAGGACCAAGATTCGCCTGCACCGGCCGAGGAGGCGTCTTTCCTCATGCTCCGAGAGCAGCTGGAGGACGTGCTCGATACCTTGACGCCTCGCGAGGAAAAGGTGCTTCGCCTGCGGTTTGGCTTGGACGACGGCCGCGCGCGCACCTTGGAGGAGGTCGGCCAGGTGTTTGGCGTCACCCGGGAGCGCATCCGTCAGATCGAGGCCAAAGCCTTGCGCAAGCTGCGCCATCCGAGCCGCAGCAAGAAACTCAAGGACTTCCTCGACTAGTGGTTGATGTGTGCAGGATGTTTCGATGCTAGGGAAACAGCCACCGCCGTCCACCGGGGGTGGCTTTTCTCTTTTTCAGGCCCGCTGACCTTTGATTTGCGGGGGCTTTAAAGGAGGGTGGGGAGGCATTGAAAGCGGTCAACGGGGCCTTGGAGGTCGTCTTTTTCGGGGTGCGAGGCTCCCGCCCGGTCACCGGCGCTCGTCACCTGACCTACGGCGGTAATACGGCCTGTGTGGCCGTCCGGGCGAGGGGAAAGTGGCTCCTGTTTGACGCTGGCAGCGGGATCACGCACGCGGAGCACATCCTGGGAGAAAACGAGACCATCGACCTTTTTCTATCGCACCTCCATCACGACCACGTCATGGGGCTCATGTTCTTTCCCGCCATTTACCGTCGTCCGGCCGACGTAGTGATCCATCTTCACGCATCGCTGTTGTCTTCGCTCGAACCCTACTGGTCCCGGCCGTACTTTCCCATGGAGCGAGGCGAAGCGTGTCCTCCTCTCCGTTTGGTGCCGCTCGACGACCATGTCCTCATGGCGTGGGACGGAAACCGCTGGGCGCCTTGTGCGGACACCCCTCCCCAGGACCGGCTCTGTGTCGAAGCGAAGCGCCTGCCACGCGCCGCGCACCCCAGCGACGGCGTGATGATCTACAAAGTGATGGACTCGGGCCGGGCGGTCGTGTATGCCACCGATGTTGAGCTCGCCGACGAGGAGATTGTGCGCTCGGTGGTAGAGTTTGCTCGTGGGGCGACCCTTTTGATTTGTGATGCCCACTTCTCCGACGATGAGTACGAAGCGTATCGAGGCTGGGGTCATAGCAGCATCGGAATGGCGGTCGAACTCGCCCGCCAGGCCGAGGTGGGGCGCCTTGCGCTCTTTCACCACGCGCCCCACCGCGACGACCTCGCCATGGAACAGTTGGAAAAGGAAGCCCGGCGGGCCTTTGACCGGGCGCTGGCAGCCCGGGAAGGTCTCCGCCTATTCTGCTGATCATTTTTCTCTTCCACTGAATTTGTTTGTTGACAGAAGTTGGAACCTCTGTTACCTTGGAACCGGGGTTAGGGCTCCCTAACAAGATAATTATGGGTAACAGGAGGTTGTGTTTATGGGAGAACTAAGAACGGCAGGGGGCCGTCGGGCGCTCCTTAAGCTCGGCTCGGCCTTGCTCCTGGCTTGGTTGCTCGCGACGGCGCCGGGTTACGCCCAAGGTGAGACGCTGGTGATTTACTCCGGGCGGAGCGAGGCGCTGGTCCAACCATTGATCGACCGGTTTGTTGCGACAACGGGGATTAACGTAAGGGTCCGCTATGGAGATACTGCTGAGCTGGCCGCGACCATCTTGGAAGAAGGGGATCGTTCGCCCGCAGACGTCTACTGGGCGCAAGACGCAGGCGCTCTCGGAGCGTTGGAAGCGTACGACCGGCTTTCCCCTCTTCCGGATGAGCTCTTGGCGCGAGTCGACCACCGGTTGCAGTCGCCGGCAGGGGTGTGGGTCGCGACCTCGGGCAGGGCCCGGGTCGTGGCCTACAACACGCGGCTCGTCCCGCCGAGCGAGCTTCCCGAGAGCATCTGGGGCTTTACCGACCCCAAATGGCGGGGAAGGATCGGTTGGGCGCCGACCAATGGCTCCTTTCAAGCCTTTGTGACCGCGCTGCGGCTCCTTGAAGGCGATGAACGCGCCGAAAAATGGCTGCGGGGAGTCCTCGCGAATCAACCGCGGGTATACCGCAACAACACGGCGATCGTTGATGCCGTAGGACGAGGCGAGATCCATGTCGGCTTCGTCAACCATTACTACCTCCACCGCTTCCTCGCCGAGCAGGGGGAGAAGTTCCCCGTACGCAACCACCACACCTCGGGTGATGCCGGAGCGATCATCAACATCGCGGGCGTCGGGATTTTAAAGAGCAGCCGGGCAAAAGAGGCCGCGCTGCGTTTCGTGGAGTTTCTCCTTTCGCCCGAAGCCCAAGAATACTTCGCCCAGGAGGTATACGAGTATCCCGTCCTCCTCGGCGTTGAGATCGAAATCAATCCCCACGTTATCCCACTCGACGAGATCAACGCGCCTCACCTCAATCTGGGAGATCTCAAGGACCTCGAGGGAACGCTCGAGATGCTCCAGCGGGTGGGTGTGCTTTAAAGTGAGCCAGCGGCAAGCGGGGCTGTCGACACGGTTTTCCTTGCGAGAGGGGAGCATGCGGCGGCCCCGCTTGGGCTACCGTCCTCCGCTGCCACTGGTGGCGGCCGCCGTCATCGTGGCCCTGTCTGCTGCTCTCCCGCTCGTCTATCTAGTGATCCGAGCGGCCGAAGCGGGTGGGCCGGCCGTATGGCAGCTCGTTTCTCGGCCCCGAACGCTCCAACTGCTCTGCAACACGCTCCTTTTGGCGCTCGCAGTCTCGAGTTCCGCCACGGTGATCGCGGTGCCGACGGCGTGGTTGCTCGTCCGGACGGATCTTCCTTGGAAGCCTTTTTGGTCGGTCGCGACGGTGGTGCCGCTCACCATTCCTTCTTTGGTGGGCGGGTACGCTTTTGTCGCCGCTCTCGGCAGCGGGGGCATCGTGCATCAGTGGCTTTCCCGCTGGGGCATTGGATTTTCCGGGGTGTATGGAGCGTGGGGAGCTTGGCTCGTGCTCACGCTGCTTTCCTACCCTTACGTGCTCCTGCCTGTCCGTTCCACACTGCAAAGCCTCGACCCGGCGGTCGAAGAGGCAGCCATGAGCCTCGGGCGCTCGCCCGCCGGGGTCTTTTGGCACGTGACGTTGCCCGCGCTTCGCCCCGCGATCGCGTCGGGCGCTCTGCTCGTGTCGCTATACACCTTAAGCGACTTTGCCGCGGTCTCGCTCCTCCAGTTTGACTCCTTCACCCGGGCGATCTACGTCCAATACCAGGCCTCTTTCAATCGAAGTCACGCGGCCGTGTTGGGGCTTGTCCTCGTGGCGCTGACCACGCTGCTCCTCGGTGTCGATTCCCGGCTGCGGGGAAACAAGCGGCTTGACCGCACCGGACCAGGCGGCAAGCGGAAGGCCGCTTTGGTCAAGTTGGGCAAATGGCGCTGGCTGGCGGTGATCGCCTTGGGGCTTCTCGTCTTAGCAGCAGTGGGTCTGCCTGTTGGCGTCAGCGCGGCCTGGCTCGTCCGTGGCCTCGCGCACGGCGAACGGGTCGTGGTCGATCTTGGCATCGCAGCCAACTCGTTTTTGGTATCGCTGGGGGCTGCCGCCCTGACGGCCATCGCCGCGCTGCCCGTCGCCTTGCTTGCCGCGCGCTATCCCTCGCGGTTGTCACGGATCATCGAGAGAGCATCCTACATCGGCTACGCGCTCCCCGGGATCGTGGTCGCCCTCTCGCTCGTTTTCTTCGGCGCCCGGGCCGGTGGATTGCTTTACCAGACGATCGCAATGCTTCTTTTTGCTTATCTCGTGCTCTTTCTGCCTCAGGCGGTGGGGGCGATCAGCGCCAATCTCGCGCTCGCGAGCCCCAATTTGGAGAACGTGGCCCGCTCTCTCGGCTACACGCCCTGGAGGGTGTTTTGGCGAGTGACGTTGCCTCTGATCACTCCAGGGGTCATCTCGGCAGGCGCGCTGGTCTTTCTGACGGCAATGAAAGAGTTGCCCGCCACCCTCTTGCTGAGCCCAATTGGCTTTCGCACCCTCACCACCTCACTATGGGGAGCCGTGAGTGAAGCCTTTTACGCCCGGGCTGCCGCGCCTGCGCTGCTCCTCGTCGGGATATCGTCCCTATCGCTCTTCATCCTTTTGCGAAACGAAGGGATGCGGCGCTAGGCGCTGCTGAACGACACCACCGCCGCGTTGACGCTCATTGGCTGGACATGCTATCATATTTTGGGATTTCGGTCTTCCTAACAGTTTGCTTTAGGTGGTACAGAGCGGCGCCCGTCGTTTTCCTATAAAGGTGGTGCAAGGTGGCTCGCGTTGAGCTTCAGGAAGTGAGCAAGTCCTTTGGCCCCGGCGCGGCCGCTGTCGACCGGGTCAGCCTCTCGCTTTACGACGGCGAGATCCTGGCTCTCCTCGGCCCCAGCGGTTGCGGCAAGACCACCACGCTCCGCTTGATCGCTGGCTTCGAATGGCCCGACCATGGGCGCATCCTCATCGACGGGCGCGTGGTCGCGGGCGACGGCCATTGGGTGAGTCCCGAGAGACGGGGGGTGGGAATGGTTTTTCAGGATTACCCGCTTTTTCCCCACCGGACCGTGCGGCAAAACGTCGCCTTCGGCTTGCACCGCCTCAGCAAAAAGGAGGCGGCCCGCCGGGTTGATGAGCTCCTTGAGCAAGTGGGGCTGACCCCATACGCCGACCGGTACCCGCACCAGTTGTCGGGCGGCCAGCAACAGCGGGTCGCCATTGCGCAAGCCTTGGCGCCCCGTCCGTCTGTGATCCTGTTGGATGAGCCTTTTAGCAATCTGGACGCGGCGTTGCGGCAAGAACTCCGCCTCCAGGTGCGCGAGCTCTTGAAAGCCAACCGCACCAGCGCGATCTTGGTTAGCCACGATCAAAAAGAGGCCTTTACACTAGCCGACCGCATCGCCGTCATGCGGCAGGGAAGGATCGAGCAGATCGGCATGGCGTACGAGCTTTACTCCCGGCCCCGCACCCGGTTTGTGGCCGAGTTTTTGGGCCACACGGCGGTCTTGGAAGGCGTGTTCCAAGAAGAGAAGAAGGGGGTCCTCACCGATCTGGGAGTGGTCCCGTGCGCCGGGGCACTGGCCGCATCAGGAGAGCACGTGACGGTTTCGCTGCGCCCGGACAGCCTGGTCGTCGATCCCCACGGCCCCTTCCGCGGGGCGGTGGAGTCCGTCGTGCACGAAGGGGACCGAGTGGAGCTGGCCGTGCGGCTGCCCTGCGGCGCAGGATCCATCACCTTGCGGACCTATGCGCCACCCGATCTTGTCGTACGTCCCGGAGATACGCTCGCCTTCGCCATTGTGCCTGATCGCGTGGCGGTCATCTCGTAATCTCCAGCGAAATGTGCTAAAATGATGGGGATGGGGCCTTAGCTCAGCGGTTAGAGCAGTCGACTCATAATCGATTGGTCCAGGGTTCGAATCCCTGAGGCCCCACCATGTTTGCGCTGCATTTTCTCTGGACGAAGCTCCGGAGATATGGTAATATAAATGGTGTTGTGGCTTTGCCACACTGAAAAGGCCCCCATCGTCTAGAGGCCTAGGACGCCGCCCTTTCAAGGCGGAAGCACGGGTTCGAATCCCGTTGGGGGTACCAGCGAAGTGTAGCCCGCCGGCTAGCCGGCGGGCTTTTTTTACGACCCGCCGTGCCTCATTTTTCCTCACGTTGATCTCGATCGTTTCCGCCAGTACTCCGCAGCGTGTCGAGAAACGCCGCTCGTGAGTGTGTGCCTCAAGATTTGGCCACGCTAGAAAGAAGCCGGAGATCACAGCAAGCCTAGAGCTACTTGGTAGGGGAGTGGCCACATTGCGTTTCGTCGTGCTCGGGGGAAGCTTTGGAGGGCTCATTTCCGCTTATGAACTTCGCAAAGTCCTTCCGCGCGCTCACGAGGTGCTCTTGATCAGCAACGCCCGCACTTTTGTGTATCGGCCTGCGCTTCCCTTCGTCGCGCTCGGCACGCGCGATCCTGGAGCCATCACAGCGGAGCTGGAGCCTTCACTGAAAAAGAGGGGGATCGGCTTTCTTCAGGCGACGGTGACCCGGATCGACCCCGTGACGCGCCGGGTTTTCACCAGCATGGGACACGTAGATTACGACTACGTCGTCGTCGCCTTGGGCGCGCACCTGGAGCGAGAAGCCGTAGCCGGCCTCGACGCCTACACCGAGTGCATCCTCTGGCTCGACGATGCGTTAAGGGTGCGGGAGAAGCTAAGGGGTTTTTCAGGGGGCCACATCGCGGTGCTCGAGGTGCAGGAGACACCACTCCGATGTCCCGCGTACGAAATTGCCTTTGGCCTCGATGCCTACCTGCGAAGACGGGCGTTGCGCGAAAAGAGTTGCATCCATTTCATCACCTATGCCGAAAGTCCCTTTGACGTGGGAGGTCCAAAAGCGTCCAAGATCGTCGCGCAAGAGTTTGAGCGCCGGGGAATCGACGTGCATACTGGGGCAGCAGTGAGCCGGATAGCGGACGGAATCGTGTACACCCGCGACGGTGAGGCATTTGAAGCGAATCTCATCCTCGCCTTTCCTCCTTACCGGGGGACGGACGCCGTCCTGCGGTCCAAGGGCGTGGGAGATTCGAGGGGCTTCATTCCCGTGCACACCACGATGGAGTCGCAACGGTTTCCCCGGCTCTATGCTGTCGGCGACGCGGTCGCTTTCCCGGGCCCCAAGTCGGGCAGGATGGCGGAAGTCCAGGCGAAGGTCGCCGCTCACAACATCGCGTGCCAGGTGGCGGCCCGGGGAAAATACAAGAACTATCGCTCACACGTGGTCTGCGCTATGGATATGGGGGATGGGAAGGGGATGTTCGCTTACCGGAAGGAGGCGCCTGGGCAGGGGCCGCTTCGATTTTCCTTCGCGATGCCGGGGCGGTGGCCAGCGATTGCCAAGTCAGCATTGGAGAGGTATTTTATGACGGCCCACTTCTAGGGAAAGACTCGCCTAGAAATGGGCCGCCCTGAAGCGCCACGTTGTCGAGAGCCCGTCGAGCCAGTGGCAGTTCAACCAGCGCTCAGCTCGACAAGAGAAGGGTTGCGGCTCGGTCCGAATGCATGATGGCCATGACAGCCAGCATGCATGCGAGAGCCAGCACCAAGCCCACCATGAAAAAGCGGGAGTAGACCGGGGTGTCGAACTTGAGATGCATGAAGTACATCGCCACCAAGGCGAACTTCAAGATGCCGATTAGAAGTAGGAGAAACGCCACGATTCCCTTCAACGACTCGACGTACACGACGGCGACCTCCAGAGCCGTGAGCACGGCCAGGACGAGGCCGACTTTGAGATACGTCGATGTGCTGACGTGAGGTGACTCACTGGCCTTGTGCTGCGCCACGACGCATCCTCCTTCAAAGCCTCTCAGCCGCCGACCCCAAGCAGGTAGACGACGGTGAAGATCACGATCCAGACGATGTCCACAAAGTGCCAGTAAAGCCCCGCGATCTCGATGTCCAAGGCCCGCCGCTTGGGATCAACGGGACGGAAGGTGTGGGCGAAAAGCGACGACAACCAGATTACGCCAATGGCGACGTGTGCGCCGTGAAAGCCCGTCATTACGTAAAACGTGCTGCCGAAAAGGTTGACGCTTAAGGTAAGGCCTGCGTGGATGAAGTGGTTGTACTCGTAGGCCTGAAACCCTAAGAAGGTGAGGCCCATCAGAGCCGTCACCGCGAGCCACAGCCTCGTCTGTTTGAGATCCTCCTTTTGCGCCGCGGCGACCGCGAGCACCATGGCCAGGCTGCTCATCAGCAGGATGAAAGTGCTGACGGTGGTCAAGGGGATGTCAAACAGATCCTCCGGATAAGGCCCTACCAGGCTTTGACCTTGGTAGATGAGGTACGTGGCGATCAAAGCGCCGAAAAACATGCACTCCGACGCCAGGAAAAGCCAGATGGCAAGCTTCCGGTTAGGCATACCGGTCGCAGTGTACTCAACGTGTCCCGAATGATTCACTCTGCGTCACCCTTAGGATAGATGATCGTGCCACCGACGCCCTCAAAGGCCCATCCCATGGCAGAGAGGATGGTCAGGATGATGGCCGCGACAGCGAGGGCGCCGCTGTAGAGGAGACCGTAGCCAAACAGGGTGATCATGCCGGCCATGATGATCGGGAAATACGAGTTACCCGGCAAGTGGATGCCGTCTTCCTCGTCCTCCGAACCCGCCGCGACCTCCTTGGCCGGAGCGCCCTCGTATTTCCGCGCCCAAAACTCGTCCCGGGCGGACACCACGGGAATCCGGGCGAAGTTGTAGACAGGGGGCGGGTTGGGAAGCATCCACTCGAGGGTCCGGGCATCCCAGGGGTCTTCGCCGGCCAACTCGCCCTTTTTCAAGCTGACGGCGAGGTTATACAAGTAGACCGCGACACCCGCTGCCAGGATAAACGATCCGATCGTCGACACCTGGTTCCAAAATTGCAGTCCCAACGCGGGGTCGTAGGTGTAGATGCGCCGGGGCATCCCCATGAGCCCCAGGAAGTGCATGGGGAAGAAGGTGACGTTAAAGCCGATGAACATCAGCACGAAGTTGACAACCCCGATCTTTTCGTTCATCAAGCGGCCGGTCACCTTGGGGAACCAGTAGTAAAGCCCCGCAAACAGCGCAAAGATCGCGCCGCCGATCAACACATAGTGGAAGTGGGCGACGACGAAGTAGGTATCTTGCTGCTGGGCGTTGGAGGGAGCCGACGAGTGCATGACGCCGCTCAATCCACCGATCATGAACATCCACACAAAGCCCAGCGCAAACAAGAGCGGTGCCTTGAAACGAATCGACCCGCCCCACAGGGTTGAGATCCAGTTAAAGATCTTGACGCCCGTGGGAATGGCGATTGCCATCGTCGCCAAGGAGAAGATTGAGTTGACCACCGGACCCATGCCAACGGTGAACATGTGGTGGCTCCAGACCGCAAAGCCCAAAAAGCCGATGAGGATCGTGGAAAACACCATCACCGAGTAGCCAAAGAGGGGCTTGCGGGCAAAAGTGGGCAGCACTTCCGAGACGATGCCCATCGCCGGAAGGATGAGGATGTAGACCTCAGGATGGCCAAAGATCCAAAACAGGTGCTGCCACAAGACGACGTCGGCGTTGGCGGCCACCTCAAAGAAGTTGGCGTTGAAAAGCCGGTCGAAAGTCAGCAAGATCATGCCGACGGTGACCGACGGGAAAGCGAAGATGATCAAAAACGAGGTGACGAGCGTGGTCCACGCGAACACCGGCATTTTCATCAACGTCATGCCGGGCGCCCGCATGTTGATGATGGTGACGATAAAGTTGAACGCGGAGACCAGCGTGCCGATCCCCAGGATCTGAAGACCGATGTTCCAAAAATCCGTCGCCAACCCCGGGGTGTAAGCGGGGGAGGTCAGGTTGGCGTAACCAAACCAGCCCACCGCGGGCGCTGCGTTCACAAACCACCCAGTGTTGATGAAAATGCCTCCAAAGAGGAACAACCAGTAACTAAAGGCGTTGAGGCGCGGAAAGGCGACGTCTCTCGCTCCCAGCATCAAGGGCAGCAGGTAGTTGAAAAAGGCTGCACTGAGCGGCATCACCGCCAAAAACACCATGGTGGTGCCGTGCATGGTGAAGAGCTGGTTAAAGACGTCGGCGCTGACCACGTTCATATCGGGTGAAAAGAGCTGGAGGCGGATGATCAGGGCCTCGATGCCGCCGACCAGGAAGAAGAAGATCGCTGTGACCGCATACATGATGCCGATCCGCTTGTGGTCGACGGTCGTCACCCAGCTCCAAAAGCCGGTCGTACTCTTAGGCCGCGGCAGGATCGCAGCCCGCTGAGTCGGGAAACTCTCTTGTACAGTAGCCATGACTGTGTCCCCTCTTCTTTATCACACGTACTCTCTGACGCCGACGCGATCGTCGCGCCAGGGTCACTCCAAGCTGTACAAGAAGGCCGTGAGCGCTTGGATGTCGTCATCGCTCAAGGGCAGCCGGGGCATAAGGGCTCCCGGTTTGACGGCCTGGGGATCCCGCAGCCACCGAGCCAGGTTTTCCGGCGTGTTGGCCAAGAGGCCTGCGGCGATGGTGGTGCGGCTGGCAAAATCGGTGAGGTCGGGGCCGACCTGACCGTTGGCGGCCGTGCCATCGACGTTGTGGCACGCGAAGCAAGTGCCCGTCGACTCAAAGATCGCCTGGCCGCGCGCCACGAGATCGTTGGCAGGGGAGAAGGCCTCGACGGCCCGCCGCCCCTCGACCCATGCGTGAAACTCATTCTCAGGCTGGGCGATCACCCTAAAGCGCATGTTCGCGTGGGAGGTGCCGCAAAACTCCGCGCACTGGCCGTAGTAAATCCCCGCCTCTTCGGCCACGAACCACATCGTGTTGACGCGGTTAGGGATCACGTCCATCTTGCCCGCGAGGCGAGGGACCCAAAAGCTATGGATGACGTCGTTTGACTCCAGCGTCAGGTTGACCACTTTGCCCACCGGCACGCGAAGCTCGTTGGCAGTGACGATCCCCAGATCGGGGTACTCGAAAGCCCACCACCATTGATAACCGATGACGCGTACGTTAAGGACATCGTCGACCGGCGGCGGGCTGGCAAGTCCGAAAGCGTCCCGTACCGTCGGCACCGCAATCACGATCAGGATGATGATCGGGATGACGGTCCAGATCACTTCGAGCGTGGTGTTTCCTTGGATTTGTTTCGGGATGGGATCGCCGGGGCGCGCCCGAAAGCGGATCACTGTATATAAAAGGATGCTTCCCACGACGACGAAGATCCCGATCGCGATCCACAAGGTGAGGCTGAGGAGGTTGAGCTGGGTTTGAGCGACAGGGCCCGCCGGCGCGAATACAGACTGGGGCGCCTGCGCGAAAGCCCCTTGCGCCCACGCGACGGCGGAAGCCAAAGGTACTATGGAAAAAATGCGCTTCAGCTTGTTGCCACTACGGACCATGGCGGACTCTCCTGAACGATGGTTGTGGTTGGTCGCCAGTCGTGACGCGAACTGGAAAACGCAGCTTGTAAAGAGAGTTTTTACCCTATTCGTAAGGAATTTCCTGTTGGCAGGCGGTTCTTTTCTCTCTCATCGTGCCTATCAGTAAGGTTTATGCGGTTGGCCCGGCCCCCTTTACTTGACTGCAGCGACTCCATTTTCCATTTATAGTAGAAAATGTGATTGGATGCAAGCAGGCATCA
>PKEU01000212.1 GCA_002919195.1 bacterium
GTTGACGAAACGCTATAAGGTGCCCATCCGGGAGGGAGGCTTCAGGGCATCGGTCGCCAGCCTCTTTCGCCGGCGTTACCGGATTATCGAAGCCGTAAAAGAGGTGAGCTTTGAGATCCAGGCGGGAGAGATCGTCGGGTTTCTCGGCCCCAACGGGGCCGGCAAGACGACGACGCTCAAGATGCTCTCGGGGCTGCTTTACCCCACCTCGGGCGAAGCGACGGTGCTGGGCCATGTGCCGTGGCGCCGGGAGCCGGCGTACCTGCGGCAGATGACCCTGGTGATGGGGCAAAAGAACCAGCTGGTGTGGGACGTGCCGGCCATGGACACCTTTCTCGTCAACCAGGCGATCTATAACATCCCGGAAAAGGAGTTTCGCGAGACCCTGGCCGAGTTTTCCGAGGTGCTCGAACTGGAGGGCCTTTTCGAAAAGCCGGTGCGAAACTTGTCGCTTGGCGAGCGGATGAAGTGCGAGCTGGTCGCGGCGCTCCTCCACAAGCCCAAGGTCCTCTTTCTCGACGAGCCGACGCTGGGCTTGGACGTAACGATGCAGACCCGCATCCGGGAGTTTATCCGGGCGTACAACCGCCGCTACCAGGCCACGGTGCTCCTCACCAGCCACTACATGGCCGACATCGCTGCGCTGTGCCAGAGGGTGATCATCATCCACCACGGCCGGGTGATGTTTGACGGCGAGCTCAGCCGCCTGGTGGGCATGATCGCGCCCTTTAAGGTGCTCCACGTGGCCTGGGACGGCCCGATCTCGGAGGAGAGGCTCAGGGATATCGGCGAGGTGCTCTCCTTTGACGGCGGGAAGGCCTCGTTGAGGGTGCCCAAGGAAAAGACGCGCGAGGTCACGTCGCGGCTTTTGGCGGAGCTGCCGGTCCTTGACCTTTCCATCGAAGATCCGCCCATCGAAGACGTGATCGACCAAGTGTTTCGCCAGGGAGTGGAACGAATATGAAGGCCCTCGCGAAAAGCCTTGCGGAGAGCGTGCGGGCGCTGGTCCGGGGGTACGTCGCCCTCTTTCGGCTTTCGTGGGCCGAGATGCTCCAGTACCGGGCTTCGGTCTTTTTGTGGACGCTGTGGTCTTTGGCAGGCCCCATCATCCACCTCGCGGTGTGGACCGCGGTCATCGAGGCCGAAGGGGCGCTGCAGGGGTACGACCGGGGCTCCATCGTCGCCTACTTTATCATCCAGTCGATCGTCTATCACTTTACCGGGGCGTGGCAGGCCTACGAGTTTAGCTACCTGATCCGCACCGGCACCCTCTCGGTGCAACTCTTGCGTCCCTTTGACCCGTCCCACTACATCGTCGCCAACAACGTCGCGTTTAAGCTGATCAACCTGGTTTGGCTCATCCCCATCTGGACCGGGATGGTCCTCTATTTTCGCCCGGAAATGGAGCTCACATGGCAGCGGGCGCTTTTGTTTTTGATCTCCATGAGCCTTTCGGCCATCCTCTACTTCTTGTGGGCGCACTGCTGGGCGATGGTGGCTTTTTGGACCATCAGGGCCAGCGCCTTTTTTGAGTTTACGGATTGGGTCGGTTACTTCATCGGCGGCGGGTTTGCGCCGATCGCTCTCCTCCCCGGCGGGCTGCGGGAGGCGGTGGTGTATTTGCCGCCCTATTACTGGACCGGCTTTCCCATCGAAGTGGCCATCGGGGCGGTGGAGCCCGGCATGGTCTTCACCGGCGTGGTCGTCACTTCCTTATGGATCGTCCTCCTCTTTCTCATCTACCGCATCTTGTGGCGCCAGGGCCTGAAGCGGTACGGGGCTGTGGGAGCATGAGGGATTACTTGCGCCTCTTGGGCGTCTTTTTCCGGATCTCTTTTCAGGACGACGCGGCCTATCGCGGGGAGTTTTGGATGCGCCTGCTGGCGACGCTGTATGCCCTTGCGGCCGCGGTCGTCGGCCTTTGGATCCTCTTTTCCAATACCGACGCGATCGCGGGCTGGAACATCTACGAGGTACTCATCCTCATCGGCACCTTTCATGTGGTGGGCGGGGTCATCCGGGCCGTCTTCGCGCCCAATTTCCAGCGCATCACCGAAGAGGTGAGGGAGGGCACCCTCGACTTTGTGCTGACCAAGCCGGCCAACAGCCAGTTTCTCGCCAGCTTCCGCCGGATCGCCGCCGCGGCCGGCCTGGAGAGCGTGATGGGGCTGTTGATCATCGGCTACGGCATCTCCCAATTGCCCGAGGGAAGCAGCCTCTACACCGCGTTTGCCTTTGCCTTTGCGCTGAGCTGCGGTCTGGCTGTGCTTTACTCCTTTTGGCTGGTGCTCATCACCTTTGTCTTTTGGTTTGTCCGCATCGAAAACGTCACCCAGATCTTTTGGGCCCTCTTTGACGCCGGGCGCTACCCTCTCGACATCTACCCTGGGTGGCTGCGCATCGTGGTCACCTTTATCGTGCCCGTGGCGGCGATCACCACCTTTCCTGCCCAGGGCCTGGCAGGGCGCCTCAGCCCGGGTTCGCTCGTCGTCTACGCGCTCCTTGCCGCCCTCTCTCTTTACGCTTCCTCCCGTTTCTGGCAGTACGGTGTAAGGCACTACACCAGCGCCTCCAGCTGACGGATTCTTTTCCCCCTTGATGGGTCATCCTACAGGTGAACGCTCGCGCAAGGGGGGCCGTTGGCTTGGGAGAGAAACTTGGAGACCGGATCGCCGCGGGCCTCGCCGTGGCCGCCTTCCTCTTTCTCGTCGGCGTGGTGTACGCAGGCCTGACCATGCCGACCCGCCCGAAAGACACCAGCTACATCCTGGAGATCGACGCCCGGGCCGAGGGCGAAGTGGTCAAAGTCCAGGGAAAGACGACGCTGCCCGACGGTGCCAGGCTTGAGGTGTACGTCGACCGCCTCTACCGCGTCAAAGGGAGCGACGTCTGGTCCGCGGCCCGGGTGGGGAGCGCCCAAGCGATCGTCTCCAACCAGAGATGGGAAGCCGAGATCCCGGTGGACGACGGTCACTGGGTCGAGGAAGTAGGCCGGAGGATCCGCGAGCGGGCCTTGGACCCGGTCGAAGCCATTCACTCTTCTTTAAGGGCTTCGGTGGTCTTTTCTCCTCATCTTCCCCAGGCCCATGGGGTGCAGACGAGCCTGGGCCACAACTTCGAACGGCTCTCCGACAGCGAGCAGGCCGTCAACGTCGACGGCTTTTGGATCTTGAGCGCATCGGACACCGTCGAGATGCCGATGGATCGCGAGCTCGAGGCGAAGCTTTTGCCCGCAGGGGTCTAGGGGGATGCCGATGGAACGCCTGACGTCCGGCGACGAGCTTCCGGGTATTTTGACCACCCGCCTGGAGCGGATGGTCAATTGGGCGCGCAAGTCGTCGCTTTGGTACCTGCTCTTTGGCCTGGCGTGCTGCGCCATCGAGATGATGGCGACGGGGGCGTCGCGCTACGACTTTGACCGCTTTGGCATGATCTTCCGGGCGTCACCGCGGCAGGCCGACCTGATGATCGTCGCGGGCACGGTCACCGCCAAGATGGCGCCGCGCATCAAGCGCCTCTACGACCAGATGGCCGAGCCCCGCTGGGTGATCGCGATGGGGGCCTGCGCCAGCAACGGGGGCCCGTACCACCAGGGATACAACGTGGTCGACGGCGTCGACAAGCTCATCCCCGTCGACGTCTACGTGCCCGGCTGCCCGCCCCGTCCGGAGGCCCTTCTCTACGGCGTCTTGAAACTGCAGGAGCGGATCGCGAAAGGAGAGAGCCGGGGATACCGGTTGCTGGCTGAGGACGTGCAGGACGACAGGTCGCAAGAGAAAGAGGCGGAGCGGGTGTGAGCAGCGGCCCCCAAATGTCCCAACCCGTCTGGCACGGGGTCGAGGCGGCGTTTCCAGCCGTCGAACTTTCCACGACTAAGGACGGATGGCCTGTCGCGACGGTCCCCCGGGATCAGTACGCCGGGCTTTGCCGCTGGCTGAAAGAGAAGGGTCTCAACTTCCTTGCAAGCCTCACGGCGGTGCATTACCTGGACGACGGCGAGATGCACGTGGTCTTGCACCTTTACCGGATCGACGCCCGGGGAAAGATGGACAGCCGGCTGGTCTTGAAGGTGAAGCTGCCCGATGCCGTCGGCGAGGAACTTCCTAGCGTCGCTTCGATCTGGCCTGCCGCCGAGTGGCACGAGCGGGAAGTGTTTGACATGTTTGGCATCCGGTTTACCGGTCACCCCGACCTCCGGCGGATCCTCATGGAGGCAGATTACGAGGCGCATCCTCTCCGCAAAGATTTCGTCGATCGCAAACCCAACCTGGGAGTCTCCCGGGAGACGCTGGCAAAAGACGCCGCGAGCAAGCGGTAAAAGGGGCGGTCATGGTGTCCAGTAGAAGCAAAGGCTCTTTCGCCCATCATGGTCTCCATCGAGCCCGGGACGATCAGCCCGGGGCGGACGGCCTCCTCTCGGATCCGGACGCCTTGCCCGCGGACGGGCTGCCCAAGGAGATCGCTGAGGCGGTCGATGGGCCGCCTGAAGCGATGCGCAAGCTCGAAGATGGATCCAAGTTTCTCGAGCTCAGCATGGGGCCGCAGCACCCCAGCACCCACGGGGTCTTGCGCCTTGCGGTGCGCCTTGACGGCGAAGAGGTGGTCGAGTGCAAGGTCGATATCGGCTACCTCCACCGCTCCTTTGAGAAGTTTGCCGAGACGTGGCAGTTTCCCCAGCTCGCCCCCTTTGTCGACCGCAACGATTACCTGGCCGGCACCCTCAACGAGCACGCGTATTGCCTGGCCGTCGAGCGGCTGCTGGATTTGGAGGTGCCCGAGCGGGCAGAGTACATCCGGGTGATCATGGCTGAGCTCAACCGGATCGGGAGCCATCTTATCTGGTTTGGCACCTTCGCCATGGACCTGGGGGCGACCACCGCTTTCTTGTGGGCTTTTGAGGGACGAGAGCGCATCTACGACCTCAATGAGGTGGTGACGGGGGGCAGGATGTTTCCCCAGTTTTTCCGCCTCGGCGGGGTGCGAAACGACTTTCCCCAAGAGTTTTTCCCGATGGTCGAAAAGACGCTGGCGGAAATCGAGGCTTCGCTGGAGAAGTTTCACGGCCTTGTGACAGGGAACCCCATCTTTGAAGCCCGGACCAAGGGAATCGGCCGTCTCTCAGCCGAAGAAGCGATCGCGTTTGGCTGCTCCGGAGCCGTCTTGCGAGCCACGGGCGTCCCTTACGATGTGCGCAAAGCCGATCCCTACTCGATCTACGACCGCTTTGAGTTTGACGTGCCCGTGGGCGAAAACGGAGACGTCTACGACCGCTACATCGTCAGGATGCGGGAGATGGAAGAGAGCATCAAGATCGTGCGCCAGGCGCTCAAGGAGTATCCCCGGAAAGGCCCGATCATGGGGAAGCTCCCCCGCAGGCTGAAACCGCCGCGAGGGGCCGAGGTGTACGCCCATGTGGAGTCGCCTCGCGGGGATCTTGGCGTTTACATCGTCAGCGACGGTACCGATCAACCCTACCGGCTCAAGTGGCGGGCTCCATCCTTTTCCAACCTCTATGCGGTGCAAAGGCTCGCGCCGGGCCTCATGGTGGCTGACCTGGTAGCCCTGGTGGGGAGCGTCGATATCGTCTTGGGCGAGGTCGATCGCTAAGCCGACGCCCACGAAGAAACCGCCGGTCGATGGAATTCATCGGTCTGGTTGCCCGCCGCGATCTTGGGCATTCTTCCGCCATTCTGCGGCGATCTGGACGATGCGCCACTCGGGCAGCCGCACGCCCCGGCGGTCGTCGGGCCATCCCAGATCGACCCGGCACTTGGGCCCAAAGCGGTGCAAGGTGAGTTTAAAGCCTTGGGATTCCAGGTACTTGCACGCTTCCTGAAAAATTTCGGGCGGCGGGTCGCGCCGGGCCATGGGCTTCACTCCTGATCCTGGGGCTCGTCCGGCTGCCAGCTGTGCCCGGCGAGGATCATCGCCGTGTTGGTCCGCTTGTACAGCTCCACCAGCTCCTCTTTGTCAAAGACGATCCCCTCCAGCTCATAGTCGGCCATCTCGTAGTGGTCCGACATGGTGATGGCTTCAAAGGGGCACGCCTCGACGCAGAGGTTGCACAGCATGCACCGGCTCATGTCGATGGAAAACTCGTCGATGTTGAGCTTTTTGCGGTCATCGGGGTCGGCCTTGCGGGAGGTTTCGATGTGGATCACCTGGGGCGGACAGGCCCGGGCGCAGGCCTGGCACCCGACGCACTTGAGCTCGCCGGTCTCCTCGTCGATGGTGAGGACGGGCACCCCCCGGAACCCGTGGGCGGGTTGCCAGCGCTCTTCGGGGTACTGGATCGTGATTGGGGGCTCAAAAAGGTGCTTGAGCGTGAGCCCCATCCCCTGGATCAACCCAAAGCCGCCGTTGAGGATCCCTTTGATGTGATTGCCGACGTCGTCCCGGCGCTCGATCCACGCGTCGCGCCCCTGGTCCACCAATGCCGTCGCCTCCTCCTGGGTTATCGTCCCCGAAAAGGTCGGAGAGCATCCGGTCACGTCGACGCTTGGGAGGCGAGAAGAGTCACCCTGCCTGGGTATTTTGCCGGGCCCGGATGACCGCCTTGGCCACGATAAACAAGACCGGCCCCAGGATGATGCCCTTGACGCCCCACAGGAGGGCGCCGGTGTACATGGCTATCATGGTGAGCAGGGGGTGCAGGCCGACGGAGTCGCCGACCACTTTCGCTTCAAAGAGGGAGCGGGCGCCCGAAGCGACGCCGTAGATCACCAAGAGGGAGATGGCGAGCGCCGTATTGTCGACGACGAAGAGGTAAGCGATCCACGGGATAAAGACGATCGACGGCCCCACGACGGGCAACAGGTCTAAAAGGCCGATGACGAGCCCTGCTGAGAGCCACGATTGGATGCCGACGATCCAAAGGCCGAGCGTGGTGAGCACCGTGGTGATCGTGATGAGGATGGCCTGGGCCCGCAAGTACCGCCACGCTGAACGCAGGAGATCGCCGATCACGCTTTGGATCTGCTCTTTCTGGGACGAGGGGATCTTGGACCAGAGAAACTCCCGGATGCGGGGCAGGTCTTTGCTGATGAAAAAAGTCGCCACCAGCACCAAGAGGCTTGCGGTCAAAAACGCCGGGATCGCCGAAAGGAGCGAAAGCGCCGTGCGTCCGACGGCGGTCACGATGCCCTCGACCGCTTCTCCCAAGCGGGAGGCATTTTCCGAGATGTACCGCACCACTTCCGGCGGCAGGCTGAGGTAGGCCTTGTTGGCCTGCTCGGTCAGCCAGTTGACGTATTCCATGAGGGTCGCGCGGTACTGGGGCAGCACTTCGAGGAACGAGGCGATCTCTTGAACCAAGATGGCGGCGAGCCAGGTCAACACCAAGCCCCCGACGACGATGAGGAGGAGTAAGACGAACAGCGCGCTCCAAGCCCGGCCGAGCCTGAGGCGCCGGGCTGCCCAAGCGACGACCGGCTCAAGGACAAGGCTCAGCGTGTACGCTAGGAGAAAGGGAAGCGACGCGATGGCCAAGGTCCGGAGGTTGAAGATGACAAAGGCGGCGACGGCTACGATGATGCCGTAGCGAGCAGCCGTTTGCCATTCTTTTGCAGAGGGAAAGATACGGTTCAAGGGCGCGTCCCTTTCACGCGCCGCCTCTTAGGCGAGGCGAGCGCGATCTTCGAGCGTTGATACGCCTCCAAAGTACTGGGCGATGGTGCGCGTTTCCTGCTTTTGCCTTAGCTTGGCCCGCCGGCCGCACACTGATGCGGAGGTTGCCATAGTCATTGAAGGATGAAAGAAAGTCGCGGCTAAAATCCTCGGGAAAGGCCCAAGTCTCGCTGGACAGGGGCTCTGTACAGGGGAGTGAGGGTTGGCGGTGCGTCGAGGTTTGGATCTGCGCGTGGATCAAAACCGTCTCGGGCAGGGAGTTTTGTCGCGCAACCTCTCGGTGCCCGCTCTGGTAGAGCGGGCGGTCTCCAGGGGAGAAGGGATCCTGGTCTCCTCGGGGGCCCTTGCGGTCTGGACGGGGAAGTACACGGGGCGTTCGCCCAAGGACCGGTTTCTCGTCAAAAACGGCGAAAGCGAAAACACCGTCGATTGGGGCCCGGTCAACCAGCCTATCGAGCCTGAGGCGTTTGACAAGCTGGAGGCTCGGGTGATCGATTACCTCAGCAAGAAAGAGGAGATCTACTGTTTCGACGGCTACGCGGGCGCCGATCCCCGCTACAGGGTGCCGGTGCGCGTGATCAACGAGTACGCGTGGCATAACCTTTTCATCCGTCAACTCTTGCTCCCGCCAAAACCCGAGGAGCTGGCGGGCTTCCGGCCAGAGGTGACGATTTGGTGTGCCCCGGGGTGCCAGGCGGACCCGGCGGTCGACCCTGTGCGCTCGGAGGCCTTCATCTTGCTGGACCTGGAACGGAAGCGGGGCGTGATCGGGGGCACCCACTACGCGGGCGAAATGAAAAAGCTCATCTTTACCGTGATGAACTACATCTTGCCCGCGAGCGGCGTGCTGCCGATGCACTGCGGCGCCAACATCGGCCCTGACGGGGATGTCGCCTGCTTTTTCGGCTTGTCGGGCACGGGCAAGACGACGCTCTCGGCCGACACCACCCGGACGCTTTTGGGCGACGACGAGCACGGTTGGTCCGATCGGGGCATCTTTAACATCGAAGGCGGCTGTTACGCCAAGACCATCGGCCTCACCCGGGAAAGGGAGCCCCAGATCTGGGACGCCATCCGCTTTGGCGCCATCTTAGAAAACGTCGATATCGATCACGAGACCCGGGAGATCGACTACGCGAGCGCCCGCTACACCGAAAACACCAGGGCCGCGTACCCCCTGTCCCATATCGCCGGCGCGTCCCGAGAGGGCACGGCCGGTCATCCCAGGACCGTGATCTTTCTGACGGCCGATGCCTCGGGCGTGCTGCCTCCCGTCGCGAAGCTCGACACTGCCCAGGCGATGTTTCACTTTCTTTCGGGTTACACCAGCAAGCTGGCGGGCACGGAGCGGGGCGTGTCGGAGCCCCAGCCCACGTTTTCGGCCTGTTTTGGGGCGCCGTTTCTCCCTCGCCCGCCGGCTGTCTACGCCCGGCTCCTGGGGGAGCGCCTCAAAAAGCACGGCTCCCGCGTCTTTCTCGTCAACACAGGCTGGACGGGCGGCCCCATCGGCCAAGGGAGGCGGATCGACCTCGCCATCACCCGGCGGATCGTCCGGGCGGCCCTGCAGGGCGAGCTCGACGAGGGGCCTGACCGCGTCGACCCGGTCTTCCGCTTTCGCGTTCCCGTGCGCTGCCCCGGAGTGCCCAGCGAGCTGCTCGACCCCAAGAGCACCTGGAAAGATCCCGAAGCCTACGACCAACGGGCCCGGGCGCTCGCGGCCCAGTTCCGGCATAACCTCGCCCAATTGGCGGGCGTCGACCCTGCGATACGGGAGGCCGGTCCGGTAGGCTAATCTTCGGTGGCGGCTCTTCGATGGAGCCTTTCGCCGGGCTGGTCTTTCCCGGTGGCCGCGGTTTTCTTGAGTGCCGTGGCTTTCCCCGTCAATTTAGAAAGCGCCGGCGACGGGGTTTTCCCCGCAGAGCCGGCGCTTTTGGCGCTGTGATGAGCCTTTGGCTTTTCCAGGCGATGCCCCAAAGAGCGCGAGCGGAAAGCGCCGCAAGGCGCTATGGCGCCGTCACTCGGCGTACCAAGCCGCCTCGCGCTCAGCTTTTTTCGCCTCGTACGCGGCGATGGCATCTTCGTACTGCAGCGTGATGCCGATGTCGTCCAGGCCTTCGAGGAGCCGCTGGCGGCGGTACGGGTCGATCTCAAAGGGGATGACCCATCCCGAATCGTCCCGGATCTCGCACTTTTCGAGATCGACGGTGAGCTGGTAACCCTCGTTGGCCTCCACCTTCTCAAAGAGTTGCTGGACCGTCGCCGCGTCAAGGGTGACGGGCAGGATCCCGTTTTGAAAGCAGTTGTTGTAAAAGATATCGGCAAAGGATGGAGCGATGATCGCCCGGAAACCGTAGTCGAGAAGCGCCCACGGCGCGTGCTCCCGCGATGAGCCGCAGCCGAAGTTATCGCGGGTGAGCAAGATGGAAGCGCCTTGGTAGCGAGGCAAGTTGAGCACGAAATCCGGGTTGGGCTTCATGCCGTCGAGGTAACGCCAGTCGTAAAAGAGGAACTGGCCAAAGCCCGTCCGCTCGATCCGCTTGAGAAACTGCTTGGGGACGATCTGGTCGGTGTCGACGTTGACCTGATCAAGCGGGGCGACCAGGCCCCGGTGGACTCGAAACGGTTGCATAGGTGAAAAACCTCCTCAATGCCGGCTCATTAAGAGACAGTAGCAAACAGCTCAGCGTCCCAAGTACGGATGTCGACGAAGTGTCCGGCGATAGCCGCGGCGGCAGCCATCTGCGGGCTGACCAGGTGCGTGCGGCCGCCCTTGCCTTGTCGCCCCTCGAAGTTGCGGTTGGAGGTGGAGGCGCAGCGCTCGCCCGGCATGAGGATATCGGCGTTCATCCCCAGGCACATGGAGCATCCCGCCTCGCGCCACTCAAAGCCGGCGTCCTTAAAGATCTTGTCGAGGCCCTCCGCCTCGGCCTGGGCTTTCACTTGCTGTGAGCCAGGGACCACCATCGCCCGCACGGTGGGAGCCACCTTTTTGCCCCTTACGACGGCGGCGGCGGCCCGCAGATCTTCGATGCGGGCGTTGGTGCACGAGCCGATAAACACCCGGTCGATCTTGATGTCGGTGATGTGCATGCCCGGCTCAAGGCCCATGTACTCCAGGGCCCGCTCCGCCGCCCGGCGGGCTACTTCGTCTTGAAAATCGTTGGGGTCGGGCACCCGGCCGTCGACGCCCACAACCTGCTCCGGGCTGGTGCCCCAGGTGACTTGCGGCGCAAGGTTGGTGACGTCAAACTCGTACCGGCGATCAAAGACGGCGCCCGCGTCGGTGACCAAGGTCTCCCAATCGGCGACGGCCCTTTCGAAGCCTTTCCCCTTGGGGGCGTAGGGCCGGCCTTCGAGGTAAGAAAAGGTGGTCGCGTCGGGGGCGACCATGCCCGCCCGGGCGCCCGCTTCGATGGCCATGTTGCAGATGGTCATCCGCTGCTCCATGGAAAACGCCCGGACGACGGGGCCCGTGTACTCGACCACGGTGCCCGTCGCGCCGCCCGTGCCGATCTCGCCGATGAGCCCGAGGATGACGTCTTTCGCGGTAACGCCCGGCCCCAGCTCGCCCTTGATGTGAATTTCAAAGGTCTTGGGCTTGTTTTGCCACAGGCACTGGGTGGCGAGGACGTGCTCCAC
>PKEU01000013.1 GCA_002919195.1 bacterium
GATGGCCGGAGGAGCTTGCCATCGCCGGCAGCCGTGCCTGGGAAGGGGTCCGTTCCGGTTGAAAATCCGCACGAGGAACCGCCTAGTCGCATACACGTTTTTGCTGCCCAACCTGCTCGGATTTCTGGTTTTTACGCTCTTGCCCGTCGGCGCGGCGCTCGGGCTGAGCTTCATGCGGTGGGACAGTTACAACCCCGTGGAGTTTATCGGACTGCGAAACTTCCAAACGCTCTTGCGGGACAGCAGCTTTCGCATCGCCTTTTGGAATACGATCTACTTCACTGGGGTAGCGGTCCCGCTCACCGTCGTCCTTTCGCTCGCGTTGGCCCTCGCGCTCAATCGTGGCCTGAGGGCGCTGCCGGCCTTTCGGGCGGTCCACTTTTTCCCGCACATCGCCTCGACGGTGGCCGTCGCTGTCGTCTGGCAGTTTTTGTATCACCCGGATATGGGGCCGATCAACCAGTTCCTGTCCGCGTTGGGCGTCGAGTCGCCGCCTCGTTGGACGGCGTCGGTGACCTGGGCGATGCCCGCAGTGATCATCATGAGCGTCTGGAAGTCGGTGGGTTACTACATGGTGATGTTTTTGGCCGGCCTCCAGGCGATCCCCGGGTACTTGTACGAGGCCGCCCTCATCGACGGCGCCGGAGCGTGGCAACGGTTTCGATACGTGACGCTGCCGCTGCTTTCGCCGACGATGTTTTTCGTGATCATTATCAACCTGATTAACTCGTTTAAGGTGTTTGATCAAATTTACATCATGACGCAAGGCGGGCCGGGGCGCGCCACATCGGTCCTGGTGTATTACATCTACATTCAGGCTTTCATCAACCAAAACTTCGGTTACGCTTCCGCGATGGCGTTTGTGCTCTTTATCCTCGTGTTGGTCGTCACCGTCTTTCAGTTTCGCCTTCAGGAACGCTGGGTGCATTCGATCGATTGACGCGGTCGAGGGGGAAAAGGCGTGTCACAGGCGGCGCAATCTGCCATGGAGCAGACGACGTTGGTCCAGACGAGAAAGCGCGCGGTGCCGCGCTCCGAGCGGATCGGCAGGCTCCTGCTTTATGCCTTGTTGATTCTCTCGTCGCTTTGGATGTTGCTCCCCTTTCTCTGGATGCTCTCGTCGTCGCTCAAGACCAGCGTGACGGTGTTTGAGTTTCCGATCCGCTGGATCCCGCCGGAGCCCCGCTGGTCCAACTACGTGGAGATCTGGAGAAAGATCGACTTTGGGCTGTATTACTTCAACACCATCAAGCTGACGGTGATCATCACGCTGGCGCAGCTGTTTACCTGCAGCTTGGCCGCGTACGCGTTTGCCAAGATCGACTTTCCCGAGCGCAACGTCCTCTTTCTCGGTTACATCGCCACGATGATCGTCCCGTTTCAGGTCGTGATGATCCCGCAGTTTATCCTCATGCGGCACTTGGGCCTGGTCAACACCCATGCTGCGCTGATCTTGCTGCAGGCCTTTAGCCCCTTTGGCGTCTTTTTGATGCGCCAGTATTACCTCAACATCCCCAACGACCTCCTGGAGGCGGCCCGCATCGACGGCCTCAGCGAGTTTGGCATCTATTGGAAGATCATGCTCCCGCTTTCCAAGCCGGCTTTGTCGACTTTGGCCATTTTGACGTTTGTCTTTGTGTGGAACGACTTCCTTGGGCCCTTGATCTATCTCCACTCGGCCCGGCTGCGGACGATCCAACTGGGCATCCGGATGTTTATCTCGCAGTACTCGGCGGATTACGCCCTGATCATGGCGGCGTCGGTCTGCTCGTTGATCCCGGTGGTGATCATCTTCTTGCTGGCCCAGCGCTACTTTGTGGAAGGGATCTCGTTTAGCGGGCTCAAGGGATGAAGCAATATCTACAAAAGCACAAGGAGGAACGAAGATGAACGAGAGAAGGGCATGGCGGGCGGCCGTTGGTTGGGTTTTGGGCCTTTTGGTCGTGACGGTCGTGACGGGCCTTGTGGCCGGCGTGGCGCTGGCCCAAGAGCCTGTTGAGCTGACGGTCATGACGTGGATGTACCAATCCAACAGTCCCCAGTGGGTGGAGATGAAAGAGGCTTTCGAAAAGGAGCACCCGCACATCCGGCTTACGCTGATTTCGGGCGGCCGGGAAGAGCAGGCGGATAAGCTCCTCTTGATGGCGACGGGCGGCAGCGCCGTCGACGTGGTTTGGACCGACGCGGCTATGACCAACGAGTACGTGCTAAACGGCCTGCTGGAGGACTTGGGACCCTATTATGAAGCTTCTGGCGTTGCTATGGAAGAGTACGTCCCCGCCGGCTTTGACGAGCACACCTATGGCGGCAAGCTGTACGCCTTCCCCAGCACGATGGGCACCTATTTCTTCTACTATAATAAAGACATCTTTGACCGCCGGGGTGTGGCGTACCCGACGGCCGACTGGGATCGGGAGGAGTTTCTCGACATCGTCCGCCGGCTAAGGGATCCGGTAGCCGGCATCTACGCCGTCGATAACCGCAACTGGGTCACGACTTTTTTGCCGTGGCTGTGGGCCCATGGCGGCGATTGGTTTACGCCGGATCGCCATCGTTCGCTGCTGGACAGCGACATCGCGATCGAAGTGCAGCAGTTTCTGGCGGACCTGATTCACGTGTATGACGTGCACATCCCCTATCCCGACGACACCGACTACTTCAGCGCCGGCCAGCTGGCCATGCTGCACAGCTCCACGTGGGATCTCCAGGGGACCGAGCTCGACCCGCCTAAGTGGACCTTCCGCTGGAGTGTCGTGCCTCCGCCCAGAGGGCCTGTGGGCCAGTTTACTGTGGTCCAGACCAACGGCTGGGCGATTCCCAAGATGTCGCAGCATAAGGACGAAGCTTGGACCTTTATCCGGTGGTTTAACGGCCCCGAGGGACAGCGGATCCTGGCAAGGCACGCCGAATTCCCCGCCCACCTCCCCACCGCGCAGGCTGAGTCGTTCCTCCACCTTGACGACGAGACGAGGCACTCGATCTTCGCGGCCGTGATGATGGGGCGGCCCTTCCCGGTCAACCCGGCGTGGCAAGATTCGCTCGCGATCGCTTGGGAGCTCCAGGGAGAGGCACTGGCCGGGACGAAAGATGTGCGGGTGGCGCTGACGCAGGCCGCGGAGCAGATCAACGCCCGCATCGCGGATTTAGAGCGCCACATTGACTGGTAAGCGAGGGCTGGACGGAAAGAAGGAAAGGGAGTCGCCGTTGTCGTGAGGGATCCTGTGGGGAGCGCGGCGCCGCGGGCCTGGCGCCGCGCGTTGCTTCACATAGCGCTGGCGCTGGGGTTTGTCATCGCCGCGACGATCATCGCACTTGGGGAGGGGTCTGTCATCGAAGCTTTCGAGATTGCACCGATTCCTGGCGTGACGGAGGACTTTATCCGGGGTGTCGACATCTCCACCCTGGAAAAAGTGCAGCACTACGGCGGCCGTTTTTTTGACCGCGGCGTCGAACGGGACGTGCTCGACATCCTCAAAGACCGGGGCGTCAACTGGGTCCGTCTTAAAACGTGGCACAATCCTGTGTTGGACGAGGGCTTCAACGACCAGGAGAGCCTCGTCCGGATGGCCCGGCGGGTGAAGGCCAAGGGGTTTAAGCTTCTCGTGAACTTCCACTATTCGGACCACTGGGCCGATCCCGCCAAGCAATATAAACCGGCCGCGTGGGAGGAGCTCGATTTCCCCGAGCTCATAGAGGCGGTGTACACCTATACAAAGGAAGTGATCGCCGACCTTTACAATAATGACGCCCCGCCCGACATGGTCCAGGTGGGAAACGAGATCCGCACGGGGATGCTCTGGCCCGACGGCCGGTTGGGCACGCCGCCCAACGAACACGGCAGCGACTTTGATCGCTTGGCCGAGCTCCTCAAAGCGGGGATTCGCGGGGTGCACGACGCCCGTCAAGAGGCAGATCCCGACGGGACCAAAGGCCTCCCGCCGGTGCGCATCGCCCTGCACCTCGATAACGGCGGCGACAACGCCCTCTACCGGTGGTGGTTTGACGAGATCGTGAAACGAGACGTGCCCTTTGACGTGATCGGTCTTTCCTACTACCCCTACTGGCACGGCACGTTGCCGGAGCTCAAGCGCAACATGAACGACATCAGCCAGCGGTACGACAAGGACGTCGTCGTGTTGGAGACGGCCTACGCCTTTACGCTGGAGGACGCCGATGGCTATCCCAACATCTTTGGGCCCGAGCAGGCGCGCATCGCTGGGTATCCTGTCTCCGTGCAGGGGCAAGCGGCCCTCGTGCGCGACGTCATGGAGGCCGTGGCCCAGGTGCCCGGCGGCCGGGGGCTCGGGGTCTTTTACTGGGAGCCGGCTTG
Source organism: bacterium (assembly GCA_002919195.1). Taxonomy (GTDB): domain Bacteria; phylum Bacillota; class Limnochordia; order DTU080; family RSA5; genus RSA7. The sequence continues at coordinate 4,331 of PKEU01000013.1, forward strand.
GCTGGGCGTCAAGGGCGCCGGGTGGACCCAGGGCGAGGGCAACGCGTGGGAGAACCAGGCGATGTTTGACTTCAACGGAGAAGCGCTGGAGTCGCTGAACGTGTTTGGCGCGGTGGTCGAAAAGTAGGGGCGTTATTGATAGAGGCTGGTAGGGGCGCCCCGGCTCCGGGGCTAAGCCGGAGGCGGGAGCGCCCCTGTTGAATTTAACGCGCGAATGATCGCCGCCTCGGCTCAATCGTCCCAGACGAGCGTGGCGCCGCTCCGGTATTCGGTCACCCGGCTTTCAAAGAAGTTCTTTTCCTTGGCGAGGTCGATGGTCTCCGTCATCCAGGGAAAGGGGTTGGCCGAGCCGTATTGGGCCGGGAGGCCGATGCGCTCGAGGCGGCGGTCGGCGATGTACTGGGCGTACTCGCGAAACATCGGCGCTGTGAGGCCCATCAGTCCGGAGGGCAGCACTTCCTCAGCGTAGGTGGCTTCCAGCTCGACGGCGTAGTGGACGAGCTTGATAATCCTCTCTTGAAACCCGGGCGTCCAAATTTCCGGGTTTTCCGCCTTGATGCCGTTGATGAGATCGACGCCGAAGTTGAGGTGGACCGTCTCATCCCGCAAGATGTATTGAAACTGCTCGCCGATGCCGGTCATCCGGTTTTGCCGGTGCAGCGAGAGGATCATGGCAAAACCTGAGTAGAAAAAGATGCCCTCCATGATCACGTAGTACCCAATGAGGTTTTCGAGAAATTTTTGCGCTCCGGCCGGGGTGTCGGTCCGAAAGGACGGATCGAGCATCGCCCCGGTCAGTTCCATTTCAAAGGCGTCTTTGGCCCAGATGACCGGGATCTCGCGATACATGTTGAAAACCTCTTGTTCATCGAGGCCGAGGCTTTCCACGATATAGTGGAACGCGTGGGTGTGGATGGCCTCTTCAAAGGCTTGGCGGAGCAAATACTGCCTGCACTCGGCGTTGGTGACGTGGCGGAAGATCGCAAGCGTGATGTTGTTGGCGACCAAGCTTTCGGCCGTGGAGAAAAAGCCGAGGTTGCGCAGGATCATGTGCCGCTCGTCGGGCGAGAGGTCGTTGCTTTTCCAAAGCTCGATGTCCTTGGCCATCGACACTTCGCTGGGCATCCAGTGGTTGGCGCACCCGGTGAGGTAATACTCCCACGCCCAGTGGTACTTGATGGGCATCAGCTGGTTGACGTCCACAGTCTCACAGTTGATGAGCCGCTTTTCGGAGGCGGAAAACCGCCGGGTCTTAGGCGTTTCAACTGGCGGTGTTTCAAAGCTGTGGATGGTCATCGTGTCATCCTCCTAAAATCACTCGTTTAATTTGCTCGCACGCCGGCCACAGGCGCCGGTGTGCGAGACGATCCGTGGGGCAGGCGACATGCTTTGGGTACAAAGGACATCCGGGCCGTATGAGCCGGCGGCCTCACTGGCACGCATCGCAGACAAGGGAGTCGGGATCGCAAGCGCTCGGCTCGGCGCTCCTGCTCCGCCGCCAGCGGGGCGTTGGGCTGAGGCGGTGTTCTTGGATCGTCGACTTTTCGACTTGGGATGCGCCCAGAGTGCGCAGGTAATAGGTCGTCTTGAGCCCCTTTTTCCAGGCCAGCAGGTACATCTCGTGGAGCTGCCTGCCGCTGGGCTGGGCAAGGTACAGATTGAGCGATTGGCCCATGTCGATCCACTTTTGCCGGCGGGCGGCGCACTCGATGAGCCACTGGGGTTCGATCTCAAACGCCGTGCGAAACCGGTCTTTCACCTCTTGAGGAATCCGTTCGATCTCGGCGATGATGCCGTCGTGAAAGAGGAGATCCTGGACCATCGCCTCGTCCCACAAGCCTCGGGCCTTGAGCTCCCCCACGAGATGCGGGTTGACGACGGTGAAATCGCCGGAGAGATTGCTCTTGGTGTAGAGGAGCCGGAAGTCGGGCTCGATCGATGGGGACACGCCGACGATGTTGGAGATGGTCGCGGTGGGGGCGATGGCGAGCACGTTGCTGTTGCGCATGCCGTAGCGGCGGACGGCTTCCCGCACAGGCGTCCAATCGAGAACGGAACGCCGGTCGACCGCGACGGGGATGCCCCGCTCCTTTTCGAGGAGGTCCAGGGTGTCTTGGGGAAGGAGGCCCCGGTCCCACGTCGACCCCGCGTAGCTCGGGTAACGCCCCCGCTCCTTAGCCAAGTGGGCCGAGGCCAAGATCGCGGCGTAGGCGATGTGCTCCATGCTCTCGTCGGCAAAGGCGACGGCTTCCTCCGACGCGTAGGCAATCCCCAGCTTGTGCAAGGCATCTTGAAAGCCCATTAAGCCCAATCCGATGGGGCGGTGGCGGAAGTTTGATCTTTTCGCCGCTTCGATGGGGTAGAAGTTGATGTCGATGACGTTGTCGAGCATGCGGACGGCGGTGCTCACGGTCTTTCGCAAGAGATCGACGTCGAGCCGGCCGTTTTGGATGTGCCACGCCAGGTTGATGGACCCGAGGTTACATACGGCTACCTCGTCTTGGCTGGTGTTGAGCAAGATCTCGGTGCACAAGTTGGAACTGTGGATCACCCCGGCGTGTGCTTGGGTGTTGCGCACGTTGGAGGGGTCCTTAAAGGTGATCCACGGGTGGCCGGTCTCAAAGAGCATGGTGAGCATCCGGCGCCACAGGTCCCGGGCTTTCACCCGGCGGAAGTGCGTGATCTTACCCTGGTCGGCCATGTTTTCGTACTCTACGTAGCGCTCTTCAAAGGCCCGCCCGTAAAGATCGTGCAGATCGGGCACGTCGCAAGGGCTAAAGAGGGTCCACTGGCCGTCGGCCTCCACTCGTTTCATAAAGAGGTCGGGAATCCAGTTGGCCGTGTGCATGTCGTGGGTACGCCGGCGCTCGTCGCCGGTGTTGCGCCGGAGTTGCAGGAAGTCGTCGATGTCGAGGTGCCACGTCTCCAAATACGCGCAGACGGCGCCGCGGCGCTTGCCTCCCTGGTTTACGGCGACGGCGGTGTCGTTGGCCACTTTGAGAAAGGGGACGACGCCCTGGCTTTTGCCGTTGGTCCCCTTGATGTGGCTGCCGAGGGCCCGCACTGGGGTCCAGTCGTTGCCCAGGCCGCCGCTCCACTTGGAGAGCATCGCGTTGTTGTAAATCCCTTGAAAGATAGCGCTGAGATCGTCCGCGATCGTTGTGAGAAAGCACGATGAAAGCTGGGGATGGCGCGTGCCCGCATTAAAGAGCGTCGGGCTCGAGGGGCAAAAGCGGAAGGTCGACATCATTTCGTAAAACTCGATCGCCCGGGCGGTGGGGTTGTCCTCCTGCAGAGCGAGGCCCATGGCGACCCGCATCCAAAAGAACTGCGGGGTCTCGAGGCGCCGCCCATGGTCGTGAAGGAAGTAGCGGTCGTACAGTGTCTGCAGGCCCAAGTACGTAAAGGCGCGATCTCGTTCGGGGCGGAGCGCCCGGCCCAGCGCCTCCAAGTCGAAGCCGGCCAGCTCCGGCGCAAGCCGCTCGACGGCGATCCCGTGGCGGATGTAACGTGCGAAACGATCCGAATAGATCGCGCTCACCTCAGCCGGCCCGAGGAGGGCGTCTGTCAGTTCTTTTTCCATGGCTTCGTGGTAGACAATGTCCAAAAGCAACCGGGCGGCCACATAGCTATAATTGGGCTCTTTAAAGATCAGAGAACGAGCGGCGTACACTTGCGCCCACCGGCGCTGCACGGGCGACATGCCAGGGAGGACGGTTTTTGCGATGGCTTCTTCCAGCTCCGCAAGGGAGACGCCGTCGAGCCCGTCGAGCGCCGGCGCGAGGGAGCGGGCGAGATCTGCCCCGGCGATATGCGGACGCTCTCGATGGGTCCCGGATGGAGCGCCAGCGGGCGGAGTGTCTTGCCGCTTCACCTGGGGCGGCGCGGTGGGAAGGGATGATGGGGGAAGTGGATTTGCAGTGTTCATAAAAAGAGCCTCCCTCTTTTGGATCAGCCCACGAGGGAAGGCTCGCACGGTCCAGTGGGATGGGACGCTGGGACAAAAGCCGGTTTGCCAGGGGGAAAGATTCCGGGCTCTTTTCGGACGAGGTACCGTCGGCGAAGAAAAAACCGCCGTGGCCTCGAATAAGGCACCGCTCCCGGAAAAGTCGCTGGCTCGTGGGAAGGGCCGCTGCGTTGACATGCCCGGGCCGTGCTCCTGGCTTCCCAAAGCCTATCGCATCTCTTTCCGCCACCGTGCTCAATGACGGAAGCGGACGGAGCCGCGTCGGCAAAGCCTGGCTCGTCCTCGAAGGACGCGTCGCATCTCACCCGCTGCCTCACCCTCGAAGGCGCAAGGTGGAGCTCGTAAGGCTTACGAGCACAACCGGCAGGTCTTCGGACTTGCAGGCGCTGGGCGCCTCGGCGGCGCCCGCCGGGCGGCGTCGCCCGGGTTTCTACTGGCCGTCGCTTCCCAGATCGCTTGGGCGATCCAGTGCTTGATGACGGCGGTCGTTCCTGCTCACCGCTGCGGGGCAGTCCCGGATTTTCACCGGGTTCCCTTTTAACCCTCGACGGTGGCGGCGACGTGCGTTCGCCGGCCCACCGGCTCGGGACCGATTGCGTCACTCAATATATAGCACATGAATAAAAATGTCAACCCCACATATGGAGGTTGGGTCGGTCTTTTGCCGCGACCCCCGCCAGTGTTTGGACAACGGAACGGGAGGAAAACCAATTGAGTCAAAGAAACAGATAAAAGCAATGAATCCGAAATCACGCGAATAATCGCGGAAATAAGGAAATCAGATTAAACTGGGGATTTCGTCGTACTTCCGGATAGGGGGGTGGACATGAAGTAGGCCCAGCCAGCGGTTTGAAACACGCGAAGAGGCAGGGGCGTTGATCGCGCAGAGTCGTTGTTTTCATGAACGCAGATTTTCGAAAGGGGGATCACCGTGTGTAAGCAACAGGCCACAAGCTACGTGTGGGTCGTTGGCGCTTTTCTCATCGTCTTTACGCTGTTGGGCTTTTCAGGAGTGGCGGCGGCTCAATACAACGAGGCGCCGATGCTAGCCCAGCAGGTGCAGGCTGGACTCCTTCCTCCAGTCGATGAGAGGCTTCCCGAAAACCCTGCCATCGTGGAACCGGTGGAGCAGATCGGCAAGTACGGCGGCACGTTGCGGACGACCACCATCGCGGCCAACAGCATCCTCGGGCCCCACGTGATCCTGATGGGCGAGGGGCTGCTCCGCACGGACACCGACTACCAGACGATCGTCCCCAACCTGGCCGAGCGGTGGGAGTTTTCGGATGACTACCGCGTCCTCACCCTCTACCTGCGTAAAGGCGTGCGCTGGTCGGACGGGGCGCCCTTTACCGCGGACGACATCATGTTTTGGTGGGAGGACGTGCAGCTCAACGAAGACCTCTTTCCCTCGGGGCCGAGCCGCCGCAACTGGTACGCCGGCGGAGAGCGGATGAACCTGGTCAAGGTGGATGACTACACCATCCGCATGGAGTTTGCAGTGCCCAACCCCTTGATTTTGCGCAGGCTTGCGCACGGCCCCGGGATGGAGATGGTAGACTATCCCAAGCACTATCTCAAACAGTTCCATCCCAAGTACACGCCGATGGAAGAGATCCAAAAGATGCTCGACGCCGAGGGGTTTGACTTTTGGTACCAGCTCTTTGAAGACCGCGCCGAGCGCTCTTTTTCGATGTCAATGAACCCCGACCTGCCGAGCATCGACGCGTATTACCTCAAGACAAAAGAGCCTGAGCGGCTCGTTTTCGAACGGAACCCCTATTACTGGAAAACGGATCCGGAGGGCAATCAGCTTCCCTACATCGATCAGATCCTCGTGCGCAAAGCGGCTGACATCACGACGGCCAACGCGTGGATCGTGACGGGCCAAGACGACTTCAACGGCTTCCACACGTCATTGCAGCAGTTGCCTACCTACCGGCAGTACGAACAACAAAGCGACTACCGCATCCTGCTCTATCGCGGCACCTTTGGCACCGAGGTTTTGATCCAGTTTAACCAGACGATCGAGGATCCGGTGCTCCGGGAGATCTTCCAGGACGTCCGCTTCCGGCGGGCGATGTCGCACGCCATCAACCGGGAGGAGATCAACGAGGTCCTCTATTTCGGCCTCGGCGAACCGCGCAACACCACGGTGTTGCCCATCGCCAGCGCCTACAAGGAGGAGTTTGCCAAGGCCTACATCGAGTACGATCCGGACCTCGCCAACCAGCTCCTCGACGAGATGGGGCTCGACAAGCGCGACAGTGAAGGGTTTAGGCTGCGTCCCGACGGCCGCAGGCTTTCCATCACCATCGACTACACGGAGTCGGACACGCCCAAGACCCCGACGCTGGAGCTCGTCAAGGAGTACTGGGAGGCCGTCGGCGTGCAGACGCAGCTCAACTACATGACCAACACGCTCGTGGCCGAGCGGGCGACGGCCAACTTGATCCAGGTGGGCATCCACCATGCCGACCGCTCCACCGACCCGCTGGTCTTTACGGAGCCGTTTTGGTACGCGCCGGTCCAGGTGGGTTGGGAGCAGACGACCTGGCCGCTTTACGCCCAGTGGTACAACACGGGCGGCGCGGCGGGCGAGGAGCCCCCGGAGCACGTGAAAGAGCTCATCGACATCTTTAACGCGATGCAGCGGACCACCGACGAGGACGAGCGCGTCCAGCTGCTCCAGCAACTGCTGCAGCGGCAGGCGGAAAACTTGTGGACGCTGGGCACCGTGGGCAACGCGCCCTTTGTCATCGTCGTCCAAAACGCGGTGCGCAATGTCCCCGAGACCGGTTGGTGGGGTTGGGACGGCTACTTCGGTTATCCGTACCATCCCGAACAGTTTTACCTCGATCGCTGATCGTCCTCGGGCCGTGAGGCTCTTGGCCCGA
>PKEU01000163.1 GCA_002919195.1 bacterium
AACGGGTATGGCGCCGGTGTTCTCACGAGCTTTACCGTCGACGCCAACGGGGTGATCATCGGCTCGTTCTCCAACGGCCTCGACCGTAACCTGGCTCAGGTGGCGATCGCGACCTTTGCCAACCCCTCGGGGCTGCTCAAGGCAGGCGACACCCTCTTTAGGGTCTCCAACAACTCAGGGCCGGCCCTGATTGGCGTGGCGGGCACGGGAACGCGCGGCGGCATCCAGGCGGGCGCCCTGGAGATGTCCAACGTCGACCTCTCGCAGGAGTTCACGGACATGATCATCACCCAGAGGGGCTTCCAGGCCAACTCCCGGGTGATTACGGCTTCCGATGAAATGCTCCAGGAACTCGTCAACCTCAAACGTTAAAGGCAACGTGATCAACACTGACCATGGCCTGATCGCTCACGCGTGAAGTGAGGCGGGGTCTCTCGGCGAGACCCCGCCCCCACAACCATGAAGGGCGGTCCGAAGAGGGGGAAAGGCGGATGATCCGGGTGAGCCGGCTCGACGGCAAGGAGTTTGTGATCAACGCCCTGTTGATCGAGACGGTCGAGGCCGTCCCCGACACCGTCATCACGCTGACCAACGGGCACAAGTACGTGGTCCGGGAGTCGGTGGATGATGTGATCGAGCAAGTCGCCGCCTTTCACCGCCGCATCACGGCGGGCACAGCCCCTTTGAGCGGTCGCTCTGCTGGCGCGCCGTCGGGCGCGGAGACCCCGGCGTAAGGAGCGCGATACGGCCAGGTCAGGGGACGGGGGGAAGCCCGTGGATTTCGGCGTCATCGTCGGCATCATCGCCGGCATCGCAATGCTCTATATCGGAATCGCTCTCAACGGCGGTTCACTGGCGATCTTTTGGGACGTGGGATCGCTAGCCATCACGCTCGGCGGGACGATCGCCTCGACACTGGTGCACTTCAAGCCCAGCCAACTGGCGAGCGTCTTTAGCATGGCCCGCGTTGCTCTTTTCGGCGACACGCCGTCGCCGCACGAGGTGATCCGCACCCTCGTGTACTACGCGGGCAAGGCCCGGCGGGAGGGGCTTCTCGCCTTGGAAGAGGAGGCTGAGAAACTCGACGATCCATTTTTGCAAAAGGGAATCCGCCTGGTGGTGGACGGTACCGACCCTGAGACGGTGCGGCAGATCCTCGACATCGAGGTGACCTTCCTCGAAGAGAGGCACCAAAGCGGCCGGCAGATCTTTGAGCATATGGGCGCGGTGGCGCCCGCGTTTGGCATGGCGGGAACGCTGATTGGGCTCATCATTATGCTGGGCCACTTGGACAATCCCGACGCCATCGGGCCTGCTATGGCCGTTGCGCTGATCACCACTTTTTATGGTGTCGTCCTTGCCAACTTGGTCTTTAACCCGCTCGCGGGGAAGCTGCGGGTCAAGAGCGAGGAAGAGGTGCTTCTGAGGGAACTGATGATCGAGGGCGTCCTTTCCATCCAGGCAGGAGAGAATCCGCATATCGTCGAACAGAAGCTCGAGTCATTCCTGGCGCCCAAGGTGAGACGCCGGATGCAAGAGGAAGAGGAGGCTGCCCGGGCGGGCGCCGAGGAGAGGATGGTGGCGACCGGTGCCCGCTAAGCGCCGCCGGCGTACGCCGCCGGTCAGCGGGGGAAACTCTCCCGGCTGGCAGACCACCTACGGCGACATGGTCACCCTCCTCTTGACCTTTTTTGTCATGCTCTTCGCCTTTTCCTCGATCGACGCGGAGCAGTTTCGGGCGATTATCGCGTCGTTTCAAGGGTCCCTGGGCATCCTCGACCGGGGGATGACCATCTCGCAAGATCCCGCGGCGGCAGGGCGGGATTCTCCCGCAGGTCAATTGTTTGAGCGAAATCCCCTCGAGCACGAGGAGACGCAAAACGTGCTCAGGGCGATCACCGCCTTCCAAGCGGCTTACGGCCTCCACGACGCGTTTTCCGTTGAAGCGACGGAGCGGGGCGTGGTGATCCACTTTACCGATCGCGTCCTATTCGATACCGGGAAGGCCGAGTTGAAGCCGGAGGCCGTCCATGTGCTGGAGGCCTTGGCAGCCGAGCTCAAGCAGTTGCCACATGCCATCCGGGTTGAGGGCCACACCGACAACGTCCCCATCCATAATCCCATTTACCCATCCAACTGGGAATTGTCCACCGCGAGGGCATCGCGGGTGGTGCGCTTTTTCATCGACGTAGGCGGCATCGACCCAGCGCGGCTTTCTGCTGTAGGTTACGGCGAATACCGGCCCATCGCGACCAATGAGACGCCTGAGGGTAGGGCGCGCAACCGGAGGGTCGACGTCGTGTTGCTGCGCAGTGATCTTGAAGCGTCCGAGCCTGTCTCGGCGATTTTGAGCCCATGAGCGGAATTTCGCACCCGTGGAAGGGGGAATTCTCCCTTGACCGTGAAAATGGATTTAAAGACCATTTTAGTCTTGTTCTCGGTGCTGGTGTTGGCGACCGTCGGCAGCGCTTACCTTACCTCATGGGTGTTTACCAGCCGATCGGCGGAGCCGGCAGCGTCCGAGGCGGGCGCGTTGGCCCGGGCGGAAAGCGATGATTACGACCCCGGACTCGTGTGGAACGCGGGGCAATTTACGGTCAACTTGGCGACGCCATCGCCGTCTTCGCTGCCGCGCTACATTAAGACCAATCTGAGCTTTCGGGTCAACAGCAAAGCGGCGGTGAATGAACTCGAGCGGCGCAGGGTTCAGGTGCAAGACCGGGTCATCACGACGCTGAGGATGACCCAAAGCGCCCAGCTGCAGGAGCCCGAGGGCCTCGAAATGTTGAAACAGCGCCTGCTCGCCGGTGTCAATGAGCTCCTGGCGGTCCGGGGCGGCCAGGCCCTTGAGGTTTACTTGTCTGAGTTGATCATCCAGTGACGCGCCCAGACGGGGGGGTGGCGAGGGTGGCGGAGATCCTCTCTCAAGAAGAGATCAACGCGCTGTTGGCTGCGATTGCCGAGGAAGACGACGGTGATGACGAGCAAGAGGCGGGTGTTTCCGCTTCTGGCGCGGTCGCGGCCAGCCGGGCAAGCCGCTCCGAATCGAAAAGCCGGGTGAAGCCGTACGACTTTGCCCGTCCCCACAAGCTTTCCAAAGAGCAGCTCCGCACCCTGCAGATGATGCACGAAGCCTTCGCTCGGGGGATCGCTTCGACCCTCTCGGCCTACCTTCGCTCTTATGTCCAGGCTGAAGTCGTCTCTGCAGATGCGATGACGTACGAGGAGTTTTCCCGGTTGTTGCCAAATCCAGGCATCATCGGGGTGTTTTCCCTTCCGCCGCTCGAGGGGAGCGCGGCGATCGAGATCGATCCGGATCTAGGTTTCGCGGTAATTGACCGGTTGCTCGGCGGGCCGGGCGTCGCACCCAAGCAAGTACGGGAATTGACCGATCTGGAGCAGCCCGTGATCAAGCGGGTGCTGGAGCAGATCATCGAGCACCTTCCCGACTCGTGGAACCAGGTGATGCCCACGTACCCGCGCTTTGAGCACCTGGAGATCAACCCGCAGTTTATGCACTTGGTCGCCCCCCGGGAAATGGTGGTGGTGATCCGCCTCGAGGTGATCATGGCGTCGGCGTCGGGGCGCCTCAGTCTTTGCATTCCTTTTGACATCATCGAGCCCATCGTGCCGATGCTCAGTGCGCATCACCTGTTTATCCGCGGCAAGAAGGACGCGTCGCCGGCAGAGGCGCAGGCGCTGCGCGATCGCCTCAACCGGCTTAAGGTTCCGGTGACAGCCGTCCTCGGCGAGGCGCAAGTCACCGTCGCCGAGTTGCTTGACCTTGAGGTGGGCGACTACATCGCCCTCGATAGCCCGGTGGGCGGTCTAATTCCGATCCTGGTCGGGACGCGTGCCAAGTTTTACGGCCGCCCGGGCCGTTCCGGCAACCGCCTGGCGGTGGAGATCGTCGAAACCGCCCATCCAGAGGAGGATGACGACCTATGAGCGACGGGATCCTTTCCCAGGACGAAATCGACGCCCTGATCGGTGGGGGCTCCAAGGCCCAAGAAGAGGCGGAGCTTCCAAAAGAGAGCGGCGAACCGGCAGAGGAGTTTGACGCCTCGGCGATCGGCGAGATTTTGCGCTTGGCCATGAGCGCCACCGTTGAGGGGCTCGCCATCATGACGGACGCAGAAGGCAGGCTCGAGTCCAAAGGCGTCCACCGGACTACTCTGGAGGAGCTCCGGGAGGATCTTTCGACCGGGCTGGTCGCCGTGCAGTACGAGCTCGCGGGCGCTCTCGACGGTATCCTTATCTCGCTTTTTCCTGCCCAATCGGCGGGCACGTTAAACGAAATTGTGCGAGGCGGCGATGCACCTGAGGGTGGAGACGACGACCTCTCGGGCTTCCGGGAAGTTGTCGCTGAAATGGCGCTGCACCTTTCCGATGCCTTCACCAGCGCGCTCGATGCCCGGGTTGAGGTCGCCGCCCTGGAGCCGGAGCAGGTCGCGTGGCATGAGGAAAGCGAGCCTCCTCTTCCCGTCGCCGCGGATGAAGATGTGGTCGTCGCGGAGTTTGAGCTGTTTATCGGTGATGCCACCTGCACGGTCGTGCACCTCATCCCGGCGGACGTGACCGGAGGCATCGGCGGCGTCTTTGCCCGGGAAGAGCATCTGGCAGGATCCGAGGAGGTCGCGGCGGCTCAAGAGCCGCTGGAGTCGCCACCGCTCAAGGAACCAGCAACGGGAGTCCGCCGGAGTGGGGGGCGCGGTCTTGCCCGGCGGAGGGCCGGGTTTAGCGGGAAGATTGCTCCCGCCCAGTTTGAGGAACTGGGTAGAGAGCGCGCCGTTGCGTACCCGCGAAACATCGACCTCCTGCTCGACGTCCCCCTGCAGGTCACCGTCGAGCTGGGGCGCACCCGGATGCAAATTCGCGAGGTCCTCGAACTGGGCAAAGGCTCCATTATCGAACTGGAGAAACTCGCGGGCGAGCCCGTCGAGGTGTACGTGAACGGCAAGCTGATCGCCAAGGGAGAGGTTGTCACGATCGATGAAAACTTCGGTGTGAAGATCACCGACATTGTCAGCCCTCGTGAGCGCGTGAGCAGCCTGCAGTGATCGCTGAAGCAAGAGCATCTCGAACTGGCGGCGCGTTGATCATCGACGACGTGCCGTTTATTCGAAAGCTCCTTTTACAGCATCTTCGCCGCGCGGGCTGGCGCCCGGTCATCGAGGCGGCGGGCGGCAGGGAAGCTTTGGCCTGCCTCAAGGGAAATCGGTTTGACCTGATCCTCTTGGATGTGGCGTTGCCCGACGTCGATGGCATCGACCTCTTGCCTGCCATCAAGCGGCTGCAGCCCAAAGCGACCGTCCTGGTGGTCACCGCGGCCGCCTCCCCTCCCGTGGTGCGCAGAGCCAAGGCCGCGGGGGCGTACAGCGTGCTCGTGAAACCCGTGGACAGCGAGTACCTCGGCTCACTCTTGAGGGAGTTACGCGAAGGGAGAAAAGACGGATGAGCGGAGCCCTTGCCGCCGCGTTCGACTCCGGGGGAGGCGAGCTTTGGGGCGCGGCGTTGCGCCTTTTCATTGGGCTCGCGCTGATTCTCCCGCTCGTGTACGTGATGACGGTCCTCTACGCGCGGTGGATGACGCCGGGAGGGCAGGCACGCGCCATCCGCGTGATCGAGACGGTGAGTTTGGGCCCTCACCGGACGATCAGTTTGATCGAGGTGGCTGACCGGATCCTGGTCGTGGGCGCCACCACGCAGCAGATTTCAACGCTCGCCGAATTGACGGACCCCGAGATCGTTGAGCGGCTAAGAGCGCTCAAGCCGCGCGCAGGCGACGCCGCTTTTCGCAGGATTTTGGCCGAGCGGCTGCGCGGCCACATGATCGGGGAGGAGGAAAGGGACAAGGCGTGAGCAAGAGAGGCTGGATTTTGGCAGCCGCGATGGTCTTGTTGCTCGCGGCCCTCTGCGCTTCCAACGAGGCCGCCGCGCAGACGGTCTTCCCCCGGGTGATCGTAGGTGTCGACGAGGCGGAGAGTCCGCAAGAAGTCGCCCTGTCGCTCCAGATCCTCTTTCTCCTGACGGTCTTGTCCCTGGCGCCGGCGATCTTGATCATGACGACGTCGTTTACCCGGATCGTCGTGGTCTTGTCCTTTGTCCGCAGCGCCCTCGCAACCAACCAGATGCCGCCCAACCAGGTGTTGATCGGCCTAGCCCTTTTTTTGACGTTTTTTATTATGGCGCCCACCTGGCAGGCGGTCAACGAATACGCCCTCCAACCCTACCTTGCGCAGGAGATCGGTCAGCAGGAGGCGATCGAGCGGGCGCTGGAGCCCTTGCGAGAGTTTATGTTTCGCCACACCCGCGAGCGGGATCTGGCCCTCTTTATGGAGATGAGCGGAGCCGGCCAGCCGTACGACCCCAGTGACGTGCCGACGAGCGCTCTCGTTCCTGCCTTTATCATCAGCGAGTTGAAAAGCGCGTTTCAAATGGGGTTTATTCTCTTTGTCCCGTTTCTCGTGATCGACATGATCGTGGCCAGCACCCTGATGTCGATGGGAATGCTCATGCTCCCGCCCGTGATGATCTCCCTGCCGTTTAAGATCTTGCTGTTTGTCATGGTGGACGGATGGCACTTGGTGGTCCGGTCATTGCTCCTCGGCTACCAGTGAGGGAGGAAAGGGGGAAGCCGGCGTGACAGAGACGGCGGTGATTGCGCTCGGCAGGGACGCGCTCCTCACGGTCCTTTTGGTCGCCGGGCCGATGATCGGGATCGGACTTCTGGTCGGGCTGATCATCAGCATCTTTCAGGCGACGACCCAGATTCAAGAGCAGACGTTGACCTTTGCGCCCAAGATCCTCGCGATCCTGGTCTCTGGAGTGATCTTTGGACCTTGGATGCTGCGTACCATGGTCGATTTTTCCGAGCGGCTGATTTCGAGGGCGCATGAGTTTATCCGCTGATGCAAAGCTTGGAAGAACTGGCGCTCAGGGTGACCGATTACCTGCCCGCTTTTTTCCGGGTCACGTCGTTCTTGATGCTGCTGCCGTTTTTGGGGCGCAATGTGCCAGCTCTGGCAAAGCTTGGGCTCGGCGCGTTGCTCACGGCGCTGATTGCGCCGGCGATCACGGTGCCGCAACTCGGCGGCGACGTGGCAAGATTTTTTCTTATTTCTGTGGAAGAAGTCCTCGTGGGCCTGGCGATGGGCCTCATCGTCACGACGGTGATGATGGCGGTCTACTTGGCGGGGCAGTTGATCGACGTGCCCATGGGCTTTGGGATGGTCAACGTGATGGATCCCCAGATGGGCAGCGAGGCGCCTGTAGTCGCCCAGTTTTACTTTGCCATCGCGCTCTTGACGTTCTTTCTCATCGACGGTCATCACGGGCTCTTGCGGGCGCTGGTGCAAAGCTTCGACGTGGTGCCGCTAGGAGGGGCGACGCTCAGCGGAGGAGTGCCGGCGATCGCGCTCGACGCGGTCCGCAGCATGTTTTCCTTGGGCCTTAAGATCGCGCTGCCGGTGATCGGCGCGCTTTTTCTGACCGACGTGGCGCTGGGGATCGTGGCGCGGGCGGTCCCGCAGATCAACGTCTTTTTCGTAGGCTTTCCCCTCAAGGTCGGCTTGGGGATGTTGCTCTTGGCCATCGTGATGCCCGCCTTTGTGGGCTTTATCGCGGAAGCCATTGGACCGGCGGGCGAGATCGAGCGGCTGCTCACGGCGTTGGTGAGGGCGCTGGGCAGCGGGCGTTAGCGGGGTTGACCCGCAGGGTTGTCTGGGGGGCGGTGGAACTGGTCCGGGTGTCGACGGGTGATCCCGTGGCGTGCGTGGGCGCGCAGCGGGAGCGCATCCGGCTCAATCTGCAGCTCTTTGCCGATATGAGGACCGAGCCGGCGACGCCGCGCCGGCGGCAGGAGGCGAGGCGCAAAGGGCAAGTGGCGCGCACCGGCGAGCTGAGCTCGGCGTTGGTCCTGCTCGCTGGCTTTGGCGCCTTGTACCTTTGGCTGCCTCACGTAAGTGGCGAACTCATCACCTTTACCCGACGGCTTTACGAGGGCGCGCTACTTCGGTTCGCGTCGGTGGAAGCCAGCGAGATTCCCACCATGTTTTTGGACTGGAGCTGGCTTGCCGTCCGCCTGGCAGGTCCGATCGCCCTGGTGACAATGGTGGTGGGATTCGCCTCGCAGCTGGTCCAAGTAGGTTTTCTCACCTCCAGTGAACCCCTCAAGCCCCAGCTCAAAAGGATCGATCCTATTTCCGGATTCCAACGGATTTTTTCCAAACGAGCCCTCGTCGAGCTTCTCAAAGCGACGCTGAAAGTGACGTTGGTCGGGGCGCTGGCCTACGGCGCCGTGCGAAGCAGCCTCGGCGAGTACACCGAGTACATGAAGCTGGGTCCAGCCCAGGCGGCGATCCAAACGGGACGCGCGGTGTTTCGCCTCGCCTTTTGGATTGGCCTTTGCTTGTTGGTCTTGGCGCTCTTTGACTACCTGTACCAGCGGTGGGAGCACGAACAGAGCCTTCGGATGAGCAGGCGGGAGCTCAAAGAGGAGCTGCGCCAAACCGAAGGCGATCCTCAGATCCGCGCGCGCATCCGGCAGCGCCAGCGCCAGCTGGCCAGCTCGCGGATGATGGCGAAAGTCCCGACCGCGGACGTGGTGATCACCAACCCTGTGCATCTTGCCGTTGCGCTCAAATACGACCCTGTGGAAATGGACGCGCCGACGGTGGTCGCGAAGGGGGCGGGGCCCTTGGCCCGTCGCATCAAGGAAGTCGCCAGGGAGCACGGGGTGACGATCGTCGAAAACGTCTGGCTGGCGCGAGCTTTGTACGAATCGGTGCCGGTCGACGGCCGCATCCCCGAGGAGCTCTATAAAGCTGTAGCAGAAGTGCTCGCCTTTGTCTACCGGCTGCGGGGCAAGAACGTCGAAAGGACTCGAGCGTAAAGGAGGCGGGGGACGTTGGCGGTGCGAACCCAAGTGCAGGGTGGCCTGGCAAGGATCGGCCAGCACAGCGACGTGCTGATCGTCGTGGCCGTCATCCTCATCGTCGTGATGATGGTGCTGCCGCTGCCACCCGTGTTGCTCGATCTCTTGCTCGCCCTCAACATCAGCCTCTCCCTGTTGATCTTGCTCCTGACGATGAACATCCAGGGGCCGTTGCAATTTGCCATCTTTCCCTCACTGTTGCTGATCACCACTCTCTTTCGCTTGGCGCTTAACGTCTCCAGCACCCGTCTCATCCTCCTGCGGGGTTACGCCGGGGAGCTCATCCTCGCTTTCGGCAACTACGTGGTCGGGGGCAACTACGTGGTCGGCTTCATCGTCTTTCTGATCTTGGTGGTCATCCAATTTATCGTGATCACCAAGGGCGCCGAACGAGTGGCTGAAGTGGCGGCCCGTTTCACCTTGGACGCCATGCCCGGTAAGCAGATGAGCATCGATGCCGATCTCAACGCGGGCCTCATCGACGAAAACGAGGCGCGAAGGCGCCGCGCCGACATCGAAAGGGAAGCCGACTTTTACGGCGCGATGGACGGCGCCTCCAAGTTTGTCAAAGGCGATGCCATCGCCGGCATCGTCATCACCATCATCAACATCCTGGGCGGCTTCGCGGTCGGCGTCGGCCAGTTGGGATTGCCCCTCAGCGAAGCGCTCCGCCGGTACACCCTGCTCACCGTGGGGGATGGGTTGGTCACGCAGATCCCGGCTCTCCTCATCGCCACCGCGACGGGGATCATCATCACGCGGGCGGCGTCCGAATCCAATATGGGCCATGACTTGTCGCGGCAGATGCTTTCCGAGCCCAAAGCGCTGTTGATTGCCGCGGGAGTGCTGCTGCTCTTCAGCGTGGTGCCGGGCCTTCCCACACTGCCGTTTATCGTCCTCGCCGCTCTGTTTGCAGGGATGGGATACCTGTCGGGCCAGCGGATCAAAGAGGAGAAGGCCAGTGTCGAGCGGCAGGCGGCCGAGAAGGAGGCGGAGGAGGCGAAAAAGCCCGAGTCGGTCACAAACCTGTTGAAGCTGGATCCCATCGAGCTGGAGATCGGCTACAGTTTGATCCCGCTCGTCGACGCCAACCAGGGAGGCGATTTGCTGGACCGGATCACCATGATCCGCCGCCAGATCGCCCTTGAGCTGGGTATGGTGGTGCCGCCGATCCGCATTCGCGACAACATGCAGCTTGCGCCTAGCGCTTATGTGATCAAGATCAAAGGAATTGAGGCAGGCCGGGGTGAGCTGATGCCGGGTCACTATCTTGCCATGGACCCGGGCACTGTCACCCAACGGATCCCGGGACTTGAAACCAGGGAGCCGGCCTTTGGCCTGCCGGCTCTTTGGATCGAAGAGTCCCGGCGCGAAGAAGCCGAACTTGCCGGCTATACCGTGGTCGACTCGCCCTCGATCATCGCGACGCACCTCACTGAGGTGATCCGCTCCAACGCGCCTGAACTCTTAGGCCGGCAAGATGTGAAGAAACTCCTGGACGAGCTTAAGGAGGAACACTCGGCGCTGGTTGAAGAGGTGGTGCCGGACCTTTTGACCGTGGGCGAAGTGCAGAGGGTGCTGCAAAACCTGCTCCGGGAAGGCGTGCCTATCCGCGACCTGGTGACAATCCTGGAGACGTTGAGCGATGCGGCCCGGCTCACCAAGGATCCCCTGCTCTTGACCGAAAGGGTTCGGGAGGCGCTGGCCCGGCAGATCTCCAAGCTGCACACGGGCGATCACGGGTATATCCCCGTCGTGACCTTGGACCCGGCCCTGGAGCAGGAGATTGCGGACGCCCTGCAGCACACCGAGAGGGGGCTTACCGTCGCGCTGGCCCCGGAACGGGTCGAAGCCTTTTACGACAGCCTTGCCAAGTCGCTCGAGCGGGCGGCCGCGGCGGGCCACCAAGCGGTCTTGCTCTGCTCGCCCGTGATCCGTCCGGCGGTCCGCAGGCTCACCGCCAGAGTGCTTCCCCGCCTTTCCGTCATCTCGTACAACGAAGTGGCGCCTGACGCAGAAGTCCAGTCGGTGGGGATGGTGAGGCTCGACAGCCATGAGGGTTAAACGGTACGTCGCTGACTCGATGCAAGAG
>PKEU01000131.1 GCA_002919195.1 bacterium
ATCCGGTAACGCCGGCGAAAGAGGCTGGCGACCGATGCCCTGAAGCCTCCCTCCCGGATGGGCACCTTATAGCGTTTCGTCAACCCGTTGACTCTCACGTGGATGTCGGATGGCATAGCGAGGATATCACCAGCCGTCAAAGCTCGTAAGGCGCTCTTCAGTTCCATTCCGGTAATGGTTCAAGGCCGCTGGGTCGAACCCTTCTTTGCCACCATGGAAGACGATCCGTCTCTTCCGGCACCGGTCAGGCGAGCGCGCAAACTCCCGGCCACTCAAGCCGGGAGTTTGGCCAAGCTTCATCCGTCCCTCACACCGCGTGTCGGGGTGTAGGCGGCGGTTTCATGGAGTTTTCGCGTGTGAACCTCACTCGGGGTTGAGGTGACGGATCAGCCCGTTGACCTCGTCCAGGATCGCCTGGGCTTGCCTTGCGGCCTCTTCGAGCGCGGCCCGGGGCGACATCTCCTTGTGGAGGGCCGCCGTCTGGACCTGCACCCGCAGGATCTCGTCGATCCGCGGGTAGGACGGATGGTTCGGCCGGAACCAGGCGTATTGCACCGCCTCGACAAAGACGGCGCGGATCTCGTCGTCGACGTAGCGGCTGTCGGTCGCTGCTTCGATGAGGGCCGGGATGTTGCCCGTCCGCACAGCCATGTCGAGCTGGGCGTCGAAGTCGGTCATATACCGGATAAACCGCCACGCCGCCTCCAGGCGCTCATCCGTGATCCCCCTGGGAATCGCCAGCGCAAAGCCGCCGGAGAGCGTAGCCCGCTGCCGGTTGCCCGGAGGCAAGGCCGCCCGGAGCTGCGTATCGTAGAAGTCGCGAAACTCGCGCCTGAGGGCGCCCAGGTTCCAGTTGCCGTCGTAATGGACGGCTTGGAAGCCGCCGAGCACCGCCGGGATCGGCCCGCTCACCTGGATGGTGGCGGCAAACTCGTCCAGGGCGGCCACGCCGCCGTAGAAGTCGACGAAGTCGACCATCCACTCGAGCGCCTCGATGCCTCGTTCGTCGTGGAAGGTGATGAGGGTCTGATCCTCGTTAAAGACGGAACCGCCGTTTTGCATCAGGTAGTGGACGATGTTGGGCTGGCCCCAATGGGGGACGTACCCTACCTGCCGGAGGCTTCCGTCGGGATTGCGCCGGGTGACCTTGGACGCATTGAGCCTCAGGTCTTCCCAGGTGCTGGGCGGGTCGTTGGGATCGAGCCCGGCCTCGAGAAACATGCCCTCGTGGTAGAAGAGCGCCCGGGTGTCGGTGTTAAAGGGAATCCCGTACGAGTGGCCGCGAAACGTCGCCTCTTCCCACGTGGGCGGGAAATAGTCCTCCCGGTAGACCTGGTCGCGCTCGATCAAGGGGTCGAGGACAGTCAAGCCCCCCTGGGCCGCGAGCGAGCTCGTCATCCAGCGGTCGAGCAAAACGACGTCGGGAGCGACGCCTCCCATGATCGCGACCAAGAGCTTTTGCGAAAGATCCGAGGTGAGCTGGACTTCCACGTCGATATCGGGATTGAGAGCTTCAAAACGGCTGATGATGTCCTGGAGGATCTCGCCGTTCTCACCGCCCCAGTCGTGCCAAAAGGTGATCGTGGTCGCCGCCGATGAAACGCCGCCGAAAAGCAGCGTCGCCAAGAGCGCGACCGCGAGCATGCTTTTGCTTCCTTTCATTCACCCGTTACCTCCTCAAGCTTCACAGCGTCAAACCAGACGTTCCCCTTCGCCCGCCCCGAAAAGGAGAGCGCGGCGATCACCTGGATGGAATCGGCATTGCGGGGTGTCTTAAACGTAAACTCCACCCGGGTCCAGTCGTTGGTTCCCTCCAAGGAAGCGCCTGCCTGAGTCGGCCGGGGGAAGAGCATCCGGTCGCCGCTATACGCTTGGACCAGGAAGGTCCCCACAAAACGCGCCTTTTCCTGCTCCAGTCCTTGGGTGCGGACGTAGCCGGTAAACCGGTACGTCGTGTCAGGTTTCACCGGGACTTTCTCCGACTGCCACGACGCCTCGGTCATCATCGGTGCAGCCATCCGCAGCGACCGGGAGCCTGAGAGAGCGATCTCATCGTCCCAAATCGGCTGGTTGAAGTCCAAGAGGTTGTAGGTCCCCGACCAACCCAAGGGCCGGTTGGAAAGCTCCGGATCGGCCTCTTCGAAGTCGGGGTTGGGCAAGAGGTTGCCCTCGTAAAGCGCCGCGAGGTGCTGCTCCAACGCCTCATCGCCCGCTCCCAAGGCCGGGAGCGCGCTCAAGGCCCAAAGGGCTGCGCTCGCCAAGCAGACAAGCCATACGCTCTTTCGCTGGACGCGGATCATCGGCGACCCCCTTTTCTTTTTCATTCCTCCTGCGCTTTGACGAGCGTGATGCCAAAGACGTGAAAGCGCGGCTCGTCGGGAAGGGTGACGCTCACCAAGGTCTTGGCGGCGTCGAGCTCAAACATCGGCAGCAGCCAGATGCCGCAGGACGGGCCCGTATCGCCCGACGGGTCGTGACGGTGGCTTGGGCGCAGGACCATCTTTTCCGATGCCACCGGGTCGCCGCACCAGTCGCCCGCGTTAATCTCGCTGACGGTCGCCGTGCCGTCGCTGTAGTTAAAGGCGATCGGCGCGCCCTCGGTGGCGCCGTGGTGGTTTGCCGCAAGGATCCAAGCGCCCTTGTAGTTGCCTTCGGGCAGGTCAATGGTTTGTCCCTCGGCCTCGACGTTGTTGCCCCAGCCGTCCTCTTTGTACAAGGCAAAAAACGGAACGACGGTCTCTTGGTCCCAGAGCACTTCGAAGTCGCCGTCCGGGAGCTCCTCAGCGGGGAGTCCCCAGCCGCCTCCATCGAGGTTTTGATCGCCCGGCCATTCGTTCCACGAGATGCCGTCGTTGTTGAACCAGTCAATCAAGTCGACCAAGACGAAGTTGTCACCGGCTAAAGCGCCGGAGGCGATCAGGGCCAGTCCGAGCGCCGCCGCGGCCAGGCCTAGGGAGAGCTTGCGAATCATCTCCTGCAGTCACTCCTTTGGAAAAGTTGTGAGGGAAATTCATGACATGTGCCACCCGGCAGAGAAGGCTCTACTCGACCTCCTCACCCTCCAGGGCATGCGCCAGCGCGACCAGGTTAAAGAGCTTAACCGCGCTGAGTTGGGTGCTGAGGTCCACGGTCCCGTAGTGCCTTGGGACCCTCCAGCGGGGACCAAAGACGTTTTCCGGCATTCTCGCCTCCCACAAGGAGTCTGCGTTTTTTCTCAGCGCCTCAAGGATCGCGCTGTCTCGATCGACTTTGTAGAGCTCGACGAGGTACCTTACGAGAATCCCCTTGAAAAGCCCGCCGTCGCCCTGCCCGTCTTCGAGGAAGATGCCGTTGAGGTCGACGAGACGGGTCAGGGCCGCATGCGCCGTCCTTTTTGCGTCCAAAAGGTAGGCCTCGTCCCCCGTCACCCTGTAGAGCTCGACGCCGGCGCCGACAAAGGTGCCCTGATTGTATGTAAACAACCACCCTTTGTCGATCGCGCCGTCGCCCGTGCGGTTGATCCCGTCCCAGACCAGCCCGGTTTCGGGATCGAGGAGATGGCTTTTCAGCCATCCGTAGATGCGCTTGGCCCACTCAAGATGCGCCTCATCGCCCGTAATGCGGTAAAGCCGCGCCGCCAGGATCGCCGCAGGGCCGTTGGCCGGAGCGTTTTTGTAGTCCCTCTGGCTCTTGCGCCACGAGATTCCACCGCCAAACGCGTCGTTCCAGCCATTGCGGATGTCGTCCCAGAGCCTTTGGGCAGCGTGCAAGTACCGCTCGTCGTTTGAGAGGGTGTACGCCCTGAGCAGGGCGAGGGCCATCCATTGCTCGTCGTCGTAAAAATCGTTGAAAAGATGCCCCCCGTTGCGCCAGCGCAAGCCGTCGTACATGTCGCTGACGCGCTGGAGGTAGACGTCGTCCCCTGTCCGTTCGTACGCGTCGAGCAGGACATCGATGCCATGAGCCTGCCACCAGTAGTGGAACGGCTCGTTGCAGTTTTCGCAAGGGTACGCGTTGTTGAACATGCGAAGGGCCGGATTCCAGTAAAGGCTCATCAAGGCTTCCAGCGCCGCGTCAGCCCGTGCCTCGTACTCGGCAAGCTCCGGCTCGCGGGGCGTGAGGCCCGCCGCTTGGGCGCCTCGTGGAAAGAGCGCCCAACCAATAAGCACACAACTGGCCAGCAAAACAATGACCATCCTCGGCATGCCGGCCTCCCTCCGAAAGTATCTCTTATATGTTTTTATACCATATATATTCACCTTTGGACACTTTATACCTTTTATGGCAATGCCTACCGCCCGCGCCCATCATGCGCTGGACCAGCGCTCAAGCCACGCCGGAGTCCTGTGGATCCCCGCCGAAGGCAGCGAAAGGGCGGCGGGATTTTCGCAAGAAACAGGATCCCAGGAGGCGATCAAACGGCGTGGCCCGCCTCTCGGGGCCCCGGTGCCGTCGACATCCCGATGACAAGGCGTGACGGGACGATCTTGTGCCCTCCTCCGGGCCTCGAACTTTCGCCCTTCGCCCTTTCGTCGATCAGCTCGGCGAGGAGCCGGACGGCTTGCTCTCCCATGCGCCGCTCATCTTGGCGCACGTGCGTGAAAAACGCTTCGTCCTGGGGCGGCGCATCGAAGCAGACGATCGAGTAGTCAGCCGGCACGCGCCGGCCGATCGCCTCGACAGCGCTCCGGGCGACCAGCGCAAGGTTGTACTCGACCGCAAAAAAGGCGCTCACTTCGGGATGCTGGGCCAGCAGGTCGACGACCTTGCGCTGGTCCCGCTCGTAGGCGCTTCGCTGGGGTTGTCCGGGAAGCGACGTGGTAAGGTCAGTCAAAAGGAGGGAGTGGTCGATGGGCAGGTTGCGCTCGACAAACGCCGACACGTACCCCTTGACGCGGTCCTCGATCGTCACCGTCCCCTCCGGCGGGGGCGAAAGGACGGCGATGGCCCGGTGGCCGCTGTCGATCAGGTAGGTGACCGCCTCTTTGGCCGCCGCCTCGTTGTCGCTGCTGACCGACGCGATGTCGAGGCCCCGGAAATACCTGTCGACAAGGACAACGGGCATCCCCGATAGGTACAACCTGAGGAGCGCGGGGTTGTACCGCTCGCCGTTGACGGGAAAGACGATGAGACCGGCGACGTCTTGAGCGAGCAGCTCCTCAATGGCGGCCATCTCGGCCTCTTGGCTCCCCCGGGTCATCCGGAGGAGGAGCGAAAATCCAAGCCGGCCGCTCTCCCTTTCGACGCCCGCAAGGAGTTCCATGCCAAAGGCGTGGCCCACGTCCTGTGCAATAAAGCCGATGCGCTTGGACCTTTGGGCTGGCGCTGCCCGCTCGGCGCTCTGCGCTCGGGCATGGACGAAAGAGCCGCGGCCCCGGATGCGCTCAATCAACCCGGCGTCAGCTAGCTCGGTCAAGGCCCGCTTGCTCGTAATGCGGCTTACACCGTACGCTTGCGCCAGTTCCTTCTCCGTCGGCAACTGCGAGCCAGGCGGATACTTGCCCGTCCGTATGTCCTCGAGCAGTTGCTCATAGATCTGTTGATAGAGAGGTTGACGTCGCGCCATATTAGTAATAATACACCATATATGTCATTTATACCTTTTCGCGCGGCGGTTGTTGCGAAGTCTCTTCATCAACGAACGGCTCGTCCCGACCGAGCGGGGTATCGCTAACCACCTCCATCCACGGGCAACTTGACACGGCCTGAACCTGCCCAGAGACTTGACAATCCAATAATCTCCGGATAAAATATTGTGCCGTAAGATTTACTGCCTACAAAACCTGTGACGCAGGTTGAAATATACCTGATTCACAGGTTTCTTTTTTCATGAGCAATCTTCTGGCCAAAAATCGATGCGCGCCTCATTTGGGGGTGGTCTACAATCCTAGAAATTGAGCTATCCGGCGTTTCAAAGATTTTTGGACCATCAAAACGCGAGGCGCTTCGCCTCCTCCGAGAGGGTCTCGGCAAGCGAGAGGTCGAGCGACGTACCGGAGCTACGGTCGGAGTCTTCGATGCCTCGTTCACCATCACACGCGGTGAGATCTTTGTCATCATGGGCCTTTCAGGCAGTGGTAAGTCCACGCTGCTGCGCTGCATCAACCGAATCCACGATCCCACGAGCGGAAAAGTCACTGTAGCGGGTATCGACGTCACCAGCCTCGACCGCAGAGGCTTAGAACGGCTCCGCCGGCAAAAGTTTGGCATGGTCTTCCAACGTTTTGCCCTCTTTCCCCATCGCACCGTCATTGGCAACGTCGAATACGGTCTGGAAATCCGGGGCGTCCCGGCAAGAGAGCGTCGAGAGCGGGCACTCCAAGTTCTCGAACTCGTTGGGCTTGCCGGCTGGGAAAACCGCCGGCCCGACGAGTTGAGCGGCGGCATGCAGCAGCGAGTAGGACTCGCCCGAGCGCTAGCGGTCGATCCTGATATCCTGCTGATGGACGAAGCCTTTAGTGCCCTGGATCCCCTCATCAAGCGAGAAATGCAAGATGAGCTCCTCACATTGCAGTCTCGCATGCAAAAGACGATCGTTTTTATCACCCACGATCTCGATGAGGCTCTCAAATTGGGAGATCGCATCGCCGTCCTTCGGGACGGCCGGATCGAGCAGATTGGCACCCCCGAAGAAATCATCAGTCGTCCCGCCTCCGACTACGTCGCCGCCTTTACAGCCGGCGTCGACCGCTCGAAAGTCCTCACGGCATCGAGCGTCATGATGCCTCCCGATCCGGTCATCCGCCCCAAAGATGGGCCACATGCCGCTTTGCAACGCATGCGCCGGCACGGAATCTCCAGCATCTTCATGGTCGACAACGACGGCAAACTCCTAGGGCTCGTCTCTGCCTCGGACGCGCGTGCCGCCGCCGATCGCGGCGAGTCGTCCCTCATAAACGTTTTGAACAAAGATGTCTCCACCGTCCACGAAGACGACGCGCTGCGCGATGTTTTCGGGTTTGGAAATGGCACCTCGTGGCCTTTAGCCGTCGTCGACGGCGAGGGCAAACTGCGCGGCGTCCTCGTCAAGGGAGCGATCCTCGCCTCCTTGTCGCACCCCCCCGACAGCTGGAACAAACAGCTACAACAACCTGTTGGGAGGGACCAACATGCTGCCCTTTGAACTGCCCATCGCTGGTTGGGTTGAAGGCGTCGTCGACTTCCTTCTCAGTCATTTCCAGCCCGCGTTTCGGGCGGGAAGCACATTCGTCTTTACGATTGTCGACTTCTTGACCTCCGTGTTGCTCGCGGTTCCCCCTTTGCTCATGATCCTCATCTGGACGTTGATCAGCTGGAAGCTCGCGGGCATCGGGGTTGCCGCCTTTACGCTCGCTGGCCTGCTCGTAGTGGACAACGTGGGCTTATGGACGCCGACCCTCGAGACGTTCGCCCTGATTCTTTCAGCAGAAGTGATCGTGATCAGTTTAGGCATTCCCCTGGGGATCGTAGCGGCGCAGAACGACGCAGTTGACCGGGTGCTTCGACCGTTCCTTGATTTCATGCAGACCATGCCCGCGTTTGTCTACTTGATCCCGGCCGTCATGTTTTTCGGTTTGGGTCTCGTGCCCGGGGTGATGGCCACCGTGGTCTTTGCGCTGCCCCCGTTGGTCCGGTTGACCAACCTGGCAATCCGGCAGGTGCCAAATGACCTCGTCGAAGCGGGCGAGTCCTTTGGTTCGACGCCTCTCCAACTCCTGATGAAAGTCCAGCTTCCTGTGGCAAAGCCAACGATCATGGCCGGTATCAATCAGTCCATCATGCTGGCCCTCTCCATGGTCGTGATCGCGGCGATGATTGGCGCAGGAGGCATCGGCGCCGAGGTGTTGCGCGGCATCCAACGCTTAGAGATCGGCAGGGGATTTGTCGCGGGACTAGCAGTCGTGATCTTGGCCATCATCCTGGATCGAGTCACCCAAAGCCTGGGCCAGCAAGCTCAAGCGCCTAAGGGAGGATGATCCGCATGAACCCATCAACGCCCCTCCGGCGGACAGTGACCGCGATCGCCCTGGGGTTGATCATCACCGGTTTGTTCCACGCAAGCGCGTGGGCTGCCAAAGGCACGGTGAGGCTAGGCTACGTGCTCTGGGACTCGGAAATTGCGTCGACCAACGTGGTCGCCGCGGTCCTCGAAGATATCCTCGACTACCAAGTCGAAATGATCTCCGTCGACGCGGGTCCCATGTGGACGGGAATTGCGCAAGGAGACTTCGACGCGATCGTCGCAGCCTGGCTGCCTGGCACCCATCAGGCTTACTACGAGCGGGTTTGGACCCAAGTCGAAAACCTTGGTCCCAACCTGCACGGCGCAAAGATCGGCCTCGTCGTCCCGTCATACGTCACGATCGACTCGATCGAGGAGCTCAACGCCCATCGGGCGCAGTTTCAGGGCCGGATCGTGGGTATTGACCCGGGCGCCGGCCTAATGCAAGCTACCGATAAAGCGATCCAAGAGTACGGCCTCAACTTCACCCTGCAAGACGGCAGTGACGCGGCGATGACAGCGGAGCTCGGCCGCGCCATCCGCTCCAATCAATGGATCGTCGTGACAGGCTGGACTCCCCACTGGAAGTTCGCCCAATGGGACCTCAAGTACCTTGAGGATCCCAAAGGGGTGTACGGCGCGGCCGAGACGATCAACACCATCGTGGCAAGGGATCTTTACGAGCGTATGCCGGAAGTCTACGAGTTCCTTGACCGCTTCTATTGGACACCCGACGACATGGCTACGGTGATGATGTATATCCGCGAAGGAATGTCAGAAGCAGAAGCAGCGCGGAAATGGATCGCAGAAAACCGGGAGAAAGTGGAAGCCTGGCTCCCCTAATCAACCGTTGGTCGCGGCTTTTTTCCGGGTTGGGCAACCAGATGTCGCGCAGCACCTTATGAGCCCTTGACCAACGTCAACGAGGCAGGGATCTTTCCCTGCCTCGTTCCCCATTGGTGCCGTTTGGCTTTTCCAGTTTGGTCTTTGCCGGGCAACTCGCCCTGGTAACGCCGGCTAGGGGATCACTTCACCCCGTAGATCTCCTTCATGTCTTCGAGGGTCATCGGCTCGTAATCACCGCCGTGGCCGGCGCTGCCGAAATCTTTCATCCGCTGCGCGACCACCTGGTAGACCGCCTCCCGGGCGGGCCCGAGGTAATCCCTGGGATCAAATTTGCTGGGATCCTCAAAGAGCGTCTTTCTCACGGCGCCCGTCATGGCAAGTCGCAGGTCGGTGTCGACATTGATCTTGCGTACGCCGTTTTTGATCCCGTGCTGGATGCTCTCGATGGGAACGCCGTAGCTGTCCTGGATCGACCCACCGTACGTGTTGATCGTCTCGACCAGCTCTTTGGGCACCGAGGAGGAGCCGTGCATCACCAGCGGGATCTTGACCCGGCTGTAGATTTCGGAGATCAAATCGAGAGCCAGTTTGGGCTCACCCCTAAACTTGTACGCCCCGTGCGACGTGCCGATGGCGACGGCAAGGGCGTCGCAGCCGACCCGCTCGACAAACTCCTCGGCTTGGTCGGGGTCGGTGAGCTGCACCTCGCCGGCCACATCTTCTTCGATGCCGCCCAGCGTTCCCAGCTCAGCCTCGACGGAGACGCCAAACTGGTGGGCGTACTCGACGACCTCCCGGGAGATCCTCACGTTGGTTTCGAAATCGTGGTGCGAAGCGTCGATCATCACGCTGGTAAAGCCGAGCTCGATAGCCTTTTTCACCGTCTCCAGCGAATCGCCGTGATCGAGGTGGAGCACGACGGGAATGTCGGGATTTTGCTCCACGGCCGCTTGCACCAGGTATTTCAGGTACACCATGTCGGTGTACTTCAACGCTCCCCGGCTCGCTTGGAGAATGACGGGCGAGTTGAGCTCGCGGGCGGCCTTCATGATCCCTTGGATCTGCTCCATGTTGTTGACGTTGAAGGCGCCGACCCCGTACCCGCCCTTTTCAGCCTCTTTGAGACACTGGTACAACGGGATGAGTGGCACGCACATGTCCCTCCTGCCGTAGGGTGCGATGCACCGATCCGATGCGAGACTCCGCTGCGCTGATCGAGTGCCCTTACCTGATAGGTTTTGCCCTCGCCCGCCCGAATACCTTTCGCTCGGGGCACGGGAGGCGGAAGAAGCGGGCCTGCTCCACCCGGCACGCCTCGCGGGCCCGTTGCCTTGGCGAGTCTTCGCCCGCTCCGGCGCCAGTTGCCAAACAGTTTGGTATACTATAAGGCAGACTATCCTCTGAAACGGAGGTGATGGCCGCCCGGCGTCCCGGCTTGCGGGGGCGCTGGTGTGGCGAAAACATGAGCGACGAGCGTGACCTGCAAGAGCTCCAGTTGATCCTTGAGGAGCACGCCGACTGCGATTATAACACGAGAGTGCCGAGCGGCCTTGAGGCGCTGGATCCCGAGGGAGTCCAGCGGGTGATCGCCGAGGCGACGCGGCCTGTCGTGATCAAGTTTGGCAAGGACTTTTGCGGCTGGACGAAAAAGCTCAACCGTTCGCTTCAGGTGATCGTCCCGCTGTACACCGATCGCGCCGACTTTTACGAGGTCAACTTGCCCACGTACCCTCACCTTTGGGACGAATTCCAAATCGATACCACGCCCATGATGATCTTGTTTCAAGACGGCAAGGAAGTCGACCGGAGCGACGCGGCCGAACCCTGGGAGGTCCCTCCGGTCTTTGAGAAATGGTTCGGCCCGCCGGCGCGCCAAGATGCCGCCGGCAACGGCTCCCGCTAGGGTTTTCATCGCAACGGCTTGTGTCAACGGGCGTAATGGGCGTTATAAGAGAAAGGCGGGGGCCGCCCTTGGGGGGGG
>PKEU01000080.1 GCA_002919195.1 bacterium
GGCCGGCACAGGCCGGCCTCGCCGCCTGAATCTTAGGTGGACAAAATCCCTTCGACTCATCGACTACTGCTTAAGGTACTCATCGATCATCGCTTGGGCGCGCGGGGCCACTTCACCGACGATGGATGCCGGAGAGCCGCCTCCCATCACGCCGCCGACGACGGCGCCAAAGGGCGTTTCCCCTTCCCACCAGGCTCCGAGGAAGTTGTGGTAATAAGCCGCGTCGCCGTCGACGTTTTCGAGGACTTCCCACATGATCTCGTACGAGAAGCGATCATGGGCGCGGTTGACGATCCACTCTTCGAGGGTTTCTTCATATTCGTCCAGCGGGAAGAGGAAGTTGTCCAAGGCGACCAGTCCCAGCGGGTAGGCGGAGTTGGCCGGGATGAAGATGGCGTCGGCGACGCCGGGCGCAAAGATGCTCCTCTCTGCGTGGGGCCCTCGGGGCAAAGGCAAGACCGCGTGCCTGAAGTCGTACTCCTGAGGGTTGATTTGCCACATGGGCATAATGGCGATCGCTGCCTGGCCGGTGATGAACTCCCTCATCTGGTAGTCGCCGTAGGAGATCCCTTGGACGTTTTGCCAGTCGTTAAGGATGCGCAAGGCTTCGAGGGTCGCCGGCTCATCCATAGCAAACACGACTTTGCCGTCCTCGTTGAGCCGGGTGATCGCGCCACCGTTGGCAAAGATCCATGTAGCCGGATCCAGCCAGGCGAAGCCCCACTGGTCGATGACGCCGTCGCCGTCGGTGTCGCGGGTTGCTCTCTGGGCGATGCGCTCAAGCGTCTCCCAGGTCCACTGGCCGTTTTGGTACAGCTCAATGGGATCGCCTAAGTTTTCCCGCTCCCACATGTCGAGGTTCACCACAGCGAAGGGAGCGTGGCCGTAGTCGTCAGGGACGCCTGCGGAGAAGTGGAGGAGGTGGCCGTCGTAGCGGAGCCGCTCGTTTTTCACCTGCGTAATGCGGGGAAGTTGCTCAAAGTACTCCGGCGGCAAAATGGTGTCGACTGGGAAGAAAGCGCCGCGCGGGGCCAGCATAAAGAAGGCGTAATGGGGAAGACGCCAGACGTCGTATGTCGAGTCGCCCGACAGGTAACGATTCAAGGCGACCTCACCTACAGCTCCCCAGTCAGCCTGGACGATCTGGATGTCGCCGATGTTGAAGAGCTTCTTCGCTTCCTCAAGCCGCCCGGCGCGAGAGCCTCCCTCTCTAAAGTCGGCTAGGTGGTCGTGGTGAAGGACAAACGTAACAGTCGCTCCGCCAAAGTCGATCTCGCCGAAATCCATCCGGTCCGATGTGTACGCGAAGGCTGTTGTCGACACGACGAGCAGCGTGAGAAGAACAGCTAAGACCAGAGTGGTTCGATGCATGAGTAAACCCCCAATCTTCTTTATCCTTTGACGGTTTGGGCACTGCGGCCGTCTTAACTACAGGCGTTTCAATTGCGGTGAGAAACGTGCGCATCCCTCCTCTCGTTACTTGTGTCCCGTTGAGGCGCACGGGGTGAGGCGCCGAGGGCCCTTGTCCTCGGATCGAAACCGCGTCCCAGGGTGCGCCGCCAGGTCTCGCAAACGTTTGTCACGCCCAATAATTACAATATTCCAAGACAGGCGAATTCTCCTTCTTGCCAATGGAGAAACGAGACACAAGGACTCTGAAGTGCCATGATGAATCAGATTTCTTGAGGAATAACGCAACGTTGTTTGCCTTGGGGGTGAGTGCTTCGCTCTTAGGACGGGATGGGCATCGCGCGATGAGCTCGTAGTGTTGTCCAAGGTGCAATACCAACAAGTGACTTGGCCGGAAAAGTACAACCTGTGGAGGGTGGAGCGCTTGAGACGAAACCGCGAGATGCGCCTCGCCAGGGTTTTCCCTGCTGTTTTAGCCTTGATTTTGGCCGCTGGAGCGGCCGCGACGCCGGCGCAGGCCCAAGTGGTGGAGATCGACTTTTGGTCGCTTTTCACCGGGGGCGACGGCCAGATCATGAACGAGATCGTCGCCCGGTTTAACGAGGAACATCCGAACATCAAGGTCACCCACACGATTCTCGATTGGGGTGATCCGTACTACAGCAAGTTGATCACGTCCACGGTGGCCGGCGCGCCGCCCGCAGTGGGCGTCATGCACTCATCTCGCATCCAGAGCTTCATTGAGCAGGGGCTTCTCACCGCCTTGACCGAAAAGGATCTGGAGCTCATGGGGATCAGCTCCAACGACTTTATGCCCAATATCTGGGAGCGCGGGCTTTACGAGGGGCGGGTTTACGCCATTCCTCTCGACGTCCACCCCTACGCGCTCTACATGAACGTGCCCATGTTTGAGCAGGCGGGGCTCGCGGTCCGCTCCCCGCAGGGCGAGGCAGAACTGCTCCAGTATGTCCGGAGCCTCACCATCGACCGCGATGGGGACGGCATCGCAGAGGTCTCGGGCTTTGCCGGCTACGGCTCCCGGGAGTGGCTGGGTTACCTCTACCAGTACGGTGGCCGCATCATGGACGAGCAGGGGATGCCGGCCTTCCGCACGGACGCGGGCCGGAGAGCCCTGGAGATTCAGCGAGAGGTGATCCGGGCCGCTTCGGACCGCATCTTCGGCTGGTTTGGCGACCAGTCGGCGGCCATGCAGCTCTTGGGCCCCTGGGAGATCGGCAACTTCACGCGGCTGGAGATCGACTTCAAAACGGACGTCGCGCCCCAGGTCGGTCCCTATCCGGGCACCTGGGCTGAGTCGCACCTCTTGATCGTGCCCAGGGGGGTGCGGGAGCAAAATCCTGAGGTGTTTGAGGCCGCGCTGACGTTTATCTCGTGGCTGTCGCTCAACACCATCGAGTGGTCGGCCGGCGCCGGGCACGTGCCCGCCCGCATCGACCGGCTGACGGTCGACAGCTTCCTGGCCCTTGAGCACCAGCAGGCCTTTGCCCGGTCGCTGGAGTTTAGCTACTTCTGGCCTGATCACCGGCTCGAAGGCGAGTTTCACGGGCAAGGGGTCTGGCCGTACCTCAACGACGAGTTTGACGTCAACGAGGCCCTGACTCGCCTGGAGCAAGCCTTTAGAAACGTGATGTTTGAACCCTGAGATGGTGGCGTAGCTTGGCATCGAGATAACGCCGACGAGCGCGGCCGACGCGCCCGCCGGCGTTTTTTTAAAAGATTAAGAAAGGAGGAGCGCCTTTGCGGGGTGAGAAAGGACCGTGGATCGCGGTGGGGCTCGTGTTGCTCGGGGCCTTGTGGTCGAGCGCCGGTTTGGCCCAGGAGCCGATCGTGCTCCAGTGGGGCGTCGGGCAAGGTGGGCAGTTTATCGAGCTCTACCAGCGGGTCGCCGAGATGTTTGAAGAGCGTCACCCGCATGTCAAGATCGAGATCGTGCAGGCTGGTTACGACGAGTTGAGGGAAAAAGTGATCGTCGCTCATGCGGCAGGCGATCCCATCGACGTCTTTGAGGCGCACAGCGCCCACCTGATGGAAATGGTCGACAGGGGCATCGCCCGGGATCTTGGACCGTTTCTCGCGGCAGATCCCAGCGTCGATTTGGAAGGGTATATCCCGGTCACGGTCACCGGCAATCAGGTGCGTGGCCGTCAGGTGGCTTTGCCGGTCGCGGCCTTCGTCGACGTGCTGTACGTCAACGTCGAGCACTTCAAGACGCTGGGGCTACCCCTCCCGCCGCAACCCCACGGGTGCGCGCCCGACTCGTGTCCGGAGGAGTGGACGTGGCAAGAGTTTGCGGAGACGCTCCAGCGCCTGACCCGGGACACCGACGGCGACGGGGTGCCTGACCGCTTTGGCCTGCAGCTTGGCGACTGGTGGCCCCGGACGACTCCTTTCCTCTTTCAGGCCGGAGCCCACTTCTTTGACGAATCGTACACCCGGGCCATCCTCGACAGCGAAGAGGCCGTCGACGCTCTTTCGTTTTTGCAGGACTTGTCTTTACGGGGCTTTTTGAGCGGCGGCGGCTTTAGCGGCGGCACGGCCAGCACCTACATCTCGGGGCCTTGGGATCTGCCCGGGCTTGATGCGAGCGGCATCGACTACGACGTGGTGATGCTCCCGCGCCACCGGC
This sequence comes from bacterium, assembly GCA_002919195.1. Taxonomy (GTDB): domain Bacteria; phylum Bacillota; class Limnochordia; order DTU080; family RSA5; genus RSA7. The sequence continues at coordinate 4,058 of PKEU01000080.1, forward strand.
ATCATGGGACCCGGGCATCCAACCTTCCCATTCACATGAGCGCGATCACGCCGCATCCTGAGATCGCGTGGGAGTTTATCAAGTTTGTGATCAGTCCCGAAGTGCAAAGCACGCTCACCGAATCGGTGGAGTGGGTGATCTCGTCCTACATCCCCGCCGCGTTGGAGTACGTGCGGGCGCCGGGCGGACCCGCCGGCAAGCACGTCTTTTTCGAACAGATGATGGCCGACCCGGGCCACCGGGTGATCACGCACCCGGCGCTCTCGCAAATGGACCCGATCGTCCAGAGGGCCTGGACTTCCATCTGGCGGGGCGAGTCGGCGGTGAGGCCTGCTCTGGAGGAGGCTACCCGGCAGATGAACGCCGTCATGGCGTCGTACGCCTCGTCCGAGGCCGGAGAGTAGCCCACTTCTTTGTACGAAAGAGCCCCGCGCCAATGTGGCGCGGGGCTTTTAGCCGTAGTGCCGCCAGAGTCTTAGAGCCGCTCCTCGAGCCAGGCGTTGGCCAAGCGCTCCGCTTCGGCCAGCTCGCTCGGCGGGGCGCCCTCGTACATGATCCGGTTTAAGGCGGGCTGGATAAACTCCCGGCGCGCCTGGTCGATGTGGGGCGAGTCGAACGGCAGGTTTTTCGAAAGCAGCGTGTTTTGGAAGAGCTGGATAAACCGCGGGTCGCTGGCCCACGGCTCGTAGTTGATGATCGATGTCCTGGGTGGCACGATCAGAGCCGCCTGGGTGTAGCCGATCATATTGTCGATCCGGGTGACAAACTCGATCCACTTCCACGCCGCATCCTTATTGGGACTTGTGTTGGTGATCACCCACTGGTTGGCGTAGGCGACTTGCAGCTGCTCCCGGTGGCGCAAGGGAGGAGCGACCGCGACGATATCGCGAAGCTCCGGCACAAAGAGGATCGAGCCTTGCATGACCTCCATGGAGGTCTCATTGCTCCTGAGATCCCCCAGGGCCCGGGTGGGATGCGAGATCTCGTGCTCTTGGATCAGGCTCGCAAGGAACGCCACCGCTTCTTGGCCCGCTTCGCCTCCAAAGGTGAATCGGGTCCGCTCGGCATTCATGTAATCGCCGCCGGCTTGAAAGAGCCACCCGGCAAACTCCAGCCAATGGCCCTCGGTGCGGTATCCCTGCCGGATCATGTTGCCCTGCCCGTCAAAGCGGGTGAGCGGGCGGCCGTATTCCACAAATTCATTCCAGGTGCTGGGAGGCTGGCTGGGGTCGAGCCCGGCCTCCAAAAAGTGATCGACCCGGTACTTGAGCGAGCGGATCGGCATGCTCCATGGGATGCCGTAAAGCACGCCGTTCACGCGCGCGCCGTCAAGCAGGGCTCTGGGAAAGTCGTCTAGGTCAGCCCAGCCTTCGACGTAGCGGTCGAGGGGCTCGATCATGCTCACGTAGGTGCCGACGCGGTCGCCTCCAATCTGGAGCACGTCGGGCGCGGTGTTGGCGACGTAGCGCGTGACGTACGTGTCCATGCTCCAACCGATGATGGTGAGGCTCACGTCGATATTGGGGTATTCCGCCTCAAAGGCCGGGATGAGTACATTTTCGATGTAGTCGATGCCGGCCTGCTGCGCCGTCTCCGCGATGCCGACCTCGAGCTGGATGGTCTGGGCGGCGGCGGAGAAGGAGCATGCGAGGACAAAGAGCGCGATCAGAACACAAGCCCTCATCCGATGCACGGCTTACCTCCCCCATTTCATCCCTTTGTAGTCGCTCTCACCGAATCGCGGGCGTTTGTGGCTCAAGCGGTTTGGTTCGGCGATCACACCCTTCTCTTCGTCCGCCGTCCCACGTCCGTCATCCTCATTGGACAACGGGCATCGTGCGAGGCCGCAGTAAAGATGAATAAAACAAACATTTGACGAAAAAGAGAAAATTCCTTTATGATTGATCGATCTTGTGGCTGCGGAAGCAGCGCCTGGATACCGTAAGGGCAGAGAGACGGGGCGGCGGGCGGAAAGGAGCTCCGCTTCGGTGCGCGGATCGATTCCCTTTTTCTCTTGGGGGAGAAAAAGGGTTGGAGAAAGAGGCGGGGAATTCATAGGATTCAAGTAGACAGATAACACATAAGAGTCGCATAACTACCGGGACCGGAGAAGCGGAGAAGGAGTCCCTCTCATGCACGGCGTGCTCGAGAGAGGCTCTTTTCGTTTCTCTCGTTAACATTTTTTTACATCGGCGTCGTACGCTGCTAACACCGGAGCGGTAGGATCGGGGTGGGACGAGCCTGACAGCATCCGTATCAGCGACCACCATGGAAGGGGGGAGCCGCGCGTTTTCATACCTTGGAGTCGAGCGCCCGGGAAAGACCACGTCGCTGAAATTTAGGTTGAAGTGATGAGAGGAGGAAGATCAACTTGCTCGCTAAGGGACGCGTCTTGATGGCAAGTCTCGTGTTGGCGTTGGTCACCGCGCTGTTTGCAGCGTTTGCCCTAACCGCAGCTGCCCAACCGGTCGAGGCCCAGTTTTGGCACGCGATGGGCGGGCGGCTGGGAGAAGTGGTGCAAGAGCTGGTCGACCGTTTCAATCAGAGTCAAGACCAGTACCGGATCACCGCGGTCTTTCGTGGTAACTACTCCGAGACGATGACCGCGGCCATCGCGGCCTACCGGGCCCGCAACCATCCCCACATTGTGCAAGTCTTTGAGGTGGGCACGCAAACCATGCTGATGTCGGGCGCGGTCTACCCGGTGTACCAGCTCATGGCCGATCACGGCTACGAGATCGACTGGAACGACTTTGTCCCCCCTGTCTTGAGCTACTACTCCACGGCGGACGGCAACCTCTACTCCATGCCTTTCAACTCGTCGACGCCAATCCTGTACTACAACAAGACGGCCTTTGCCCAGGCCGGCCTCGATCCTGAGCGTCCTCCCGAGACCTGGCAGGAGGTTGAGGAGTTTAGCCGGCGGTTGATCCAATCGGGGGCGGCCGAATGCGGCTTCACGATCGGCTGGCCGTCGTGGACGATGATCGAAAGCACCCGCGCCTGGCACGGGCTTCCCTTTGCTACCCACGAAAACGGGTACACCAGCCTCGATACCCAGCTGGTGATCAACGACGAGTTTACCATCAACCACATCGATCGCCTGGCCCGTTGGCAGAGCGAGCGCATCTTCCGCTACGGCGGCAGGGGCGGGGACGCCGAGCCCCTCTTTATCAACGGCCAGTGCGCGATGATCATCCAATCGTCGGCTGCTCAAGGGGGTTTTCGCAGCGCCATCAACCGGTTTGAGTGGGCCACCGCCATGCTGCCCCACTACGGCGGCGAGTATCCCAAGGTCAACTCGGTCATCGGCGGCGCGACGCTTTGGGTGTTGGCGGGCAAACCGGCTCGGGAGTACGAGGCCGTGGCGGCCTTTTTGAAGTTCCTCTCGGAGCCCGAGCAGCAGGCTTACTGGCACAAGGAGACGGGGTACGTGCCGATCAGCCGATCGGCGCAGGCCTTGCTGGAAGCCGAAGGATACCTGGATCAAAATCCCGACCAGCGCACGGCCTACAGCCAGCTGACCTACTCGCCGCCCACGCCCGAGACCCGCGGCCTCCGGCTCGGCAACTTCGTGCAGATCCGCGATGTGATCGAGGAAGAGCTGGAAAACATCTTCCGTGGTCAAAAGAGCGCGAAACAAGGCCTGGACGACGCGGTGCGCCGCTCCAACCAGCTTTTGCGAGAGTTTGCGTCGCTGTACCAGTAATGTGACCTCGTGCGCCTTGAGCGGCAGGCTGGGGCGTCGCGCCGGCTCAGCAGCGTGAGGCGCGCCGGCTCCAGCCTGCCGGCAGGCCTTTAAGGCGGGTTTCTTGGGGACGAAAAGCAGCGCCCTGGCGACGGCTGTTCGGCAGCTTGGCCGCGGCTGATCGCCTATCCTTGGCCGGGAACGGGGTGAGCCTCTTGGAAAGAGCCGTCTTTAAAAACCGCTGGCTCCCGTATGTTTTGGTCTTGCCGCAGGTTGTGATCACTCTGGTCTTCTTTTTCTGGCCTGCGTTTCAGTCATTGCGCCTTTCGCTCCTGCGGGTGTCGCCCTTTGGCGACCGGGTCTTTTTTGTGGGGCTTCGCAACTTCCAACAGCTCTTTTCTTCGGTGGAGTACCGGATCAGCGTCGTCAACACGATTGTCTTTACCCTGGGCGTCACCTTTGTGACACTGATCGTCTCGTTGGTCGCCGCGCTGTTGGCCAACCAGAAAATCCGGGGACGCCCCCTTTACCGGACGCTGCTCCTGGTGCCTTACGGGATCGCCCCTCCGGTGGCCGGCGTCGTCTGGCTCTTCCTCTTTCACCCGGCCTACGGCATCGTCCAGTACCTCTTTTCCTTTTTCACGGATTGGGAGCTCAACTGGTACGTCGACGGCGCCGTGGCCATGGCGCTGGTCATCTTGACTTCGGCCTGGACGCATCTAGGATATGACATCGCCTTCTTTTTGGCCGGGCTGCAGCTCATCCCGAGAGAGCTCTTGGAGGCGGCCAGCGTCGACGGGGCGACGCCCTTTCAGCGTTTGCTCCACGTCACCTTGCCGCTGCTTTCGCCGGTTATCTTTTTCCTCGTCGTTATGAACATGATCTATGCGCTCTTTGACACCTTTGGGGTGATTCACGCGATCACCCGGGGTGGGCCGGGCACGGCCACCGAGACCCTCGTATACAAAGCGTATAAAGACGGCTTTCTTGCCATGAACATGGGCTCGTCCAGCGCCCAATCCGTCGTATTGATGGTCCTGGCGATCATCTTCACGTGGCTCCAGTTTCGTTTTATCGAAAGGAGGGTTTCGTATTGAAATCCCTAGCCGAGTTGGCTCCAGCAGGGCGCGACAAGGCGGCGGCCAGGGTCTCAAGGCGGGTCGTTGCAAGGAAAATCGCCCGGGACCAGATCGCAGCGCACCTGGGGATGATCGCGGCGGTGGCGGTGATCTCCTTTCCCTTGTACTACGCTTTTGTCATCTCCACCCAGAGCATGGACCAGGCCATCAGCCGGCCGCCGCTCCTTTTGCCGTCGGTCCACGCCGTCTCCAATTACGTGCAGGCGTGGGTGCGGGCGGACATGGGACGCCTCCTCCTCAACAGCTTGGTGGTCGCCGGCGCGACGGCGGCGGGCAAGATCGTCTTGTCGCTCTTGTCCGCGTTTGCCATCGTCTACTTTGACTTTCGCCTCAAGGGCCTGGTCTTTTGGATGATTTTCGTCACCTTGATGCTGCCCGTGCCGATTCGGATCGTCCCCACCTACCAGGTGATCAGCGACCTGGGGTGGCTCAACACCTACACGGGGCTCACGGTGCCGCTGATCGCTTCGGCGACGGGGACCTTTCTCTTGCGGCAGTTTTTCCGCACCGTCCCGGCCGAGCTGGCTGAGGCGGCGCAGCTGGATGGAGCGGGGCCGATGCGCTTTTTCTGGTCGATTCTCTTGCCCAACTCAGTGACCAACCTGGCCGCCCTTTTTGTGGTGCTCTTTATCTCCGGCTGGAACGAGTACCTGTGGCCGCTCATGATCACCACGTCAGCCGAGATGCGGGTGGTGGTGGTCGGGATTCAAAACCTCTTGCCCAACACCGGCACCGACCTTCCCGAGTGGAACGTGGTCATGGCCGGGGCGATGATGGCGTTGCTGCCGCCGGTGCTGGTGGTTTTAGGACTGCAGCGCTGGTTTGTCCAGGGGCTCTTGGGCCCTGAAAAGTAGCGCCGCCGCCCCCACGGGATCACTCGCCTTGCACCGCGCCCAACACGCCGTAAAAGGCAGGCTTGGGCTGCAAGAGGCCGTCGAAGAGGCGGGTTGTGGTCATGTCGCTGGGATAAAACAGGTAGTGATCCATGAGGCCAAACACTGTGACGCTGGTGATGTTGGCCGGCCCACCGCTTGCGGTATCCATCTCGGTGAGCAAGCGAAAGACCGCCTCATACCGCTCTGCCTGCCGCTGAAAGGAGCCGGGGCTCGCATCGGGCGTGTCGATGGAGAGCTCCGTGATATGGATCTCAAGCCCCAGCTGGGAAAACCGCTCGAGCGCGTCCCGGAGGTTGTGCTGCCCTTCTTCGATGCCGGGGTAATAAAGATCCATATACCCTTGCATCCCGATGCCGTCGATCAATCCCTGGTCCTTGAGATGAGTCGCAAGCCGCACGATCGCTTCGGTCTTGGACGGTTGAAAGGTGTTGTAGTCGTTGTAAAAGAGCTTGACTTCAGGGGCGGCGTACTTTCTCGCGTAGGCAAAGGCTTTTTCCACGTAATCGGGTCCGATCACCCGGTACCACAGGTTCTCCTGGGATCCCGCGTGGTGTGTCCGGATGTTAAAACCCGACTCTGTCTCGAAACTTCCCGGCGTGTTTTCGACTGCTTCGTTGACCACATCCCAGGCGTATATCACCCCGGGATACTGCTCTTGGGTAAACTCCAGCACCTGGCGGATGTAGCTTTCCATCCGGGCCAGCATCGTCTCCCGGTCGACGTACTCCCCGTCGTCTCGATACCCTTCCCGGAAAAACCACTCGGGCGTCTGGTTGTGCCAGACCAACACATGCCCCCGCATCAGGATGCCGTTCTCTTTCGCAAACTCCAACCCCCGGATGACGGTGTCAAACTTGACGGCCGGCTCAGGGTTTCCGCTCTCAAAGTTTTTGATGCTTCCTTCCTGGTCCAAGAGGTAGGC
>PKEU01000195.1 GCA_002919195.1 bacterium
GCCGCTGGAAGTCGAACCGACGATCATTCCCTCGTCTTGTGTCATGAGGTCGCAGGTGTCGATGCAGCCCCGCACGCCCATGCCGATGTGACGCACTTCCTCCACGCGCAGCGTCGCCAGCTCGATCCGGCGGCGATGGGCTCGCACGAGATAGTGGTTCGCGAGCGCAATCTCCCCGAGATCGTCGGTGGTGAGCATCACCCCGTCGCTTCCCCGCTCCAAGACGCCAAAGGCTGTCATCATCGCTTCAAAGGAGCTCTCTTTCTTGATGAGAGCCGTCTCGGAGTCTTGGAGCCTTGCGATGAGGAGCTCCAGCGGGATGTTGGTCGGCAAGTCAAAGTCGACTAACAGGCTGTCGTAGCGCATCCCGCTTTGCCACGCTCGATCGAGCAGCTCTTGGTTGTCGATGTAGAGGGAAAGGCACGTCGGATGCCCCTTGGCCTGCGCGGCTTTGAGCACCTCTTCTTCACCGGAGAGGACCACCGCGTCCGCCGGGATCTCATCGAGAGCCTCCGCGCGATCGACGGCGACGACGAGCGTCGTGCGCAGCGGGAGATCGATCTTTTTCACCTGCTCCAAGGTCAGCACGACCGTATCGATCGCCGAGTGTTTCACAAACTCCCAGATGTCCGTCCGCTCCCACGGGAGCGGGCGGCCGTCAAACCATACCTTGTGCGCTGCGGATTTTCCGGTTTCCATTGTAAGGTCAACCCCCTGTCGTCAAACGCTCACGCCTGCCACTGGCTCGCATGCCTCGCAGAGGATCCATGGCCTGTGGGCTGCCAGGGCAAATCCCGCAATAGGCCAGGTTTCACAACCCGGCTCCCGGGTCGCGGTAAGCTCCCGACTCCATCTCTTGGGCTGTGTACACGTAGCGAGGTTTGCCGACGACGCCCACTTGAAGCAGCTCCCGCCGGTCAAAGAGGGTGCCGACGGGAACCAGATCGAGGCGGATCTCGACCCCAAAAGCCCGCTCGAGGCGCCCGAGCGCCTGTGGATCCAACCGGCTTTGCGGGTCGATCACCTCCACGACAAAGTGGAGGCCTGCGTCATCACGCGCCGGGCCCACGACCCACAGCCGGCGCCCGCGCACGGTTCCGGCGATGCTCTCCAAATCGGCAAGGTCGAAGCGCCGCTCCTGGACGACGATCGCGTCGGCGGCTCTCCCCCTGAGTTCAAGCCGCGTCCGTGCCCCGCAAGCGCACGCCTCGGGGACCACGCGGGCCAGGTCGCCCGTGAGATACCGGAACACAGGCGTCGCCCGCCGTTTAAGCGCCGTCACCACCAGGTGGCCGACCGCTCCCGGGGCGGCCGGAGTCGCCAGGTCGTCTTGGACGATTTCGAAGATGAAATCATCCTCGAGCGGGTGCATCCTTCCGTGGGGACAGTCCACAGCCGCCGTGCCGATCTCCGTCATGCCGTAGATGTCAAAGATCGGCACCCCCCAGAGCTCCTCCAAGAGCGCCCGGCGAGGAGCGGGGAGGGGCTCGCCGGCGGTGCAAATGGCGCGAAGGCTCGCAAAATCTCGGCGTGGGTCCAGCCCGACGAGCTGGGCTGTCTCGGCGAGCAGGAGAGCCTGTAGCGGCAGGCACGCCAGCACGCTCACCTGGAGCTCCCTCATCATGTGGATGATCCGGGTAAACGGGCTGATGGTCGACCGGGAGCTGGCCGGAATCGCGCACGCGCCGCGAAGGTGCGCCGCCGCGTGAAACACGTGAGCGATCTGCGAGATGGCGTAGGGGAAGCGGATGAGGACGACGTCATCCGGGCGTAGATCGACGCCCAGCCTCGCCACCTGGCGCGCCGTCGCCACGAAGTCATCGCGGTTCAACCAGATCGAGACAGGCCTTCCCGTCGTCCCAAAGGATTCGTAGTAGTCGTAGCGCTCCTCCGGCGGCACGCAGACCAAGCCAAAGGGCGACTGCTCCCGCAGATCTTCCTTGGTCGTGATCGGGACCTGCCTCAGCTCGTCGAGCGACGCGAGCGGCTCTTGGGGAAGCCGTTCCCGGTAAAAGGGAGCTCGCCTCGCCCACGTTAAGAGCTCGTTGAGCATGGAAAGCTTCGCCTCGTCTGTCATCGGCCGGACTCCTTCCACACCTCGGAGAGGCGCGCGAGCTCGTAGATGTTGCGCCAGAGCACCCGTTCCTGATCCTCATCCGGGAGCCCGAGACAGAGGATCTTTTCCAGCTCGACCTTGGGGTGCGACAAGGGAAACTCCGAGCCAAAGATCACCTTGCCCGGTCCCGCCCGCTCGATGGCCTGCCGGATCTGCAGCGGGTTTCCGGTCGACGTTTCCAGGTAGAAGTTGTCGAGCTCGGCCGCCGCTTCAATGGCCTCCGGATCGGCCGGGCCAAAGCCCATGTGGCCCAAGATGAAGGGGACCGTGGGAAACTGCTTGGCAAGGGCGACAAACTTCTCCGTCGAGACGGCTGGGTTGTAGAGGACGTGGCTATACACCGGAAGCCCAAAAGCTTGGGCGCACTCCACCAACTCGGCCACGGCCCTGCCCGAGAAGGAGAAGCGGTGGCTGAGGGGGGATAACTTGAGGCCCCGGCTTCCCGCCTCAAAGGCGGCGATCAAGGCTTCGACCGCGCCGTCCGCATGGGGGTCGACGCAGAAAAAGCCGGCAAGCTCAGGATGCGCTTTCGTCGCGTCCTGGACGTACTGGTTGTCGGGCGGATCGCTGGACGGCGCGGCCTTCCCGGTCACGTAATCGGTCAGGCGCCGGACGTCGACCATCCCGCCCGGCACCACCACGCCGCCGTCGATCCCCGCGTCGTGCAACTGCTTGAGGTACAGCTCGACGCTTCCGTAACCGCGCACCAAGTGTGCATGGGCATCGATGATCACTGCTCGTCACCTTCTTCTGTCTCATGGATCACGCGCACCGTCTTGCCCCTGGGCCGGGGGATCTGGTCGACAAACTCAAACCGGCACGGGACGCCCACATGAAATTCCAGCTCGCTGGCGAGCCGCTCGGCGAGCTCGACCGTGGGCTCGACACCTTCTGCCAGTTCGGTCCGGACCTTCAGCACATCCCGCTCCCGGGGCACGACGAAGTGGTACCAGTTGCCCACCTCGGGCATCCGCATCAAAAACTCTTCCAGGTAAAACGGGGAGAAAGAGATGCCCCTGATTTCGATCTGGTCCACCATCCGGCCCCGCAAGAAGAGCCGGGGCAGCCTCACGCCGCAGCGGCACCGCTCGGTCTCGATGTAGCCCAGGTCTTGAGTCCTGTAGCGGATCAAGGGGGTGTCGCGCCGCAGCAAGTTGGTGACGACGATCTCGCCGATCTCCCCGGGTTCGAGCACCCTGCCCGAGTCGGGGTCGACGATCTCGACGTACGAGTGCGCCATCGGGATGTGGTAGCCGGCATGGCTGTCGCACTCGATCCCCAAAGCCCCGCACTCCAGCGAGCCGTAGTAGAAGTTGGCCCGGGTGTTCCAAAGGGCTTCGACCCGGCTGCGGAAGGCGTAGGAGCACCCCTCGCCGGTGAGCCACATCTTGCGCAGCGGCAATGCCGCAAGGTCGATTCCGCAGGCCTTGGCCGTCTCAGCCAGCGTGACCGCGTACGACGGCGTCGTCATGATCACGGTGGGTGGGATGTCTTGCATCAGGCGGACGGTCTTTTCCGGGCTCGAATACGCCCCGCCCTTGCCCGCGGGGATGACCGTGGCGCCGCAACCGTCGATAAACACCTTGTGGAAGGCGAGCCCCGCCGAACTCATCTCGTAGGGCAAGGCGTTGAGGACGATGTCGCCCGGCCCTTCGTCGACCAACTTGGCCATGGCGGGCGTCAGCTCGTTGCGGTAGTAGTCGTGCCAGGTCCATGGCAGATAGATCTCTTTCCCGCCCGTCGTGCCCGTCGAAACGTAGATGACGGCAATCTCCCGGCGGTCGCAGGCCAAGAGGATCCACGGGTCCTGGCGCAGCTCATCTTTAGTGGTAAAGGGCATGCGGGCAAGGTCCGCCGTCGTTTGAATGTCCTTGGGCCTTAGGCCGGCGGACTGCATCTTTTGCCGGTAGAAAGGGTTTCGCGCGTAAGCCCGGGCCACCAGTTGCCGCACGGCCTCGTTTTGAAAAAGCTGCAGCGACTCGATCGAGTAATCCTCGACGGTCACCCCTTTCTGGCCAAAGTACTTCACAAACAACGGAGGCCGCCGCCTCTGCGATTTCTCCTCAATGGACGCCATGTTCGCTTCCCTCCAACTGCTGCATGATCGCCTGGGCCTCGCTGTGCCGGCCGACGCGCTGGTAGGCCGTGGCGAGGTCTTGGAGAAGCCGGCCAAAGGCAGGGTCCGACGGGTCGGCCCCCTTGGCCTCAAACTCTTTCCGGAGAAACTCGAAGTCTTCAATCGCCGTCTTGGTGAGGTGAAACATCGTCTCGGGGAGCTTGAAGCAGAGGTACCCCCGAAGCCGCCTCACCGCCGCGTTGTCGGGCGCGAGCTTCACGGCCGTGTTGAGGTGGATCATCCCTTGGATCACTTTGCTAAACATGGCGGAAGTATCGCCCGAGTCCTTGACCGAAAGAGCGATGACGCTGCCCCAGTAAGCCCGCGCTACCGGATCGTCGGGGTCGAGTTGGTAGGCCTTTTCGAGGAGTTCATAGGCCTTGGGAACGGCGCTCTTGTTGCCGCGAACCCCAAGGTCGTGGAGGCGGATTCCCTCGCGGAGGAGCGCCTCTTTATCCGCGGGGTCGACCTGGACGACCTCGATATCGGAACTCACCGGCGCCAGCTCGGCTTCGATCAGTGCCTTGTAGGGCCCATCTGGATCTTGTTGGAGCAGGGCGTCCCACGCGGTTTTGGCTTCGTCGACGAGATCGAGCCGAAGATAGGCGCTCCCCAGCATCCAGAGGAGTTCGAGCCACTCTTGCCTGGGTAGCTGGAGGCTCCCTTCGTTGTGCCGGTCCCGCAGGTACTCGAGGTCGATGATGGCGACGGAGGTGCGCCGGAAAAAGAGTTCAGGCAGGCGCAGGCCGTGCCGGGCCCTGACAAACCGCACCTCCACCGAGTCGGGCGCGATCTTCACCGCTTCGTCGATTTGCTTCATACCCTTGATCGCGCCGGCAAACATGTCGTTGGCGTCGCCCGCGTAGCGGCTCGCGAGCGAGATGCTGCTGCCATAGTACGCCTTGATCAGGGCGTCGTCGGGATACTCTTCCACCGCGGCCTCAAAGAGCTGCAAAGCTTGCTCCGCGGCCGCCTTGTCGCCCGCAATCCCCCGATCGTGAAGGGCGACTCCCTCTTGTAAAAGGCGCGCCCGAGCCGCCGCCGCTTCGGCATCTTCGTCGATCGGACCCACATCAAACCCTTCGGCCCGGAGGAGCCTCAGGTACCTGAGGCTCGGCTTGACGGCGATCAGCTTTTGCCAGATCTCCCGGGCCTTTTCGGGCTCCTCGAGGGTTTGGTAAGCCTTTCCCAAGTGGAAGAGGATCTCCCAGTAGGAGCTCCGGGAAAGGATCTTGGGGTCTTCCTCGTACCGCTTTGCCAAATAGGTAAAGTCCTCCACCGCGACGGAGGTGCGGTTGAAAAAGTGCTCGGGGACGCGGTAGTTGACGTACGCCCTCAGCACGCGAACCGTGATGTTGTCCGGATCTGCCTGCACCGCTTGGTCGAGAAGCTTCAACCCTCTCAGCGCGTTTTGCACCTTGAGGTTGGGATCGACCGCGTCCCTTCCCGTCATGGATAGGGCGCTGCCATAGTAGGCGAGGACGGTGGCATCGTCCGGATCCAACTGGTGGGCAAGCCGAAAGACCTCACAAGCCTCCCGCGTCGCGTGCACGTCGCCAAGACGCGCCTTGTCGTGTAAAGAGACGCCTTTCGCGACCAGGTCGGCTTTCAACTTCTCCCGCTCGTCTTTTTCCTGCACTAGAAATCCTCTCCCAACTCTTTTTGCAAAGCTCCTCTAGCTCGCCAAGACCATTGGAAAGCACGGCTTACAAGTCGAAACGAAATTCATCGACTTTCGGAGCTATCTTATGGACGCGCGATCGTAGCGACATCGCACGGATTTCCTAAACTCGCGAGAAATTGACATCAAAATCGATGCCAATTGAAAAATCCACTGCCAGTCCTATCACCGATTTGAAAGCTCTGTATAAAGATGTGGCGCGGGGCGAAAACCCCGCCATTTCCCGCATGAGGAGGGTCTTTAGCTTGCCGAAGGACGGGAACTGGAAAAAGTTTGGCGACGGCGACATTGAGGCCAAGGTCAAACAGTTCGCGAAAGGCGAAAACAAGGACTGGCAAGGCCTCAGCACCGGCATCGCCGCGATGGTCGCCAAGCAGATCGCCGAAGGGCGCGCCCGCAAGAGCGACAAGAAAAAGAAGAAAAAGAAAAAGAAGAAGAAGTAACAGCCCTCTCGGACAGTTGAGAAGCAATGGAGCTTGATGCTCACGCGCGAGGAGGGTGGTCGATCTTGGGCAAGCGCACGGATCCCCAGTCGTATGGGGCCGATTACCGCGAGCTGGATGAGAAGATCAAGCGGTTTGTCAAGTCGGGCTCGTACGACAAGATCGGGGCGAGTGTGGCTGAGTTCGTCTCTCGGCGGATCGAGCAAAGCCTTACCGCCAAAAAGCGGGAGACGAAGTAACATCACGTAAAAGGCCGGGGGCGGCCTTGCCGCTCCCGGCCTTTCAAGTTCCCTCTCGCTGCCTTGGCGACGATATCCTCGAGACGGGAGCCAAGCGCACAACTCACCACCACAATTCATGTTCTTCCCCGTCGTCGACATCGTGCCCGTCCAGCCAACCAGGCGGCAATTTGAGCTTTCCATCAAGCGAATCGATCGAATGACCCAACATGCTGGCGCTGCCGGCGTCACCGAGGTCGCCGCCAAACTCGTCGACGTTTTCCACATAATAAAGATCACTGGTGTGATAGGTCATGTTGGGATCCAACCGGCCGTCAATGAGGTGATAAATCGTGACGAATACCAGGTCAGGATCAGCCTCGACGCGCACCTCCCAATTGCGGACAGACTCGGCGAGAGTCACTTCAAAGGAGTTCATCTCGCCGCTGGTGACGGTCGCGCTCTTCGAGTGGAGAGTGGTCGGTTCGTGATCCAACTGCACGACGGAAAAGGTTACATCATGATCCATCGGAATCAATGTATCGGCTGCCAAGACACACGCGATGACCGTTACCTTGGAGGAGGTAAAGTTTCGAATCGGTCCGGTTCTTAACACCTAGCGGATCCCCTTTCCTGTTAAACTCCTTCTATTTCTATGGATCCGCCTTTGAAATGCAAACATGTAAAACTCCTATTTGTGAATAAGAAAATCTAGGGAGCGAATGTAATGAGAAAGCCCCACCGCCGTCGAGTTGCTGTGGGGCTTGCGGTTGGGCATCTCTTGAGTGGTAGGCTGCTCAGCGCCGACTAACTAGCCGTCACTGATACGAGAGTTTCAACAGTGGTTCGGGTAAGCGAGCTCCTTGTATTTTAATCTGGGACATTTCGGTCTCAATCTCACGAAGGTCGTCCGCCGTCAGAACGACATGCACAGCGCCCAGGTTTTCTTCTAACCGGCGTAGTTTCCTCGTCCCAGGAATCGGAACAATCCAAGGTTTTTGAGCAAGCAGCCACGCCAGAGCGATCTGCGCAGGTGTAGCTTCCTTTCGTTCCGCGATCTTCCTCAAAAGGTCCACCACCGCTTGGTTCGCTCGACGGGCATCGGGCGCGAAACGTGGCACTACATTACGAAAGTCCGACGGGTCAAAGGTTGTGTTGACATTGATCGTCCCGGTGAGGAAACCAGCGCCCAACGGGCTCCACGGGACGAAGCCGATTCCCAGTTCCTCACACGTCGGCAGCACTTCGGGCTCGGGATCCCGCGTCCACAAAGAGTACTCGCTTTGAACGGCAGTGACCGGGTGAACAGCGTGAGCGCGCCGAATCGTGTTAGCCCCGGCTTCCGAAAGGCCAAAGTGGAGGACCTTGCCCTGTTCAATCAGTTCTTTTACAGCACCTGCAACATCTTCGATGGGTACGTTAGGATCGACACGGTGCTGGAACAGCAAGTCGATCCGGTCGGTCCGGAGCCGCCGGAGCATCCCTTCGACCGCCACCTTAATGTGCTCGGGCCGACTATTGAGACCCCCTCGGCGCTCTCCCGTCACCGGGTCGATATCCCAGCCAAATTTAGTGGCGATCACCACCTCGTCGCGGAACGGCTCCAAAGCTTCACCCACCAGTTCCTCGTTGGTAAACGGACCGTAGGATTCGGCCGTATCGAAAAAGGTGACGCCTCGTTCAAAAGCAGCCCGGATCAGCGCAATCATTTCGGGTTTATCTGGGGCGGGGCCATATGCGTGGCTCATCCCCATGCACCCTAGACCGATGGCTGAAACTTCGAGTCCCTGCCCAAGCTTTCGTTTGGGAAGCAAGGCAAATACCCCCTTCAAGGTGCTCTTAGCTCTCCTCGTTCGCTCCTAGCGTGCTTTAGCGCCCAGCCATCTGCTGGTGTTCGGGAGGATAACGCTCACCGACGATCGTGATGTTGGCCAGGGCGCTATCGATCTCGTCCAGGTCCTCTTGGGTGAGCTCGACATGAATTGCGCCGATGTTCTCTTCGAGGCGTTCGAGCTTTCTCGAGCCGGGGATCGGTACGATCCAGGGCTTTTGCGCGAGGAGCCACGCGAGGGCGATCTGAGCCGGCGTCGCGTTTTTGCGCTGGGCAAACTCTTTCAGGAAGTCAACCAAGGCCATATTGGTTCTCACCGCCTCGGGCGTAAAGCGCGGCGTGCGGCTGCGGATGTCGGAGTTGTGGAACGTCGTGTCGGGACCGATTTTCCCGGTAAGGAAGCCCTTGCCCAAGGGGCTAAAGGGGACAAAGCCGATGCCTAGCTCTTCGCAGGTGGGCAATACCTCTTTCTCAGGCTCCCGCCACCAGAGCGAGTACTCGCTCTGCACCGCGGTCACAGGCTGAATTGCATGGGCGCGCCGAATGGTCTCCGCGCTGGCCTCGGAAAGGCCGAAGTGCTTGACCTTTCCAGCTTCGATGAGCTCTTTCACTGCGCCCGCGACGTCCTCGATGGGCACCTCCGGGTCGACGCGGTGCTGGTAAAACAGGTCAATGGCTTCTACTCTGAGCCTCTTCAGCGATTGGTCCGCCACCTTCTTGATGTGCTCGGGCCGGCTGTTGAGGCCCAACCAACCTGGGTGCCCGTCGGGATGGAGTTGAAACCCAAACTTGGTGGCGATCACCACTTCGCCACGAAAGGGCTCGAGAGCTTCGCCGACGAGTTCTTCATTTGTATAGGGGCCATATACCTCGGCGGTATCGAAAAACGTGATGCCCCGCTCCACCGCAGCCCGGATCAGGGCGATCATCTCTTCCCGGGTACCGATGGGCGCGTCGCCGAAGCTCATCCTCATACAGCCGAGCCCGAGCGCCGATACCTCCAGGCCGCTCTTTCCTAGCTGGCGTTTTATCATTTTCAGACGACCCTCCTTGGGTTGATTCCCCCCGGCTCCAATGCGACCACTAATTGCACGGCCCGGACGAAAGAGGGACTTCACTGACATTTTCGCCTGTCCCACGTGCGGGTGCTATAATAATCCTGGAGAAATCTTGTACGATTCTGCATCTCGAACTGAGGAGACGACCCAGATGCCCTCCCAAACCGTGCGGGGCTTGTCCATCGCTCTGGAGACCGAGCGTGAAGCATACCAGCGGCAGGCCAACATCGAGGAGCTGATTGAGCGGATCGGTGCCGTCCTTTCTCAGGACGGTGGGGCCGAACCGATCCCGGGCCTCCGGCTCCATCGCGTCTCTCGGCCAACCCAGCTCCATCACGGTGTGTACGAGCCCTCATTTTGCGTGATCGCCCAAGGGAGCAAAGAGGTCTTCCTCGGCCGAGATCGGTATCGGTACGATCCCGCGCATTACCTCCTAGCCACGCTGGAACTTCCGGTGAGGAGCCACGTCACCACGGCTTCCCCGGAAAAGCCCTACCTCAGCTTCAGCTTGAGGCTGGATCCTGCCGTCGTCAGCTCGGTCATGGTCGAGTCCGGGACTCTCATTCCCCGTGGCTCCACAGAAGTGCGGGCGATGGACGTCAGCCGTCTCGACGAAGGCCTACTAGACGCCGTGGTGCGGCTTGCGCGGCTGATCGACTCGCCCGCAGATGCCGATTTTCTCGCTCCGTTGATCACTCGGGAGATCGTCTACCGCCTGCTAAAAGGGCAGCAAGGCGCGCGCCTTTGCTACATTGCGACACGCGATGGCCACGTCCACCGGATCGCGCGGGCGATCGAGAAAATCCGCCACCAGTTTGATCAACCGTTCAGCGCGGAAAGCATGGCGCAAGAGCTGGGGATGAGCGTCTCCAGCTTTTACCGCCATTTCAAGGCTGTTACGGCCATGACGCCCCTCCAGTTTCAAAAGCAGCTTCGGCTCCAGGAGGCGCGCCGGCTGATGCTGAGCGAAAACCTCGACGCAACCAGTGCCGCCTTCCGGGTGGGCTACAGCGACGCTTCCCATTTCAACCGCGAGTATAAGAGGCTCTTTGGCCTGCCGCCGTTCCGCGACATCGAGCGCCTCAAAAAAGCAGCGAGATCCGACTCGGCCCCATTTTGATTGACAAACGCGCGCGCCGGCGACTATAATCAAATCAACATTACGACGGAAAACGTGTTGGTCTAGGCCAACACCACA
>PKEU01000183.1 GCA_002919195.1 bacterium
ATGGTGAAAGAGGGAGAAAAGCCAATCGGTGTACGCGCGGTTGGGCTTGCGGCCCACCGGATTGTGCTCCCCCACCACCTCTTCGATCCAGCCGCTTTCGGCCTGGCGGCAGAGGCTTATCCGGTGGTTGTCAAAATTGCGCCTCACCCGGAAGCGGTCGTCGCCCACGCAAAGAGTCACCTCGCCCCAAAACTCCGCCGGCCCATCCCAATGGCGGTAACGGCCTGTGGTAAAGCCGGACGGATCCGCCGCTTGAGGCAGCCCGAAAAGGACGGCGACAACGCCGGCGGCGAGCGTCGATTTTCCCTGCTCGTTGGGGCCTGCCCAGACGCCCAGGCCTCTGGGAAACGCGGCCCGGACCGGGCCTTTGTAGGGGCCAAATCCCGCGAGCGAGACCGACTCGATGATGATGGACCGGCTCACCGGCGCGCCTCCTCCCCCGCCAAAGCTTGTAAACCACGCACCAATGCCCGCCGGATCAGCTTCTCCTCGTCGGGCGAAGCAGTAACAAGGCGCGCACGCATCCGGCGGACAAACGCGCCCCGCACCGTCGGCTCCACTGCCAGCTGTTGGATGAGCTCGTCGGCGAGTCCTTGGGTCTCGTCCACCACCTCGACGTAATAGGCCAGAGGCTCAAGTTCGCGCGCCAGCCGCTCGGGCGAAAGCGAAAAAACCGGCGTTCCGGTGACGACGACTCGCACCGCCGCCTCTCGGGGAAGGTCACTGCAAACCGCTTGGACGAGTTCCTCATAGGTGTCGTAGAGCCCCGCGTCCACGGTGAGCGTGAGGAGCGGGCGAGCGTCGCCCACAGGTTCCAAAGCAACGGAGGCTCCCGCCGCGTCTAGCGTCACCACGGTATAGCCGCCGACACCGGGATCGTCAAAGTGTTTTCCGTCGATCATGCCAGCGTAAACGATGAGCGGCCGCTTTCCCCGCACCACGTGCTGGTGGATGTGGCCCAGCGCCACATAGTCGTATCCTGTCTGCTCCAAGCTTTTCCCGTCAATGGGGAGACTCCGGTCTCCCCGGTTCCAATCGAGAGAGCCGTGCAAGAGGGCGATGTGAAACCCGGCTTCGTCCGAGCGGGGAAAGGCCGAGAGCGGCGGATGCGTGCGCGTTAGGCCCGAAGTGTAGGCTAGGGAGTAGATGTGGACCGGCGCTCCCTGGCAGTGGATGGTCGCCGCCTTCTCGAGATTGGGGTTTTCGACCAAGATCCCCGGCCACCGCTGCCTCTCCCGCCGGTACACCGAGTCGTGGTAGCTGATCTCGTCGTGGTTTCCGGGCACTGTCACCAGCCCGATGCCCGCCGCGACGAGCCGGTTGAGCTCGCGAATCACCGTGTCGACTAACTCCGCCGGCGGGCGGTGCGTTTCAAAGAGATCACCGGCGATCAAAACGAGATCAATGTCGTTTTGAAGCGCCCAGGCGACGGCCTTTGCGAGCCGGCCGTCCCGTTCTTTTCTCCTCGCTTTGGCGATGCCGGACCACGGAGGCTCGTATCCCAGGTGAAGATCGGCAAGGTGCAGGACGCGGATCAAGGGGCCCATCCTCCTTCCTTGCCACATTCGCTTGAGACCGGCGAGCGCCCTTCCCCTCCCTCCGGCGCGGCAGCCGGCTCCACCACCCGAGGATGAGGGTTTTGGCGCACCATTCTGATGAAGGAACGAATGGACTCGGTGGTGAACGCGCCAGGAGGCAAAGGAGGTCGGCGCGTGTGGAGGAGCGTTACCCTCCGGTCGAGCTCGTGGAAATCCAGGACCGGGTGGTCCCAGACAACTCCTTTGAAGACGCATACGCGATCTACTTCACGCTCTCGTACGAACCGCCCCTCGTGTGGCAAGAGCGCTTTGAACATTTGATGCAGCGGGAGGCAAAGCCCCGCGTCACCAGCTTTGTCGGTCCGGCGCTCCGGGTCGTCATCGGCCGCAGGGAAAACCTGGAGTCGGTCTTTCGCCAGATTGAGCACTTGGTGCGAAAGACCAACATCGACTTGGACTTCACCGGAGCCTCTTGAGGGCGGCCCGCCGTTCGCGGTCGCAGGGCCGTCCCCCAATCTCTAGCCCGCTCTGCGATTAGCCCTGCTCGACGGGAAGCCGGTTTTCGATCCAAGCGGCCATGCCGCCGGTCAGATTGTACGCATTGCGAAACCCGCGCCTGCGGAGTTCCAACGTCACCTGGGCGCTCCGCTCGCCGCTGAAACAGACCACGATGATCTCTTTTTCAGGATCCAGTTGATCGAGCTGCTGGAGCACCCGTCCCATAGGAAGAAGCGTTGCGCCAGGGATCCGGAACGCCCGGTACTCCTGCGGTTCCCGCACGTCGAGCCACTGGACGTCACCGAGCCACGCATCGTGGTTGGCTCTCTTTTTCAACTCGCTAACGCTCACGCACCAACCCAAAGCCTGGACCGTCGCTTGGGCCGGCCCAACGGGACGCTCTCTCTCTTGCGAATCCCTTTTCGGCACTCCGCAAAATTCATCGTAGTCGATGAGGCTCGTAAGCGTCGGATGATCTCCGCACGCCGGGCAGTCGGGATCCCGGTGCCACCGCACGGTCCGGTACTCGCCCGTCAAGGCGTCAACGAGGAGCATTCGGCCGACCAGGGGCTTCCCAATGCCGAGCAGCACCTTGATCGCCTCCAGGGCTTGCAGGGTTCCCATGTGGCCCGCCAACGCCCCGATGATACCTGCCTCGGCGCAGCTGGGCACCGAGCCCGGGGGCGGAGGACTTGGAAAGAGGCAGCGATAGCAGCCTTGTCCGGGTAGATACACCGTCGCCTGGCCCTCAAAGCGGAGGATGCTGGCGTCGACAAGTGGCTTTTTGAGGAGGACGCACGCGTCATTGACCAGGTACCGGGTGGGGAAGTTGTCACACCCGTTGATGACCACGTCGTAGGGAGCGATGATCTCTAAGGCGTTGCTCGAGTCGAGGCGCTCTTGATATTCGACCACCTTGACATCGGGATTGAGCGCTTCGAGGTGTTTACGGGCCGATTCGGTCTTGGGGCGGCCCACATCCTGGTCAAAGTGCAGCACCTGACGGTGGAGGTTGGAGCGGTCGACGCGGTCGGCGTCGACGATGCCGATCGTGCCCACGCCGGCAGCGGCTAGGTAAATGCTCGCGGGAGAACCTAAGCCCCCAGCGCCGACGACCAGCACCTTCGCGTTGAGCAGGCGCCGTTGACCCTCGATGCCGATCTCTTTCAAGATGATCTGCCGCGAG
This sequence comes from bacterium, assembly GCA_002919195.1. Taxonomy (GTDB): domain Bacteria; phylum Bacillota; class Limnochordia; order DTU080; family RSA5; genus RSA7. The sequence continues at coordinate 3,223 of PKEU01000183.1, forward strand.
TATCGGTCCAACTGCTCGTTGGACATGAGATCATGGTTTCCGGACAGCTCCATACCGGCGCGTCTTTCCTCCACGTCCATCGCCTCGCTTTCCCGTGAGTCATCCGAACGCTCCCGCATCACTCAGCGCGCTCGAAGACCGCGCGGCAGGTTCTCATCGACTGCTACGGCAAACGAGCCCCAGTTCCTTTGTTCCGGCAGGCGGGGCATGATAACGGCGGACGTCTAGCCCACCCACGACCGCGCCGCGCGTCACCGGGTGACTCGATCCCCGGCGGGCAGAGGGGTGCTGATCGCCCAGTGCGAATATTAGAGAATCAAAGTCGATGCGGCAACACTCGCGAAAGGGGTATGCGCACATGGACTACCGCATTGAGACCGACTCCATGGGGGAAGTGAAAGTCCCTTCGTGGGCGTATTACGGCGCCCAGACGCAGCGGGCTGTCGACAACTTCAACATCAGCGACCTGATCATGCCCTTGGAAGTGGTGCAGGCCTTGGCCCTCATCAAGTGGGCTGCAGCCAAGGCCAATGAGAAACTGGGCCTCCTGGAGCCCAAGATCGCTCAGGCCATCGCCGACGCCGCCCTTAAAGTCGCCGAGGGCAAGATCGGCAAAGAGCACTTTCCCGTCGACGTCTTCCAGACCGGGTCCGGCACCTCCACCAATATGAACGTCAACGAGGTCATCGCCAACCTCGCCATCGAAGCGCTGGGCGGCGAAATCGGTTCCAAGAAGCCGGTTCACCCCAACGACCATGTCAATAAGGGACAATCGAGCAACGACACGATCCCGTCGGCCATCCACATCGCGGCCGTCCTCGCGCTCGACGAAAAAGCGATCCCCGCGCTCGAGGCGCTGCAGGCCTCGTTGGCTCGCAAGGCCGAGGAGTTTGACGACATCATCAAGATCGGCCGCACGCACCTGCAAGATGCCACGCCCATCCGCTTAGGACAGGAGTTTTCCGGCTACGCCCGCCAGGTGGAGCTCGGCATCGAGCGGCTCAAACAAGCCCGGGAAGGCTTGCTGGAGCTGGCGCTCGGTGGCACGGCCGTCGGTACCGGCGTCAACACGCACCCGCGCTTTGCCCAAGAGGCCATCGCGCTCATCGCCGAAAGGACGGGCATCCCGTTCCGCGAGGCCGAAAACCACTTTGAAGCCCAAGCCGCCAAAGACGCGGTGGTCTTTGCCAGCGGCGCGCTCAAGACCGTCGCGACCTCCTTGATGAAAATTGCCAACGACATCCGGTGGCTCGGCTCCGGACCCCGTTGCGGGATCGGCGAGATCCTCTTGCCTGAGCTGCAACCTGGGTCGTCCATTATGCCGGGCAAAGTAAACCCCGTCATTCCCGAGGCCGTCATTCAAGTGGCCGCCCAGGTGACCGGCAACGACCTTGCGATCACCATCGGCGGCCAGTGGGGCAACTTCGAGCTCAACGTCATGATGCCGATGATGGCCCACAACCTGATGCAGTCCATCGCGCTCATCGCCAGCGCAGCCCAGGCGTTTAAGGATAAGTGCGTCGACGGGATCCAAGCCGATCGCCACCGCTGCGAAAGCTTCATCGAGCAGAGCCTGGCGATGGTGACGCCCCTTGCCAAGGTGATCGGCTATGACCGGGCCGCCGAGATCGCCAAGGAAGCGTATCAGACCGGCCGGACGGTGCGAGAGCTCGCCCGGGAAAAGCAGGTGCTTCCTGAAGACGAGCTCAACAAGGTGCTCGACCCGGTGAACATGACGCGCCCGGAGGCCTAAGAGGAGTTCGCACGTCACGCTCGGAAACTCGTTTTCAATGCGACGGAAACTCCCCTACGGTCGCCACGCCTCTCGTCCTCGTGATGAGGGGCGTGGCCGCACTGCTTTGACCGCACGCCGTACGACCAGCCCTCCCGAGCCGAGTGGTTTCGACTCCTAGCGCGTAGGCTTTTCCTTTTCCAGGGCGAACTGTGATCCAGCGAAAGGCGGAAGGCGATGTTGAAGCGTGGGATCCACCACTTCTTTCCTCAAGGATCGTACTACCTGGCGCTCCTCGCGTTAGGGCACTGCGTGGTCGACATGCACTCGGGGGCGCTCCCCGTCCTCTTTCCATACCTCCAAGAGAGCTACGCCCTCTCGTACGCGCAAGTCGGGACGTTGATGCTCCTCTCCCAAATCACATCGTCCGTCATCCAACCGCTCTTTGGGTTGACAAGCGACCGGATTTCGTCGCAATGGATGCTGCCCGTAAGCCTCATCGCGACCACGGCCGGCCTGGTGATGGTCGGCGTCGCGGGCTCCTATGCGGCCGTTGCGCTGGCGGTGACGGTCATGGGCCTCGGCATCGCGGCGTATCACCCCGAGGCTTCCAAAGTGGTCTATCATATGGGCGGCGAGTACAAAGGAAGGGCCATGTCGCTTTTTGCGTTGGGCGGCAATGTAGGCCTTGCCGTGGGACCCGCCTTGATGGGTATTGGGCTGATCTTGGGACCACGACTGGGTCCGCTGCTCTTTGCGCCGGCAGCTTTCGTCACCGGAGCCCTCGTGACGCGCTCGCTGCGCGCGATGTATTCGGGGGGATGGCGCCACCCGGCGAAAGTCCAGGGCGAGGCGGCGCCCCAGAGCGCGCTGAGGCTCAATCACCGGCAGCGCCGGCGCGCCGTCGCGCTCCTCTTGATGGTCATCTTCCTCCGTTCGGGGGCCCACACCAGTTTGATCACCTTTGTGCCGCTCTATTTTACCAATCTCTTGGGCAACTCCACCGCCTACAGCAGCCTGGGGCTTACGGTGTTTTTGATCGCTGGCGCGGCAGGCACGGCGATCGGCGGCGTCGTTGCCGATCGCAGGGGACCGCAATGGGTGATCGTCGCTTCCCTCCTGCTGAGCGCTCCCCTGATCGCGCTGATCCCGCTGGCTGGCTCAGGGTTTTTTCCCATCCTCTTGCTCGGTGCCGTCGGCTTAACGCTGGTCTCTTCCTTCGCGGTGACGACCGTCATGGGCCAGGAGCTCATGCCTGAAAGCGTCGGCCTCGCCTCCGGCCTGACACTGGGCTTTTCTGTAGGAACGGGGGGATTGACGGTCACCTTTCTCGGTTGGATCGGAGATCAGTGGGGGCTGACGGTCGTCTTCGCGGCAATCGCTGTGCTGGCCGTTTTGGGTGGAATGCTTTCTTTGTCGCTGCCTTCTCACCGGCGCCAGGCGGCCATGCCGGCCGGAGAGAGTTTGTGACCACCGCTCTCCCGCCCCCTGGAGAGTCTTAATCGTAAGTCCGGCACGACTCAACTCGCCGAGCGATGCGATCAAAATTCGATCGAGGTCCGGTCTACAACGCCTCAGGCTGTTCTCCTAGAGCGAACGAACCACGGGGACGACAACGTCCGGCCGGTCGGTCACGATCCCGTTGACCCCCAAGGTGACAAGGCGGCTCGCCTGCCCTTCCTCGTTCACCGTAAAGGCAAACACCAGCCGCTCATGGCGCTCCGCAGCTACCACCAATCCCCGGTTGATCACCGGTAACCAACCGAAAAGCCTTGGCGGCACCGCGAGGATTTCCCACTGAGGGGACGCGAAGGCATCCAAGCCAAAGCGGCTGAGCAAGTAAAAGACGGCGGCCTCGTTTTTGCCCGCGGTGGTCGGCACATCAGGCAGGACCTCGCGAAAGCGAACGATGACCCGATCACTAAATGAGCCCACGATCACCCGGGAGACGGAGCCGGTGCGAAGCAACACGTCAGCCAAGGCCTCCGCGGCTTTGACGTTGTCCCCCTTCACTTCCACCACAAAACGCGCTGCCGGAAACGCAAGAAGCACCTCTTCGAGGGTTGGCACCTCGATGCCCATGCCCCTGTACGGGTACGTGCTCCCCCCGTCGGCCGTAAACCGGTAGCCGGCATCGAGGGTTTTGATCTGGGCCAAGGTCATCTCCTCTACCCGGCCGCTCCCGTTGGTCGTCCGTTCGACCGTTGGATCGTGCATCAAGACCAGGTGGCCGTCGGCCGTTAACTGCACGTCGATTTCGATCCAGTCGGAGCCTTCGGCAAGTCCCCGCTCGATGCCGAGCAGCGTGTTTTCCGGGGCCAGGCCGGCAGCTCCCCGGTGGCCGATGACGACTCCCCGTTCTCTGGGAAACGAAGCGACCGGCTTAGCCACGGGAACAGCAGGTGGCTCATACCACAAAACGAGCCCGGCCAGGCCCATTCCCACAACGAGGGTCGCGAGAAAAACGCTGCGAAGGGGCCGGTCCCAACGAGCTCGGCCGTAGAGGCTTGACCCCCGCAACCACACACCGCTTCCCAGCGCCGGAGAGTCGGCAAACCGCCCTCGGCGGGAAGGCGGCTCACTGGCCCGCGCAAGACCTAAACGGATAAAAAGCCACGGGGCGACGATAGTGATCCACACTGCGATGACAGCATATCCCAGCGCCTCAGGCGCCCCGGGCGGGAGATACCGGTGGAGGTAGTAGAGCCCCGCCATGCCCGCAAGCCCGATAAGCATCTTCGCGCTTTGGCGAAATACCCCTCCTCGGGGGTCGTAGGGCATCAATTCCAGGGCAAAAAGATCGCTGACCGTGAAACCCAGGAGAAAACCGAGGGTTTGGTAGGAGGCGTCGGATTGATAGAGGGGAAAAAGCGCGACCGGCGCGACGAGAGCAAAGAAGAGCCTCACTCCCCGGGATAGCGAAGCGATCACACCGCTTTGTCCGGCCAAAGCCCAAAGGACGACCAGCGCCAACCCGATGAGATAACCCCCCACGACGTCGACGAGAAAGTGGACGCCCAGGTACATCCGGGAGAAGCCCACCAAAACGATGACGAGGGCGGCGATGAGCCAAAGGAGTTTGGACCCGTAAGACCAAGCCAACGCCGTCCAAAAGGTCATTGCGCCCTGGGAGTGCCCTGATGGAAAACTAAAGCTGTCCTCGGTGGCCAGCACCCGCACACCCTGCTGGAGACTGGGTCGCGGCGTGGCGTACACTTCTTTCAAATAACCGTTGAGCCACATCGAACAGAGATAAAGCACCGCGATCCGGTGCGCGGTCCTCCGGTCGACGCACCAGTAAAGAAAGAGAAGAAGCAAGATGTACACATAATAGTGGCCGAGTTGCGTCACGATCTGAAAAAATGAATCGAGAAACGGCGTGGAAAAGCGCTGGATCGCAATGAGCACGCCAGGATCCGTCACGCCCGATCACCCATTCTTGCTGGAGTTGTTGCGCTCACAGGACTTGTCGCTGCGAAACAGATGCCCCGCGCCAGCGGCGCGGGGCGAAAAGACCCAAAGAGCGTCGTGCTTAGCGCCAGCGGAAACTATGCACGGCTCGAAGCCAGTACTGGCGAAGGTCGCCGGCATACTCCCGCTCGTTGCCCACAAACATGAGGTATGCCGTCCGGCCCTCGCGGGTGAAAGCCACGAGGCGAATCATCGCCGCAGGGCCTCCCGACGCGCTGCCAGACAAAACCAGAAACCGGGCCCGCAATCCCTGGTCCGTGGTGATCTCGGTGTCTTGTGTCGTCCTGGGATTGTTGAGCAAATGAGCCCAAGGCGCTGTCATCGCTTGCCAAAGCTTTTGCACGTCGGTCCCCGGCGCCGTGCCGACGATCAAGAGCGGCCCCTTATCCTTGAGCGTGACGTACAAAGTGGTCTGGCCGCTCCAGTCGACTTGGACATACGAAAACCCGCGGGACGGGATGAGAACTTCATAATTAGGAGTCCCGTCCCAATACCACCAGTACGCATCTTCGTCCGAAAGATAGTACTCTCCAGCGAGCGCCGCGGGAGCCAATAGCAAGATCAATGCAGCGACGTAAATCCACGTTGCTCTCATAACATCCCTCTCCTACCGATCCGGCGCGCCCAAAAGCCCCCGGATCAGCCGCTTCGAAAAGGCCCAAACCCCGTCTTATGGGCGCTCTTTTAACGATCTTTGTCGTCACCCTAGTTCTTTCTGCCCGGGGTCGAACCCTCCCGCTCGCCGCAATTCCTCCCAGCTACCCTCGAGAAAGTCTGGCGTCTCTTCCCCCCATTACCGATGGATAGTATAATGGTACACGGACTCAATGCCCGGGGAGGTTCGTGATGTGAACATACGCTGCATCTGCGGTAACGAGACCACCATCATCGCTGGAGGAAAACCCGGCTACATCTTGCAAGACGAAAGCTGGTTTGACAAAGCGAAATCCGAGATCCGCTGCCCAAAATGCAAGAGCACGGAACTCCCTCTCGAGCTGATTGACGCCGGCGGCCCGATTAAGGTGCAAGTGGTGCCAGGACGCACGATCGCGAACAAAGGCTTTTGGGGATGAGGCGAGCTTATCATCAGGACTCGTGGGAATCGTTGAGGTGGGCTTAACGCCGGTCTACGGCGTGGCGGGCGAGGCGGAAGACGTGATCCAACATCTCTTCAGTGAGTCGTCCTGTCTGGGTGTTTTGCCGGCTGGGGTGGTACGACGCGATCAGCGTGCGCCCGTCCGTCATTTCAAAGGTGGCGCCGTGGGCAAACACGGGCTTGGCTTCGCGTGGCGTGACACCCATCGCTGCCGCCGCCTTCAGGTAGGCGTCAAAGGCGACTCTCCCAAGGCATAAGACGGCTCGCACCGAGCTTAAAATCTCAAGTTCGCGCAGTAGATACGCGCGGCAGTTGTTGAGCTCCTCCGCAGTCGGTCGGTTTTGCGGCGGCGCGCACCGGCCCGCTGCCGTCACATACGCCCCCACAAGCTGCAGCCCGTCGTCCTTCGCTTTGGACGTAGGCTGAGTCGCGAAGCCCGCGCGGTGCATGGCGCGATAGAGCCAATCCCCCGACGAATCCCCAGTAAACATCCTCCCGGTACGGTTGGCCCCGTGGGCAGCCGGCGCCAGGCCCACCACCAACAGTTTGGCTTGGGGATCGCCAAAGCCGGGCACGGGCCTACCCCAGTAGGTTTCGTCCCGGTACGCCCGGCGCTTAACAGCAGCGATCTCCTGGCAGTAACGGATCAGTCGAGGGCATTTCGTGCATGCGACGATCTCTTCGGCCAGCTCAGCCAGGGCCCTGGCCCGCGGATCCGGGGCGCTCGATCGGTCGGGAAAAGTCACGGCTCGTCAAGCTCCGGCCTGCGTTTGAGACTCCTCCACCAGCTCTTCGGGCACGACGACGTATGTTCCGCCGTCCACCGTCCGGTTGGGAATGGTGTGGAGGTTGCCCTCTCGATCGCGGATACGGGTCTTGCGAATTGTCAGCTCCACGAGCCGCCCTTCCACGCCGGCGGCTTTGACCCAGCTGCCCGTGGCAAACTCCCGATCGCTCAGCAAAAAGATCCCGGCCAGCAAGTCTTGCGCCACGTTGTTGAGCCCCGTGGCCACCGCCATGGCGATAAGGGCGATCGAGCCACC
>PKEU01000058.1 GCA_002919195.1 bacterium
CGCCATGCTGCTGGCGACGACGGCGTTTGTCGCCGCCTCCGACGCCGTGGTCCCCCTGGAACAGGCCTTGCACTGGTACGCCGATCCCGACGGCGGCGCCGCCTACGCTTTTGCCCAGGCGGCACATTTTACGCGGCCCATTACCGTTGAAGCGCACGTTCAGTGGTCCGATCGCCTGGGCCAACCGGTCGTGTGGCTCGCCGGCCTGGCGAAAGAGAAGGCCGGGCCCTTTGACGCCCTGGCTTTTCGCTGGACGGCCTCGACCCGGGGCTGGTTTCCCGCGTGGAAGCTGGAGCTGGCTTCCCGGGAGGGCCTCTTGCCCGCTGCGTTCATCGATCGCGCCGACGGAGATCTGGCGGTGATCGAACTCGCGGACGTCCGCCCCCAGGCTGGACACCTCTACCGGGCCGCCATGGCCTACGATCCCGAAGAGCTCATCCTCTCGGTCTTCCTCGAAGACAAAACCCTAGGGGAAGTCATCTACGCCGCGCACCTCCCGATCGACAAGCCGCAGGGCCGTTTCTACCCGGGAGCCGGCTGGCAGGCCGAGGCCGCGGCGCCTCCTCCGCCCCGGGAGTCGCTCCGGGCCGTCGACGCCCTCGAAGCCCTGGCAACCCTTTCTTCTCCGGTGGCCCTCACGGAAGTCGCCGTCACCGCGGGCGCCCCGCGGTTGGGGCTCCCTCTCGCACTCAAGCGGGAGTTTAAGAGCTCCTTGCTCGAGGTGGCGCAAGATGGGAACAAGAGCCGAAAGCTGGGCATTGAGTACCTCCAAGGCGAAGCCGTTGGGCTCCGCCTCGAGTGGCCCTCCCAGCCCGTGGACGGCGAGGTGCAGGTGTGGGCCGCGCCCGCCGATCCCGGCGCGGATCCGCCCGGCCAAGGGGATAGGCGCCTGCTCACCACGCTGGAGTGGCAGGCCGGCGTGCAGGACCTGGTCTTCGCGCCAGGCGACCTTCCCACCGGGGAGCTTTTCCTCATCCTGGAGCACGTCCTGGGCGACGTGAGGGAGGAGATCCAGCGGCACACGCTGCGGGTGATCCACACCAAGGTGCAGGTGAGCTACACCTTGCTCGGCCGCGACTACGACAAGGGCGCGCTCTTGGGAGAGGTGGTCCTCCGGCCCGAAGTGGGCGTCGTTGAAGGGGCCGAGCTCGTCGTCGAAGCCGTCTACACCCCGGCGGGCGTCAACCTGGTCGCGCCCCAGGCGCCCGTCGAGCTCGTCCGCCGCGCCATCGACCGCCTCGACCAGGTGGTGACGATCCCCTTTGAATTGAAAGTGCCCCTGGGCCCGGGCACGTTGAGCCTAAAGGCGTCGCTGGAGCCTTCGGACGCGGTCCTCGTAGGCGGAAACCGCCAGTTCCTGGTGAAAGGAGTCGACGATATGCCCAAGGAGCCGGAGCTGTTTCCCTTTGTCGTCAACCCGTGGCGCGAGTCGCCCGACAACATCACCAACGTCTCGCACTGGCTGGAGAAACCCGCGGGCAAAGACGGCTTCATCTCCGTCCAGGGAGACCGCTTTGTCACGGGCAGCGGAGAGCCCATCCGCTTTCTCGGGGTCAACTGCGCCTTCGCGGGGTGCTTCCCCGATCACGCCTCGGCTGAGAAGATCGCCCGGCAGCTCGCCCGCTTTGGCATCAACCTGGTGCGCTTTCACCATATGGACATGCAGGAGGCGCCGGGCGGGATCTGGCAGCCGGGGGTTTATCCCCGCCGCCTCGACCCCCGCCAGCTCGACCGGCTCGACTACTTCATCTACCAGCTCAAGCTCAACGGCATCTACAGTAACCTCAACCTGCACGTCTCCCGCACCATGACGCCGCAGGAGGGGTACCCCGAGCCCGAAAAAAGGCCCGACTTCGACAAAGGCCTCTCGTATTACGACCGCGGCATCATCGAGCATCAAAAAGCCTATGCCCGGGAGCTCCTCACCCACACCAACCCCTACACGGGCAACCGCTACATCGAAGAGCCGGCGATCGCGATGATCGAGATCACCAACGAAAACGGGCTCATCCTCTTTACCGGCTGGGGCCAGGTCGATGCCATGCCCCAAAGGTACCTGGAGCAGTTGGATGCCAAATGGCAAGAGTGGCTGGCAGAAAAATACGGCACGACCGAAGCGCTCGTCGCGGCGTGGGGCGGTGGAGATCGCAGCATCGGCCCCGAGCTCGCGGCCAACGGTTCCCTCAAGCAGGGGACGCGAAACTGGGCGCTCGAGACCGACGAGCTGAGCCAAGGCGCTTCGATGCGCGTGGTGGAGGGGGCCGGGCCCCTGCTCCCGTCCGGTGCCGGTACCGCGGGCGAGCCCCTTCCGGCCTTGGAGGTCCGGGTGGCGCAGAAAGGCGCCGTCTCGTGGCGGCCCCAGTTTCACCACGTCGACCTCAAACTCGAGCCGGGCAAGTCGTACCTCGTCTCCTTTTGGATCAAGGCCGACCGGCCCCGCAGCCTCACAGCCAACGTCATGATGAACCACGATCCGTGGACCGGCTTTGGCTCGATCCAGCTCACCGCCTCAACCCAGTGGGAGCCCAAGGAGTTTGCCGTCCGCGTTCCCACAGACGCCCCCGTGCAGAGCGGGCGGGTCGGCTTCACCGAACTTGAAGCCGGCGCGACGTACTGGATCGCGGGCGTGTCCGTAAGAGAAGTCGTCGACGGCGGGATCGGCCTGCCGCCCGGCGAGCGTTTGGAGACCCGTGTGAGCCGGCCGCTCTGGGCGCAGCTTCCCACGCGCACCGAAAAGGTGCAAGAGGATTACATCGCCTTCCTCTGGGACGTGGAAAAGGCCTACTTTGACGAGATGTACCGCTACATCAAAGAGGAGCTCGGCGCCCGGCCTCCCGTGACGGGAACACAAGTGCCCTGGAGCCCGCCAGGCATCCTGGCCGCGCTCGACTACGTCGACGCCCACGCGTACTGGCAGCACCCCGAGTTTCCCGGCGCGGCGTGGGACGCCTCCAACTGGCTTGTCCGCAACACGTCCATGACGACCGCGGCCGACGGCGGCACCATCGCCTCGCTGGCCGCGACCCGGGTGGCGGGCAAGCCCTACGTCGTCTCGGAGTACAACCATCCCGCTCCCAACACCTTTAGCTCCGAAGGCTTCCTCCTTGCGGGAGCTTACGGGGCGTTTCAAGATTGGGACGGGCTCATCGCCTTCGCCTGGTCCCACGACGCCAATTTTTGGCCGCAGCGGATCCCGAGCTTCTTTGACATCAAGTCGCATCCGACCAAGCTGGTCACCTTGCCCGCGGTCGCGGCGATGCTCTTGCGGGGGGACGTACGGCCCGCTGAGAAGGTGGTCCTGGCCCAGGTGGACGACGCCACCCAGCGCCGCCGCCTGCTGGAGACGGGCGCTTTCGGCATTGGCACGGCCGACGGGGGCGTCCCGCCCGCCCTCGCCTTGCAGCACCGGATCGCGATGGTCGTGGATGCTTTGCCGGAGGGCCAAGCCGCCGTCTCGGGTGAGCGATTGCCGGCGCCCGTCGCGGCGCCGCAGGAGCCTATCGTCGTCAGCGACACGGGCGAGCTGCGGTGGGAGCGCCCGGCGTCGGGACGCGGCGTGGTGGTGGTCGACACCCCGCTTTCCAAAGCCGTCATCGGCTACGGCGGCGGCCGCGCCTTTGAACTCTCAGACGGTGTCATCATCGCCCCGGGGCCGACGCGGCAAGACGGCTGGTCCACGTTGACCCTCACCGTGATGGACGGCGACGGTTTCACCGGGCCCGCCCGTATCCTCGTAACGGCCACAGGTTACGTGGAAAACACCGGCATGGGGTGGGAGAGCCGCGACGAGTATGTTACCGTGCGCCAGCGCTGGGGCGACGAGCCAAGCCTTGCCGAAGGGGTCCCAGCCCGCATCGAGCTGCCTGTGGCCCCGGCGCGGGTGACTGCCTACGCCCTCGACGGCGCCGGCGACCGCCGCGAGCCGGTGGCCGTGGCGCCGCACCCGGACGATCCCCACCGGGCCGTCCTCGAGATCGGGCCGGCGTACCGCACTCTGTGGTACGAGATCGAGATCGGCTCATAGCCCTCGGGTCAGGGGGACGTGCCCCTGCGACGCTGCCAGTGTCTCGGAGGCGCACCGGTGCCTTTCTCGTAAAACGTTCGAGACGACGTTCTCGAAGGGAAACCACGAAACAAACGGGAGCCTGGCAACCAGGCTCCCGTCATCTTCCTTGCTTCAATTTGCTTCCCGCCGTTCCAAAGGCTCGTTACGGCGCTCGCCTCGGGCCCGCCGTGCCGCGTGCGCGAATCAGCCAGCCTGCGACCCCGCCTTGGGGGACCGCAAAGCCTCGGGCGGCGCCGATCCGTTTTGCGCCGGCTGGGCCGTGCCGCTCGCGATCTCTTCGACCCGGTGGCACTTGACGATCCGCCCGTCAAACTCCACGTCCGGCGGCGCTTCCCGGATACAGGCGTCTTGGACGTAGGGGCAGCGACCGGCAAACTTGCAGCCGGCCCGGGCGTACTCGACCCCTTCCGAGGTGGCGAGCTTCACCTCGCCTTCCCACTTGTCCTTTGGATCGGGCTTGGGCACCGACTCTTTCAAAAGGCGCGTATAGGGGTGAAGCGGCGCCGCCAGCACCTTTTCGACGGGACCTTGCTCCACCACGTTTCCCCTAAGCATGACGACGATCCGGTCGCTGACGTAATAGGCGGTGGCGAGGTCGTGGGTGATGTAAATGACCGTGACGCCCAGCCGCTCTTTCAACTCCTTGAAAAGGTTGACCACCGACATCCGGAGCGACGCGTCCATCATCGACACCGGCTCATCGGCGATGATCAAAGACGGCTGGGTGATCAACGCCCGGGCGACCGCAGCCCGCTGCAGCTGCCCGCCCGAAAGCTCGTTGGGATACCGCCCCTTCACCTCGACCAGCGAAAGGCCGGCGGCCCTGAGAGCGTCGTCGATGATCCGGTCGGCCTCGCGGACGTTGTCGGTCATGCCGAAGTTGTAGACCGTCTCATAGAGATAGGTCTCCACTTTTTTCAAGGGGTTAAAGGTGTCGAAGGGGTTTTGAAAAACGGGCTGCACCTCTTTCATAAAGGCCAGCCGGTCCCGGCGCCGGCGGATGGCCGTAACATCTCTTCCTTTATAGATAATCTTCCCCTCGGACGGTTCCAAAAGGCCTAAAAGCATCCTGGCCAGCGTGCTCTTGCCGCTCCCGCTCTCCCCCACGATGGAAAAGATTTCGGGACGCCCGGCGGCGAGCTCAAAGGAGACACGGTTGACCGCCGCGATCCTGGTCCGGGTAAGGCCGCTGCGCAAGATAAAGACGCGGCTCAGCTCCTTGACACTCAGCAAACTCGCTTGCTCAGGCACTTTCCTTCTCCTCCTCGGGGGAAACGAGAAAGCATGCGACCTTGTGGTCCTTTCCGGTCTCCACGAGAGCAGGCGCAGCCTGCCGGCACTGCGGCATCGCCTTGGGACAACGATCCACAAAGCGGCAGCCGGTGAGGGGACGGTCAAGGCGCGGCGGGTTTCCAGGAGCGCTGACTCTGTATTCCTTGTCGCCGATGACAGGCAGCGACCCGATCAAGTACTGGGTGTACGGGTGCTGGGGGGCGCTAAAAATCTTGGCGGTGCTCCCCTCTTCGATCACCTTGCCGGCGTACATGATGACGATCCGGTGGGTTAGATGCGCGTGCACGCCCATATCGTGCGTGACCAGCACCAGCGAGTTCTTCTCTTCCCTTTGGATGCGGGAAAGGAGCTGGATGACGCCCCGCTGCACGATGACGTCGAGGGCCGTGGTCGGCTCGTCGGCAAAGATCACCTTGGGCTTCAAAAGGGTCGCCAGCGCGATGGTCACCCGCTGTTTCATCCCGCCCGATAGCTGGTGGGGATACGCGTTGAGCACCTCGGGAGGAAGGCCCAGCGACTTCAAGTGCTCCGCAGCCCACTTCACCAGCTCGGCTTGGCTCATCCGCTGGACCCTGTGCGCGACAAAGTCGCGAAAGGTGTGCTTGATGCGCCGCACGGGGTTGAGCACATTCATTGACCCTTGCGGCACGTAGGAGACGTGGCGCCAGCGCACGCCTTCCAACTCTTGTGGAGAGGCGGCCGTCACATCGACGTCCTTGCCGTCGACGGTGTACACCACCCTGCCGCCGACCACGGTGAGCGGCGGCTGCACGATGCCGAGCAGCGTCTTCATCAATGTGCTCTTGCCGCAGCCCGACTCGCCGGCGATTCCCAAAATCTCGTTTTCCCGCACCTCAAGGGTGACGTTGTCCACCGCCTTGACGACCCGCTCGACGCCGTAGGCTTTCGTGATGTAATAGGCTTTCAGGCTTTCGGCTCGTACTAAGCTCATCGCGCATGCACCGTCCTTTGCACCGGCTCAAGCCTGATCTTGCTCCCCGGCCCCATTTAACCCATCTCCGGCCGGACCTTGATCCGCTGCAGCCGCGTCCGCGGGTCAAGGAACTCGCTCAAGCTCACCGAGAGCAAATAAAACGCGATCACCGTCGCGATGGCGACGACCACAGGCGGCCCGATCCACCACCAGATGCCCCGCAAGATCGCCTGGTAGTAGTTGGCCCAGTAGATCATCGTCCCGATGGTCGGGATGGAGAGGGACGTGAGGCCTAGTACCGACAAAGTGATTTCCATGCCCATCGCCCAGATAAAACCGCTGATCACGTCGGCCATGATGTAGGGCACCAAGAATGGCAGGTGCTCCCGGGTGACCACGGAAAAGGTGCTCATCCCCGAAAAGAGCGCCGTTTCGGTGAACTCACGCTCCCTGAGGCTCAGCACCTGCGAACGGTACCGCTTTGACGGCCACGCCCAGTCCAAAAACGCGAGGATCAGCGCGATGCCCCAGATGCTGAGCTGTCCTCTCATGACAAAGGAGAGGAAGACCAAGATCGGAAGGCGCGGGAGGACGATGAGGCTGTCGGTGATCGTCGATAACACCCGGTCCGTAACGCCCCCGATATACCCCGAGATCAGCCCGTTGAACGTCGCGATCATCCGCGAGAGCAGCGCCGACAACAGGCCGATGATCAGGGTGTTGCGCACCGCGAAGATCAGGTTCCAGGCGATATCCTGGCCCAGGGCATTGGTGCCCAGAGGATACTCCCACGAGGGCGGGAGGTTGGTCGGCACCACCCGCCTCGCCGTCGGCTCATAGGGAGAAAGGAGCGACAGCGGGAAAACCAACAAGACGAGGACCGTGATGATAAAGCCGATCAAAAACCTGCGGTCGTACCGGAGAAGATCCCTTAGGACCTCCACTTCGACACGCCCTTTCTCGCTCAATTAGTGGTAGCGGACGCGGGGATCGAGGAGCGGGTACAAAAGGTCGATAATCAGGGCGCCTGTAGCGATTCCCACGACCGACAAGATGATAATCCCCATCATCAGGTTGAAGTCGCCTTGAAAGATCGCCGTGTTGAGCACTTGGCCAATCCCCGGATATGAAAAGACAACCTCGGTGATCAACGCGCCGCCAAACACACTCCCAAGCCCCAAAGCCAGGTCCGTCGCCTGGGGCAGGAGGCTGTTGCGGATCAGGTACCGGTACAGGATCGTCCGGCGCGGCACAGCAGCGATGCGCGCATAGGTGACGAAGTCGCTCGCCACCAAAGTCGACGTGAGGGCCTTTTGGCTCAAGAAATACCATCCCATCGAGATGATGACCAAGGAAAACGCCGGCAAGAACCCGTGCTTCAACACGCTGCTGATAAAGGTCCAGCTAAAGCTGGGACGAAGCCCAATCGCCGCTCCCCCGGCCAGAGGGAAGATGGGGATCAAATAGGCAAAGAGGAGCACCAGCGTCAGCGCCATGATGTAATAGGGGATCGGCGAGATGCACATCACAAGAGTCTCCAAGACTTTGGAAAACCGGGACTCCGAGTATACCCCGGCCAAGGTGCCGATGACGATCCCCAAGATCCACGCCGTGATGGTCGACGTCACCAACAGCCCGATGGTCCACGGCAAAGCTTGCAAAATCAATTGGATGACAGGCGTTGGGAAGACGCTGAGAGAGGGGCCGAAATCCCCTGTCAAAAGGCGCTTCCAAAAGGCGATGTACTGCTCAAAGACCGTGCCTTTGAGCCCGTACAGCTCCTCCAAGGTGGCCCGCAGCGACTCCACCGCCTCGGGATACATGAGCCCGTAAACGGCCATGCGGTTGAGCGTATTTTGCACGGGATCCAGGGGAGAAAGCCTAGGGACGATAAACGCAACGGTCACGCCGACAAAGATGACGACCAGCCACTGAATCAAACGCGGTATGATGTACCTCTTTAGGAGATGCAAACCGCTCCCTCCAAAAGGCCCTTCCCGGAAGGAGGCGTCCTTCCGGGAAGGGGTTTGAACTCATGCACGTGTCGTTGACGTCGCTCGCCTCAGCGGCCGGTCGGCTGGAGGTGAGGCAGGACAAACTTGGAGCCGATGAACCAGTAGAGCGGCTGCCCGTACGGATTTTCGGACGTCGGGAAGTTGGTCCAGTAGTACTCGTCAAAGGTGATAAACTTCTTGAAGCTCACGAGGGGGATGCTCCACATGTTCTCCACCCAGAGCTTCATAAACTCCTGGCCCAACTCCAACGCCCGCGGGTCGTCGGGCGAGATCGCGCCGAGCTCCTCGATGAGCCGGTCGAGCTCATCGGAACGGATCCGCAGGTTGTTCTCGGCGGCCGAAGGCGTGCCGGTCGGGCGGTAGTAGTCACTGTGGAGATGCTGCATAAACTGCCACTTGTCGACCACAGCGTTGGCCAGACCACCGCCTGCCGCGCCCCATGCCGAGGTCGCAACGAAATCGCCCAGGTTGTTGCGAGCGTAGAACGGGTCACGCTCGAGGGCTTCCACGTCCACCTCGATGCCAAAGGCCGTCCACTGGTCGGCGGCACCGAGGGCCAGGCGGAAGGTATCGACTTCGTCGGGCGGAGCGATGATGTTAAACCGCCAGGGCTGGCCGTCGGGCGTCAACCAGCGCCCTTGCGCGTTGCGCCGGAAACCTTTGCTCAGGAGGATCTTTTCGGCGACATCGGGAGCGTGCTTCCACCAGCCGATACCAAACATGGCCTTGAGCGCCTCGAGATCATCGGGCACGGTGTACCCTTGCGCCCTGGCCCACTGGGCGATGCGCTGGGGCACCGTCTCGTCGTAGGGCTTAAAGGGCTCGCCGTCCACCATAATCGTAAATTCCTTGAGCCACGACTCCAGCGGCCGGTGATAGTACTGGCTCAAGAGCGGCGTTCCCGGCTCGGGAATGGGCGTCACCCTCGCCACGCCACCGATGTACTCGGTCTGCAGCTCGACCATGTCGAGCGCCAGCGCCAAAGCCCAGCGGACGTCGCGATCCGCGTAAAAATCGCCCCGGTCCAGGTTAAAGCCGATAAAGCGAACGTCCAACTCGTCGGGCCAAGCAAACGGGAAGTCGGGATACCACGAGCGCGCCGTCTCGCTGCGGTTGATCAAAGCTTGGAACGCCTCGATGTCCAGGTCGATCAAAAGGTCCAGCTCGTGCTGGGCCATCGCGATGACCTTGCGCTCGTTGGGACCGTAAAAGATCGTCAGGACGTACTTGGGGCCGGGCTTGCCGACAACCTGGCCGACCGAGGTCCTCTCCCAGTCCTCCCGCAGCTCAAACAGCTCCCAGTAACCGGCCGGGTCCGCGTCCCTCACCACGTACTGGCCCAGAGACACCGGCGGCCAGAAGCGGAACTGCATCGGATTGGCCACATTGCTCCAGACGTGCTCCGGCATGATGTAAACAGCGTCGTAGCGGGCGGTAAAGAAGGTGTGGAACCGCGAGTTGGGCTGCTTGAGCTCAAAGACGACCGTGTAGTCGTCCTCTTTGTACACTTCGCTGACAAAGAGGTTGAGCTGAGCCGACCACCTCATGCCCGAATTGGCCAGGAGCGTCTGCACCGTAAACACGACGTCGTCGGCCGTAAAGGGCTCGCCGTCGCTCCAATAGATGCCTTCCCGGAGCTCGACGACCATGCGCGTGTAATCGTCATTGTAGATGGGCTCCGACTTGGCCAGCGCGTTGATCCACTCACCGGTCTGCTGGTCGATATACCACAGAGTGTCGGTAATCAACGATTGCCGCGTGGGAGTCGGAGGCCCAACGGGCAACCAAACGTTAAAGTTCTCAGCGACGCTGTAACGGAAAACCTGGTCAACAATGAGCAGCTCGCTGCGCGGGATGTCGACCGGAAGTTGAGCCAATCCCGCGGTGCTCGTCATAGAGAGTAATAATAAGACGACCCCCAAGACACGCGATATTTTGCTTTTCACGTTTTTATTACCCCCCAATCTTTTTGTTTTTGGTTCGTGTAACTTTCTGTGCTTTTATTGGTTTTCCTCTCTTTGTTTTCCTATTTTTGTTGTGAAATGTTTCACTATCCTTTATTCCATCAAAGCTCTGTCGATGGGCGCATCACCTCCCGACCAGATCTTTTTCGCGGTCCAGGGTTCATTGGGGTCGTCCCAAAAAGGATCTTCGGGCGGAAGGCCCAGAGGCAGGAACACCGTGGTGCAAAGATAGAGACTGCCCGTGGAGATGTAGCCCTCGCCAAG